>DATMDV010000198.1:0-9234 GCA_035557475.1 Ilumatobacteraceae bacterium
ACCTTCACTACGAGGCAGTCCCCGGAATCGTCAGCGACGTGCTCGACGAACTGGCCGCCCGCACAGGTCGCCGCTACGGCCTCGTCGACTACATCGGCGCACCCGACGCCGAGCGGGTCGTCATGCTGATGGGGTCGGCGGCGGGAGCCGCAGCCGAAGCGGTCGAGACACTGACCGCCCGCGGCGAGAAGGTTGGCGTCCTCATCGTGCGTCTTTACCGCCCATTTCCCGCCGGCGCCCTGCTCGACGCGCTCCCGGCCACCGTCAGGAGTATCGCGGTGCTCGATCGCACCAAAGAGCCCGGGTCGGTCGGCGAGCCGCTGTACCTCGATGTCGTCGCCGCCCTCGCCGAGTCGAACGCGTGCGGCACCTTGCCATTCGCGGCCGGCATGCCCCGGGTCATCGGGGGACGGTACGGCCTGTCGTCGAAGGAGTTCCTGCCGAGCCACGTCGGCGGCGTGTTCCGCGAGCTGGCGGCCGAACGCCCACGCCCGCACGTCACGGTCGGCATCTTCGATGACGTCACCCACCTCTCCGTCGATCCCGACCGCGAGGTCCGTTACGACCGGCCGGCTGGTGAGGTGCAGGCGATGTTCTTCGGCCTCGGGTCCGACGGCACCGTCGGCGCCAACAAGGCGTCAGTGAAGATCATCGGAGAAGAGACCGACCTGTTCGCCCAGGGCTACTTCGTCTACGACTCCAAGAAGTCGGGATCGGTGACGATCTCACACCTGCGTTTCGGCCCGCAACCGATCCGGTCCAGCTACCTCATCGACGACGCCGATTTCGTGGCCTGCCACCAGTTCGGCCTGCTCGAGAAGATGAAGGTCGTCGAGTACGCCAAGGCCGGGGCGACGATGCTGTTGAACAGTCCCTGGCCGGCCACCACCGTGTGGGACCACCTGCCGGCCGAGGTCCAGCACGAGTTGATCGCCAAGGACATCACGCTCTACGTGATCGACGCCGACGAGGTCGCCCGCGCGACGGGCATGGCGAACCGGATCAACACGGTGATGCAGCCGTGCTTCTTCGCGCTCTCCGGCGTCCTGCCCGCCGACGAGGCGATCGCTCACATCAAAGCGAGCGTCGAAGCGACGTACGGCAAGCGCGGACGCTCGATCGTCGAGCGCAACTTCGCCGCCATCGACGCCTCGCTGGCGGCACTGGAGCGCGTCGAGATCCCGTCAGCGGTGACGTCGACGACGACCCGCCTCAACCCGATCCCGGCCGACGCCCCCGAGTTCGTGCGACGTGTCACCGCGGTCCTGCTCGCAGGCGAAGGCGATCTGCTCCCGGTCTCGGCCCTCCCGATCGACGGTGTCTTCCCCACCGGGACGGCCAAGTACGAGAAGCGCTCGATCGCATCCGAGATCCCCATCTTCGATCCCGACGTGTGCATCGACTGCGGTCGGTGCGCGGCAGTGTGCCCGCACGCGGCAATCCGCATGAAGGTCTACGATCCCGATGCCCTGGCCGGTGCACCCGCCGGGTTCCGCTCCAAGTCCTTCCGATCCAAGGATGTCCAGGGCCAGTGGATGTCGATCCAGGTCGCGCCGGACGACTGCACCGGATGCGGTGTGTGCGTCGACGTCTGCCCGGCCAAGTCGAAGTCCGAGGTACGCCACAAGGCGATCAACATGTCGCCCGCCGACGAACACCGCGACGTCGAACGCGTCTCGTGGGACTTCTTCCTCACGATCCCCGAGATCGACCGCGACGCGCTCCCCCACGACGCGGTGAAGGGTTCCCAGGCGCTGCAGCCACTGTTCGAGTTCTCGGGTGCGTGCGCAGGCTGTGGGGAAACGCCGTACATCAAGCTGGTCACGCAACTGTTCGGTGACCGGATGATCGTGGCCAACGCCACCGGTTGCTCGTCGATCTTCGGTGCCAACCTGCCGACCACCCCGTATGCCATGGACGACGAGGGACGGGGCCCGGTGTGGAGCAACTCGTTGTTCGAGGACAACGCCGAGTTCGGGCTCGGCATGCGCCTCGGCTACGAAGCCCAGCGCTCGCAGGCGCGCCTCCTCCTCGAACGCCTCGCCCCCCGCCTCGACGCCTCGCTGGTGAACGAGCTACTCACCGCCGATCAGTCGACGGCAGCCGCAATCCGCGCGCAACGACAGCGAGTGGCGATGCTGGTCGAGACGCTCGACACCTTCGGTGATGACCTCGAGGCCGCCCATCTACGGTCAGTCGCCGAGGCGTTGGTGGACAAGGGTGTGTGGATCATCGGTGGCGACGGATGGGCCTACGACATCGGCTTCGGCGGTCTCGACCAAGTGCTGTCGAGCGGCCGCAACGTGAACATCCTCGTGCTCGACACCGAGGTGTACTCCAACACTGGCGGTCAGGCGTCGAAGGCGACGCCGCGCGGTGCGGTGGCGAAGTTCGCGGCGGCCGGCAAGTCGAGCGGCAAGAAGGATCTCGGTGCGATCGCCCGCAGCTACGGCAACGTCTACGTCGCCCAGATCGCGATCGGATCCAACGACCTGCAGGCCACCAAGGCGATGGTCGAGGCCGAGGCGTGGCCCGGTCCGAGCCTCGTCATCGCCTACTCCACATGCATCGCCCACGGCATCGAGATGTCGACGTCGATGAGCCACCAGAAAGACGCCGTGCGATCGGCCTACTGGCCGCTGTACCGGTTCTCGCCGTCGGCCGCCGAGGACGGCACGCCCTTCCAGCTCGACTCGAAGGCCCCGACGATGCCTGTCTCCGAGTTCATCGGCAGCGAGGCTCGCTTCGCGATCCTGGCTCGCACCAACCCCGAACGGGCCGCCGAGCTCGGAGCGTTGCTGCAGGGCGACGCCGACGAGCGCTGGCGTTACTACTCGCAGCTGGCGACGGTGCGCCGGAGCCTTCCGCACACGGTTGAGGCGGTTCCCGACGACCCTTCCGACGCCGCCCAGCCGGTGCTCATCGCCGCGGCCGCGGCCGAAACGAGCGATGCGACATGACCGATCTCACCACCAAGTACCTGGGGCTGACGCTGCGCACCCCGATCGTCGCGTCGGCGGGACCGCTGACCCGCGAGGTCGACCTCATCCGCAGGCTCGTCGACTCCGGCGCGTCGGCGATCGTGCTGCCGTCGCTGTTCGAAGAGGAGATCCTCTTCGAAGAGCGGCAGCTCGACGCCGCGGTCGTCGCCGGCACGGACCACTTCGCTGAGGCGCTCGACTACTTCCCCAACGATGTCTTCGCAGGCTACGAGAACCCGCTCGACCGCTACCTCGGTCATCTCGCGGCCGTGCGTGACGCGGTCGACGTGCCCGTGATCGCGAGCATCAACGCCACCTCCGCGGGCGCGTGGACGAGCTACGCCCGGCTCCTCGCCGACGCGGGTGCCGACGCCCTCGAGCTGAACCTGTACCACGTCGCAGCCGATCCTGCCCGTTCCGGTCGCGACATCGAAGAGGGGGATGCCGCCCTCGTCATGCAGATTTCGTCGTCGGTCGGGATCCCGGTCGCGGTGAAGATCTCGCCGTATTACTCATCGCTCGCCCACACTGCGCTCTCCTTCGCCGACGCCGGCGCCGCTGGTCTGGTGTGCTTCAACCGCTTCTACCAACCCGACCTCGACCCCGACACTCGCGAGGTGATGCCGTGTGTCGACCTCTCAGAGCGATGGGAGCTGCGGCTGCCGCTGCGTTGGATCGCGATCCTGCGGCCGCTCCTTCCCGAGGTGTCGATCGCTGCGACAACGGGCATCTCGACCGGGCGCGATGTCGCAAAGGCGCTGCTCGTCGGCGCCGACGTGGCAATGATGACGTCGGCATTGTTGCGTCACGGCCCGGAGCACATCGCCCGGGTAGAACGGGAGCTCCAAGAGTGGGCCGCCGAGCACGAGTACGACTCGGTCGACCAACTCCGCGGCAGCGTCAGCCACGCCACAACAACGGATCCCGCAGCGTTCGAGAGAGCGAACTACATGCACATCCTCCAGTCGTACGAGACACCAACCATGGAGCGCTCGTGAGCGACAGGGGCGACCCCGAGATGCTCACGCTTCCCGGGTGACGTGCTCGGTCGGATGCTGGTGGCGACGCCGGACATGGTCGTGGGCGTGGGCGATCGCCTCGTCGAGGTCGTCGAAGAGATGGTTGGCGTGCGCCAGGCGATCGATCGCACCGACGGTGCGCAGGATCCGGAGGTGCTCGACGCGGGCACCCTTCAACAACACGGTGATGTGGCGACGTTCGAGGTCCTCGATGATGTCGCCGATCGCCTGGGCGCCGGTGGCATCGAGCATCTGCAGCTGGGGGAGGCGCAGAATGACGACCTCGACGTCGCTGACGTTGGAGAGCTCCGAGAGGAATCGCTGCACGGCGCCGAAGAACAGCGCGCCGTCGAGCCGATACGACACGATGTGATCGCGCCGCAGCTCGTCGGCGGTCGACTCGTCGACGAGCGGGAGCGGGTCGGCGATCAGCGCCGACGTGCGGGCGACGTGCCGCAGGGCGAGCACCGCGGCCGCGGCGAGACCAACCTCAACGGCGAGGATCAAGTCGAACGCCACGGTCACGACAGCGGTGATCGCGAGCACCAACGCGTCGGAGCGGGTCGCTCGCACGACCGCGCGCACGTTGTGGACCTCGACCATACGGATCGCGGTCATCATCAGGACCCCTGCCAGCGCCGCCAGTGGGATTCGCGACACGAGATCGCTGCCGGCGAAAACGACGATCACGAGCACCAATGCGTGTGCGATGGCGGCCACACGCGTGTGCGCACCGGATCGGACGTTGACCGCAGTCCGGGCGATCGCGCCGGTCGCCGGCATGCCGCCGAAGAGAGGTGACGCCAGGTTGGCAAGACCCTGGCCGACAAGTTCGCGGTTCGGGTCGTGACGCCCGGCGCCCGCCATCCCGTCGGCGACCTTCGCCGACAGCAATGATTCGAGCGCGGCGAGCGCGGCGACGGCGAGGGCCGAACCGAACAGGCTCGACACGCGGTCCATCGAGACGTCCGGAAACGATGGAAGAGGAAGTGACGAGGGGAGCGACCCGATCACGTCGACCCGGGCGCCGACGATCTCGGCGACCGCGGTTGCCACGACAACTGCCAGGAGCGAGGCGGGAAGCCCGCGGTGGATCCTGGGCACGATCGAGATCACCGCTACGACGATTGCGAACAGCAGCAGCGACCACGCGGTTCCGTTCCCGCTGAGTGCGTCGCCGACGGCGCGGACGGCGACGACCACCGTGTTGTCGCCATCAGGCTTGTCGACTCCCAATGCGCTGGGCACCTGCTGGAGGAAGATGATCGTCGCGATCCCGAGCGTGAAGCCTTCGATCACCGGCCATGGGATGAACGCCAGATAGCGGCCGAACCCAGCGACGCCAGCAGCAAGGAGCAGGACGCCGGCCATCAACCCGACCAGGAACACCCCGTCGACTCCGTAACGGGCAACGATCGGGATCAACACCACGGTCATCGCCCCGGTGGGCCCCGACACCTGCACGTTCGAGCCACCGAACACGGCCGCCACCAGACCAGCCACGATTGCCGTCACCAGCCCCGCATCGGCGCCGAGCCCGGACGTGATGCCGAACGCGAGCGCGAGCGGGAGCGCGACCACGCCGACGGTGATGCCGGCGATCACATCCGAACGCCATGTTCGTGACAGCCCGGCGTAGTCCGACCGTCGCGGGAGCAGCCTTCCGAGCAGCGAGCCCGACGCCGACGCGGATTGGCCGTCGGGTTCAGCGGTCGGCCGGAGCACGGTGCTCATCGCCGTTCCTCGTCCTCGAGCCCGGCAAGCACCTCGACGGACTTGCTCAGCGACGAGATCAGCATCCGCCTAGCGACGCTCAAGAGATCGACGAGCAGGGGATCACGAATCGAGTAGATGACCGTCGGCCCGTCCTTTCGAGTGGCGACGAGCCCGGCGCGCCGCAACACGGCAAGCTGCTGCGACAAGTGCGACAGCTCGATCCCGACGGCGGGCTGCAGCTCACCGACGGATCGCTCACCGCCGGCCAGGACCTCCAGGGCGCGCACTCGGGCAGGGTGTCCCAATGCCTTGAAGAGGTCAGCTTTGACCTCGTAGAGCGGTGCGGCGAGCCGTGGCGAAGTTCTGACCTGCCGTGTTCGCATATCCGCATACTTTATCAGACATTCAATACTTAGCCGTCGAACGCGGCCCGGAAAACGCCCAGTGGGCCCCTCCGAAGAGGGGGCCCACCGGGGTACGACCGCACAAATCGACCGCGACGGTCAACTCGCCGCCGTGCTCCGAACGGCGCGTCGGGCGCGTCCCGTCGCCGGCGGAACAGGACGCAGACGTTCCGGGGTTATCGACTGCCGTTCTCAGACGCGGTGGACGGGTCGTCGCAGGCGACGCTCTGTCCTGGGGTGTGGTACAGCTCGACGAGGTCGGCGGCGTCGACGTGGCGGTGCCAACGGCCGCGTGGCACCACGACCAGGCAGCCGGCGGTGAGTGGCACGCGTTCGTTGCCGCCGTCGCCGACCAGCTCGATGGTCACGGATCCCTCGAGTGCGAATAGCAGCTCGTCGGTGTCGGGATGCATCTCCCACGGACCAGCGCCGGCGCCGGACGCTCGGAAACAGCGAAGTGGCCGCTGTTGAACGCCACGAACTCGTGGAAGGCGAGGGCGGGGTCAGCCTTCGAGATTTCGACAGGGTGATGAGCATCCATGACCGAATCATCGTCGGCTGCGCCAGGCCTCCGACGTGCGGAGTGCCGGCGGTACGGCAGCCGAGCCGTTGGTCGTCGGGCGCCGATATCGGATGGGCCGCGCGTCATAGACCGGCGGGTGTGTTGACAACTGTTGTTAGTGGCGGGCAGGATGGGTTCGTGAGTCGGAACACGATGAGCTTTGCGCTTCCAGAGTCGTTGCGGGACTACATCGATGCTCGCGTCCGGTCAGGTGAGTACGGCAACACCAGCGAGTACCTGCGAGATCTGATCCGACGTGACCAGCACGAGCAGGCAGCGCGGCGACTGCGCGAACTGATCACCGAAGGGCTCGAGTCCGGTCCTGCGGCGCCGCTGACGAAACGGCGGATCGCCGAACTGCGCGAGCAGGCGCTGCCGGCTGGGTCGTGACACCTGCCTGGCTTCGTCCGCTGGCCGATGCCGACTTGATCGAGCGCTCCCGGTACTACGCCGCGGAGGCGGGGGAGGATGTTGCGAAGCGGTTCTTCGATTCGGCGATCAGCACGCTGCGAGCCGTTGAGAGGATGCCTGGCACCGGCTCGCCGCGCGTCGGAGAGCTCTGCGACATCCCAGGTCTGCGGATGCGACGTGTCGAGGGTTTCCGGTGCGGCTGGTACTACTTCGTGCGGTCTGAACACCTCGACGTCGTGCGCCTCCTCGCCGACGTCCAGGACCTCACCGCCATCCTCGAGGCCCTCGACGACGAGCAGTAACCGGCGAGCTCGGTTACCGCGAGGTGCTCTCGGCACCCGGGTTAGTCGGAGTCAGTGTCGATGACGGCCGAAAACTGAGCAGTCCTGCCGGGCGAAAAGTGAGCACTCGACACTTGGAGGGTGATCACTTTGGAGGACTGGGCGTTGATTCGGAGGTTGGCCGCCGAGGGCGTGCCGAAGACGCGGATCGCGGCGAGGTTGGGGATCTCGCGCAACACGGTTGATCGAGCGGTGGTGTCTACAGAGCCACCGAAGTATGAGCGGGCGCCGGTCGAGGCGACGTCGTTCACGCCGTTCGAGGAACGCGTGCGGGCGTTGCTGACCGAGTTCCCGGAGATGCCGGCGACCGTGTTGGCCGAGCGGGTCGGTTGGACGGGGTCGCCGTCGTGGTTCCGGGAGAACGTGGCGCGTCTGCGACCGGAGCAGCTCCGCCCGGACCCTGCCGATCGGTTGGTGTGGGCGCCGGGCGATGCGGCGCAGTGCGACTTGTGGTTCCCGCCCCGGCGGATCCCGCTCGAGGACGGCACGACGGCGTTGTTGCCGGTGTTGGTGATCGTCCCGGCGTACTCGCGTTACATCACCGGCGAGATGGTGCCGACGCGCCAGACCGAGGATCTGTTGTTGGGGTCGTGGTCGTTGATCGAGGGGTTCGGGCGGGTGCCGCGCCGGTTGATCTGGGATGGCGAGACCGGGATCGGACGGCGCGGCCGTCCCGCCGCGGGGGTCGCCGAGTTCTGCGGCACGTTGGCCACGCGGGTCCATCAACTCAAGCCCCGCGACCCCGAATCGAAGGGTGTCGTCGAGCGCCGCAACGGGTTCTTCGAAACCTCGTTCATGCCCGGCCGCAGCTTCGCCTCACCGGCCGACTTCAACGCCCAGTTCGCCGAGTGGCTCGAACGCGCCAACCGGCGTGAGGTGCGCACGCTCAAGGCCCGCCCGATCGATCTGGTCGACGCCGACCGGGAAGCGATGCTGGCGTTGCCGCCGATCCCGCCGACGGTCGGCTGGGCCAACCAGATCCGGTTGGGCCGCGACTATTACGTGCGCGTCGACTCCAACGACTACTCGGTCGATCCGACCGCGATCGGCCGACTGGTCGCCGTGACCGCTGACCTGCAACGGGTGCGGGTGCGTCTCGACGGCCGGGTCGTTGCCGATCACGCCCGGGTGTGGGCCCGCCACATGACCGTCACCGACCCAGCGCACGTCGAGACCGCCCAGCAGTTGCGCGAGCAGTTCACGCGTCCGCGGGCGCGTGACGACAACGAGCTGCTGCGCGATCTGGCCGACTACGACCGCGCCTTCGGGGTCGACGGGTTGGAGGTCGCGTGATGGCCGCCACCAAGAACCCCGCGCCGTCGGATGCGGTCAAGCAGATCCACTACCTCGCCGCCGCGTTGAAGGCACCACGGATCACCGAGGCCGCGGCCCGCCTCGCCGACCAAGCCCGCGACGCCGGCTGGACGCATGAGGACTACCTCGCCGCCGTCCTCGAACGCGAAGTCTCGGCCCGCAACGCGTCCGGCGCCGCGCAACGCATCCGCTGGGCCGGGTTCCCCGCCCGCAAAACCCTCGACGACTTCGACTGGGACCACCAACCCGCCGCCCGACAGCAAGTCGCCGCGCTCGCCTCGAGCGCGTTCTTGACCGAAGCCCGCAACGTCGTGCTGCTCGGACCGCCCGGCACCGGCAAGACCCACCTCGCAACCGGGCTTGGGGTGATCGCCGCCCACTACGGCCACCGGGTCCTGTTTGCCACCGCCGTCGACTGGGTCGCCCGCCTCACCGAAGCCCACCGCCTCGGCCGACTCCCAGCCGAGCTCGCCCGGCTACGCCGCT
>DATMDV010000199.1:0-16952 GCA_035557475.1 Ilumatobacteraceae bacterium
TCCAGTCGGTGAGGTGGGCGGGCGGTTCGGCGGTCATGCCCTCCCACCACATATCGCCGTCGTCGGTGAGCGCGACGTTGGTGAACAGCGAGTTGCCGCGGGCGATCGTCCGCATCGCGTTCGGGTTCGTGTGCTCGCCAGTGCCGGGCGCGACGCCGAAGAACCCGTACTCCGGGTTGATCGCGTACAGGCGCCCGTCATCGCCGAACTTCATCCAGGCGATGTCGTCGCCGATCGTCTCGACCTTCCATCCCGGCAGCGTCGGGATCATCATCGCCAGGTTGGTCTTGCCGCACGCCGATGGGAACGCCGCCGCGATGTACTTCGCCTCACCCTGCGGGTTGGTGAGCTTGAGGATCAGCATGTGCTCGGCGAGCCAGCCGTCGTCGCGTGCCATCACCGATGCGATCCGGAGCGCGAAGCACTTCTTGCCGAGCAGCGCATTGCCGCCGTACCCGGATCCGTACGACCAGATCTCACGGGTCTCGGGGAAGTGGACGATGTACTTGTTGTCGGCGTCGCAGGGCCACGGCACGTCCTGCTCGCCGTCGTCGAGTGGAGCGCCGACGGAGTGCAGGCACGGCACCCAGTCGCCGTCGCCGAGCACGTCGAGCGCCGCCTGACCCATGCGCGTCATGATGCGCATGCTCGCCGCGACGTACGGCGAGTCGGTGAGCTGCACGCCGACATGGGCGATCGGTGATCCGAGCGGGCCCATCGAGAACGGCACCACGTACATCGTGCGGCCCTTCATCGCACCCGTGTACAGCTGCTTCATCTCGGCCCGCATCTCGTCGGGCGCGCGCCAGTTGTTGTTGGGACCGGCCGCCTCCTCGGTGGCGGAGCAGATGAACGTGCGGTCCTCGACGCGGGCCACGTCGGCGGGGTCGGAGTGGGCCCAGTAGCTGTTGGGCCGCTTGGCCTCGTCGAGCTCCGTGAACGTGCCGGCGGCGACGAGCTCCTGGCACAGCCGGTCGTACTCCTCGGCCGAACCGTCGCACCAGGCGACATCGGTGGGTTGCAGGATCGCCGCCCACTCGTCGACCCAACGCTTCAACCGTTCGTTGCCGGTAGTACCGCTCATGTCGTCCTGCACTCCTCGCTGAGCTGACATTGCAAGTCTTGTCGATCCCGCCGATCGATGGAAAACGTGAACAGGACCGCGATATCTCGAACCATCGGATCCCAATCCGAGGTTTCCTCTTAGTGGCGCCCTGGCGTTCCCATGTCGACTTCGGAACCGAGACGGAGCCGCGTCGCCCGACCGGCTCCATCGAGGTCGAATACGACCCGCTGACCCTGGCGGACCATGCGGAAGATCGAACCCTCGAGCGCGTCGGCGGCGAGGTCGTAGTCGGCGAGATCGGTGTCGCACATCACGACCCCGAGACCCGACCCCGGGTCGTACGCCTTGACGACTCCCTGCACGGTCGGCCGGACCTACTTGTCGATCGATGCGCCGACGGCGGGCTTGTTCAGCTTGCCGACGAGGCCGGCCTTGGTGATCTTGCCCGCCTTGATGCACCCGGTGCACACGTTGACACGTTTGGGTGCACCCTCGACGAGCGCACGCACGCGTTGGATGTTCGGGTTCCACCGACGCTTCGTGCGGCGGTGCGAGTGCGACACCGACATGCCCCACGAGGGCTTCTTGCCGCACACTTCACATACCGATGCCATCACGTACTCCTGGGGGCGTTCTCCTGGCCTGGACCAGGTCTCGACGTTCGCCGCGGCCGCGAGCCGCGACACGCCTGAACAGCACTCGGAGGCTATCAGCGGTTCGCCGAAGGCCACTACTACGATAACGGCGTGCCAACCCTCGAGCGGCTCGACGTGCACGCCCTCAGGAGCGTGGTCTCGACGTATCGCGACACGGTGAAGGCGCACGCCGCCGCCATCAACCGCCTCAACGTGTACCCGGTTCCCGACGGCGACACCGGCACCAACATGGCCCGCACGCTCGACGCCGTCGTCGCCGAGATGGAGTCCGCGCCCGTCGAGCTCGACCCGACGTGCGACGCCATCAGCCACGGTTCGTTGATGGGCGCGCGTGGCAACAGTGGCGTGATCCTCAGCCAGATCCTGCGCGGGATGACGTCGACGTTGAAGGGTCACGGCGACGCCACGCCGACCCGGCTCGCCGATTCCCTGGCGGCCGCCGCGGCCGCCGCCTACGAGGCGGTTCTGAAGCCGGTCGAGGGCACGATCCTCACCGTGGCCCGCGAGTCGGCCGAAGCGGCCCAGGCTGCGGCAGCCGGAGGAGCGCCGCTCGTCGACGTGCTGCGGGCGGCGCGCAAGGCCGGCAGGGCGGCGCTCGACAACTCCCCCGAACTGCTCCCCGTGCTCAAGGAGGCCGGGGTCGTCGACGCGGGTGGGGCGGGCTACCTGCTGCTGCTCGACTCGGCCCTGCACGTGGTCGGTGGCGAGCCGCTGCCCGAGCCGGAGCTCGCTGAGGGCCCGATCGGGGATTCGTTCGGCGCCGTCGCCCATCGCCCGTCCGGGGTCGAGGGTGAGCTCGACGTCAGTGAGCAGCGCTACGAGGTCATGTACTTCTGCGAGCTGCCCGATTCGCGCATCGCCGACTTCAAGCGCGGATGGGGCGCGATCGGCGACTCGATCGTCGTCGTCGGGGGCGACGGGCTCTGGAACTGTCACGTCCACACCAACGACATCGGCGCCGCGATCGAGGTGGCGCTCGACGTGGGCGGACGGCCGAAGCAGATCCGGGTCACCGACCTGTTCGAGGAGGTTGCCGACGAGCACGCGCACCGCACGGCCGCGATGGACACTGGCACGGTGGGGGCGCTCCCGGCCACTCGTGTGCGGAGCCGTCCCGGCGGCGGACTCCCGGCGGTCACGTGCGCGGTCGTCGCCGTGTGCAGTGGCGACGGCCTCGCCGAGTTGTTCTCGAATCTCGGTGTGCAGGGCGTCGTCACGGGGGGCCAGACGATGAACCCGTCGACGGCCGAGTTGCTCGACACCGTCGAGCACGTCAACGCCGACCAGGTCGTCATCCTGCCCAACAACAAGAACATCATCCCGGTCGCTCAACAGGTCGACGCCCTCACTGCCAAGACGGTGGTGGTCGTGCCGACCCGATCGATGCCGGAGGCGCTGGCCGCCCTCGTCGTCTACGACCCGGAGGCGTCGTGCGCCGACAACGCGGCCCAGATGACCCGAGCCGCGGAGTCGGTGGCGACCGGCGAGGTGACGCGCGCGGTGCGCGACGCCAACAGCGAGATCGGTCCGATCAAGGAGGGCGACTGGATCGGCCTCGTTCGCGGCGACGGAATCGTGGCGGTCGCCGCCGATGTCGAAGGTGCGGCGACGGCGTTGCTCGACCACCTCGTCGACCCGGGTCGTGAGCTCGTCACGGTGATCACCGGCCTCGGCGCCGCCGCATCCGCGACGGCAGTCATCGAGGGATGGTTGGCCGACCGGCGTGCCGACGTGCAGGTCGAGGTGCACCGCGGTGGCCAGCCGCTGTACCCGTACCTGTTCGGCGTCGAGTGACGCGGCGCGGGTGACGGCCCCGATCACACTTCGCGAACTGGCCGAGATCGATGTCGGCCGACTGCGCGGGGTCGGCGAACGCAAACGTGAGGCGCTGGCGGCGTTCGACATCGACAACGTGCTCGACCTCGTCACGACCTACCCGCGCCGATGGGTCGACCGCACGAACGAGGCCCGCATCGAGGATCTGGTCACCGGCACCGAGGCGCTCGTGCTGGTCACCGTGCGATCGGTCGCCAAGCGCCTGCTCCGCAACCGCCGGACGATGGTCACGGCCAACGTGGGCGACGGCACCGGACGCATGCAGGTGGTGTTCTTCAACCAGCCGTGGCGCGAGCGACAGCTCACCGAGGGTCTCCAGGTCGCCCTGTTCGGCAAGGCCGAGGAGTACCGGGGCGGGTTGCAGATGACGAACCCCATCGTCGACCTGATCGGCGACCGCACCGGTCGAATCGTGGCGATCTACCCGCAGAGCGAGAAGGTCCAACTCACCACATGGGAGCTCGCCGGCTGGATCGAGAACGCGCTGGAGCGCTGCCAACCGCGAGGTGTGGCCGACCCGGTGCCGGACGCGGTGCGCCGCCGACTCGGCCTGATCGGGCGCGGCGACGCGCTCCGCTCGATCCATCTCCCCGAAACGATGCGCGAGAAGGAGGCGGCCCGGCGCCGACTGGCGTTCGACGAACTGCTGCGTGTGCAGCTGCTCCTGGTGATGCGCAAGCGGGCCCTCGAGCACGAGGCGCGAGGCGTGAGCCACACGATCGACGGCGAACTCGTGCGGCGCTTCCACGACCACCTCCCGTACCCGCTCACCGGTGCGCAGTTGCGGGTCATCGCCGAGATCAGTGCCGACCTCGCGGCGCCGCACCCGATGCACCGGTTGCTCCAGGGAGATGTCGGGTCGGGCAAGACCGTGGTGGCGGTCTCGACGATGCTGACCGCCGTGCAGGGCGGTCACCAGGGCGCCCTGATGGCACCGACGGAGGTGCTCGCCGAGCAGCACGCGAGCAGCGTCAGGAGCCTCCTCGACGGAGTCACCGTCCCCGATCCCAACAACCTGTTCGGTGACCGGCCGCTGCGGGTCGAGCTGCTGACCAACCGGATCGGCGGTGCCGACCGCCGTGAGGTGCTGGCAGGGCTCGCCGACGGCACGGTCGACATCGCGATCGGCACGCACGCGCTGATCCAGGAGGGAGTCGCGTTCCATAGCCTCGGCGCGGTCGTGGTCGACGAACAGCACCGTTTCGGGGTCGAACAACGGGCGGCGCTGCGCGACAAGTCGTCCGGCGGCGTTCCCGACCTGCTCGTGATGACGGCGACGCCGATCCCGCGCACCGCGGCGATGACCGTGTACGGCGATCTCGACGTGAGCGTGCTCGACGAGCTCCCACCGGGTCGCACGCCGATCGAGACGAGGTGGGCAAACGGGGGGCTGCTCGAAGCGGAGGTGTGGGCCGACGTGCGCGAGCAGGTGGCGGCTGGACGCCAGGCATACGTCGTGTGCCCGCTCATCGACGAGAGCGAGAAGCTCGAGGTGTCGTCGGCCGAGGAGACCTACCTGCGTCTCGCGGCCGGCGAGCTCGCCGGGTTGCAGCTCGGCCTGCTCCACGGGCGGCTGACGCCGGCCGACAAGGAGATGACGATGGACCTGTTCCGAGCGGGCCGTCTCGACGTGTTGGTCGCCACCACGGTCATCGAGGTCGGTGTCGACGTGCCGAACGCGACGATCATGGTCGTGCTCGACGCCGACCGCTTCGGCATCGCCCAACTCCATCAGCTCCGCGGCCGGGTCGGGCGCGGCGAACACGTGTCGCGCTGCTGGCTGGTCACGCAACACACCGATGAACCCAGCCCGCGG
The DNA here is from genome assembly GCA_035557475.1 of Ilumatobacteraceae bacterium. Taxonomy (GTDB): domain Bacteria; phylum Actinomycetota; class Acidimicrobiia; order Acidimicrobiales; family Ilumatobacteraceae; genus JALOLG01. Next base: position 5,375 of record DATMDV010000199.1, read on the forward strand.
GTCGAGGCGATCGTCGCGTCCACGGACGGCTTCGAGCTCGCCGAGGTCGACCTCGAGCTGCGCGGTGAGGGCACGTTGATGTCGACCTCGCAGAAGGGTCGCAGCGATCTCAAGCTGGCGTCGCTGCGTCGCGACCGCGAGCTGGTGTCGCTGGCCCGCGACGCCGCGTTCGAGATCGTCGACGTCGACCCGAAGCTCGCCGCCCACCCCGAGCTGTCCGACGAGCTCGACCTGCTCTTCACCGAACGCGACGAATCCTTCCTCACCAAGTCCTGAGCACACCCCGTTCTGTCTGCTTCATACGGCCCGTGGCCTCGTATGAAGCAGACAGAACGGGGATTTCAACGGGGATTTCACTCGTCGCCGAGGTCGGGGAGGACGAGGTCCCAACGGTCGAGGCAGTCCTGGCAGCGGTAGGCGACGACGTCGCCGGGGTACCACACGCCGTCCTCGCGGGGCTTGGTGAGCAGGAACGCACGGCCGCCGCAATCGATGCACGTGATCACGAGGTCGGGTTCGAGCACTCCCATAGTCTGGCCCGATGCGTGTGGTCGCGGGGGAGTTACGTGGTCGGCGCATCGTCGCCCCGGCGGGCACGGCGACCCGACCCACCACCGACCTCGTCCGCGAGGCGACGTTCAACGCCCTGGGAAGCCGTGACCTGGTGGTCGGCGCCCAAGTCGCCGACCTGTATGCCGGCAGCGGCGCAATCGGGATCGAGGCATTGTCGCGAGGAGCCGATCACTGCACGTTCGTCGAGCGCGATCGCGACGCACTGCGGGCGCTGCGCACCAATCTCGACACACTCGGGCTCACCGAACGGTCACGGATCGTGACCGGCGACGTGCTCGCGGTGGCGGCCGCGCTCGACGCCGAGCTGGTGTTCGCCGATCCGCCGTACGACTTCACGGCGTGGGACCGTCTGCTCGGTGCCCTGCGCGCCCCGTTCGTCGTCGCCGAGTCCGGCGCCGAGCTCGCTGCGCCGGCCAGCACACCGAATGGCGTCCCGGACGGCTTCACGGTCACCCGGTCGAAGCGCTACGGCCGCACCTGGGTGACCTTCTTCGAGCGATGACCGAACTACCTTTGGCGCAGCCATGGCGAAGGTCCTGATACCCGGCAGTTTCGACCCGCTCCACAACGGTCACGTCGACGTCATCGACCAGGCGTTGGAGCTGTTCGGCCAGGTCGTCGTCGCCGTGATGCACAATCCGGAGAAGCCATCGGGGCTGTTCCTGATCGACGACCGTGTCGAGCTGGCGAAGGCGAGCCTGCCCGGACGCCGCGGCATCACGGTCGTCGCCTTTCCGGGGCTCGTCGTGCAGGCCGCCGAGGCGGTCGAGGCCGACTTCATCGTCAAGGGTCTGCGGTCGGCCGGTGATTTCGAGATCGAGCAGCAGATGGCCCACAACAATCACGCCGTCACCGGGATCCGGACCGTCTACATCCCGTGCTCACCGGCGTTGGGCTACATCAGCAGCCGGTTCGTGCGCGAGATCTCCGAGCACGGCGGGAGCATCGACCACCTTGTCGCACCGTTCGTCGCGGAGGCACTCGCGCGCCGCTACGCTCACAGCCCCCCCGACGAAGAGATGTCATGAGCCACGACGACCGCTACGGCGACGGTTACGACGAGTACGGCGACGACGACGAGATGTCATGAGCCACGACGACCGTTTCAGCGACGGCTACGACGACGACTACGAGGAGATCGACGACGAATATCCCGAGGCCGCGCAGCAGAACGGGTACGTCGGCGATGCCGAGACGCTGTTGCGGCGGGCCGTCGACATCGTCGCAACGGCTCCGACGATGCCGCTGTCGTCGTCGCCGCGCATCGATCGCGACGAGATCATCGAACTGCTCGAGGAGGCCCTCGCCCGTCTGCCCGACGAGCTGCGCCAGGCCCGCTGGATGCTGAAGGAACGCCAGGAATTCGTCGCCAAGACCCGCCGGGAAGCCGACGAGCTGCTCGAAGCGGCACGTGGACAGGCCGAGCGGATGGTGCAACGCACCGAGGTCGTCCGGGCGGCCGAGCAACGCGCCCGCCACGTGATGGAGACCGCCGACAACGATTCGCGCCGGTTGCGCCTCGAGACCGAGGACTTCCTCGACCAGCGGCTCGGCAGCTTCGAGATCCTGCTCGACCGGCTCTCGAAGACCGTCGCCGCCGGTCGCCAGAAGCTGTCGATCGGCGACCTCCGCCCACCCGAACCGACGACCGACGACGACGATCCGACCAAGGGATTCTTCGACCAGGACCGATGAACGTGTCGCAGGAAACACGTGCGCTGCGGATCAACGCCAGCGAGCTGCGCCGCCAGCCTGGCAGTCGCCGGCGGGTCGAGCTCTCGATCCCGCCCGACGCCCTCGACCTCGGCGACGGCCGCGTCACCAGTGACGTCACGGTGGCGGTGGATCTCGAGTCGACGATCGACGGCATCGTCGTCGGCGGCACCGCGTCGGTCGGATGGTCGGACGCCTGCCGGCGCTGCCTGCGCCCGATCGAGGGCGTCGCCGTCGCCCACGTCGACGAGCTGTACCAGGACCACGTCACCGATCCCGATGCGTTCCCGATCGAGGGCGACCAACTCGATCTCGCCCCCATGACCCGTGAGCTGGTGCTCCTCGCGCTGCCGGACGCACCCCTGTGCCGTGACGACTGCGCCGGGATCTGCGCGGTGTGCGGCAACGACCGCAACGTCGAGCCATGCGACTGCGACAACACCGTCCGCGACGAACGCTGGGCGGTCCTCGACCAGTTAGATCTTGATTAGCGGCCGGCGAAGCGACTCCGTCGCCGCCGCCCGAACCGGGAGTTCACGTCTGAACGACGGGTCCAGGCCGCCCGGAACGCTTTCCGCGGGACATTGCCTGCTTCAGACGGCCCGTGGCTTCATCTGAAGCAGACAGTTCGGGATTTTCTGCCGCTAACGTGTTGCGGCCTGACTCACGAGGGAGTGCCAACGGTGGCCGTTCCGAAGAAGAAGAAGTCGAAGTCGAAGTCCCGCAGTCGCCGCGCGGGTGCCTGGCGGCTCGACGCCCCGGCGCGCAGCCTCTGCCCCCGCTGCGGAAACGCGAAGACGCCACACAACGTCTGCCCCACCTGCGGTTGGTACAAGAACCGCGTCGCAGTCGACGTCGCCTGACCGCACCCATCAGCCGATGCTCCCCGTCGCCGTCGATGCCATGGGCGGCGACCATGCGCCCGACACGATCGTCGCGGCCGCGCGAGCCGTCGCCGCGGCCGGCACCCCGGTCATCCTCGTCGGTCCGGCCGACCTCGCCGACCGGGTCGACACCGGCGGGTTGCCCCTGATCCCCGCCAGCGAGGTCATCGAGATGCACGACGACCCCGCCCAGGGCGTGCGGCGCAAGAAGGACTCGACGCTCGTGCGTGCTGCTGAGGCGGTGCGCGACGGAACGGCGAGCGCCATGATCTCGGCCGGCAACACCGGCGCCACGATGGCGGCAGCGCTCCTGCGCATGGGCCGCATCAAAGGCGTGAGCCGCCCGGCGATCGCCACCCCGATCCCGGTGCCCGGTTCGCTTCCGACGGTCCTGCTCGACGCCGGCGCCAACGCCGAGGTCCAGCCCGACTGGTTGGTGCAGTTCGCCCAAATGGGCACGGTGTTCGCCCGCCATCGCTTCGACATCGCCACGCCGCGGGTCGGCCTGCTGTCGATCGGCGAGGAACCGGGCAAGGGCGACACGCTGCGCAAAGAGGCGTACGAGCTGCTGGTGGTGGCGCCCGGCATCGACTTCATCGGCAACGTCGAAGGTCGCGACGTGATGACCGATGGCGTCGACGTCGTCGTGACCGACGGGTTCACCGGCAACGTCGTGTTGAAGACGCTCGAAGGCGGGATGCGGACGGTCGTCCGTTCGTTGCTCGCCGCGTTCGCATCGGAGGAGAAGTACAAGCCGCACGCCGAGGCGCTCCTGCCGGCGCTGCTGCCGCTGTACGAGACGCTCGATCCCGAGACCTACGGCGGCGCGATCCTCCTCGGTGTCGACGGCGTGTGCATCATCTCGCACGGGTCCTCGAGCGAGCGGGCGATCGTCAACGGCATCAACGTCGCGCGCGAGATGGTCGAGGCCAAGATCGTCGACGAGATCCGTTCCGCGGTCTCCGCCGCCCCCTGACCGCCGCCAACCGCTCCGATCGTCGGGCCAGCCGCGCGCGCCGCGGCAGTACACTCGGTGTTCGTGCCTGCCGAGACCCATGTCGAACACGGTCCGCTCGGCCGCGACGAGATCTTCGAGATCGTGCGCGACCGCCTGGCCGACATCCTCGAGATCGATCCGTCGACCATCAGCGAAGGCCAGTCGTTCGCCGACGATCTCGAAGCCGATTCGCTGGCCCTGATCGAGCTCGTCGAGGCCCTCGAGGAGGAGCTCGCCGAGCGCACCGTCGGCTTCCGGATCGCGGACGAGGACCTCGAGGATCTGAAGACGGTGCGTGACGCCGTCGACTACGTGCACGAACGCACCGGAGGCGCCTGACCTGGACGACCTGGCAGCGCGACTCGGCTACGACTTCGCCGATCCGTCGTTACTGCGTCGCGCCATGGCGCACCGCTCGTGGGTCTCGGAGAATCCGGGTGCGCCGAGCAACGAGCGCCTGGAGTTCCTCGGCGACGCCGTGCTCGGCTGGGTCGTTGCCGACATCGCGTTCCGGCAGTTCACCGAGTTGCCAGAAGGTGCGTTGACCGATCTCCGCAAGAGCGTCGTCAATGCCGCGGCCCTCGCCGAGGTCGCCGAGGAGTTGGGCATCGGCACGTCGCTGCTGCTCGGCAAGGGCGAGGACGCGGCCGGTGGTCGTGAGAAACCGTCGATCCTGTCCGATGCGCTCGAGGCCGTGTTGGGGGCGGTCTACGTCGACGGCGGCACGGCAGTGGCCTACACGTTGATCGAACGCCTCGTCGGCCCACGCCTCGCCGCTGCCGTCGACCGGCTCGACCAGCTCGACCACAAGTCGAGCCTCCAGGAGGCCGCCGCCCGCAACGGGTTCGGGGCCCCCGAGTACGTGGTGCGCGCCGAGGGGCCCGACCACGCCAAGAAGTTCTTCGCCACCGTCGTGCTCGACGGCCGCATCATCGGCGAGGGCGAGGGCCGTTCGAAGAAGGCGGCCGAGCAGATGGCCGCATCCGAGGCGTTCCTCCAGCTCGCCGACGCCTGACGACCCCGTCCCCCGACTCCGATCCTGAACGTCGCATGCCAGAACTGCCCGAGGTCGAGACCGTCCGGCGAGGACTCGCCCGCTTCGCCGTCGGCCGCCGGGTGACACAGGTCGAGGTCGGCCGGCTCCGCACGGTTCGGCGCACGTCGGCACAGGCGATCATCGACGGCCTCACTGGCGCCACCATCGTCGCTGCCAACCGGCGTGGGAAGTACCTCCTCCTCCCGCTCGACACGGGGGACGAGGTGATGATCCACCTGCGGATGACCGGCAAGTTGCTGGTGTCGGCCGGCGGACTGCCCCGTCCGCTCCACACCCATGTCGTGATGCACCTCGACGACGGCAACGAGATGCTGTTCGTCGATCCCCGCACGTTCGGGGAGGTGGTGGTGTTCGATCCGACGAACGTGGCGGTCGAACTGCCCGAGCTCGCCCGCCTCGGCATCGACCCGGTCGCCGACGGTCTCACGCTGCCCCAGCTCCGGCATCTCGTCCGGTCCCGCAATCGCGGCCTCAAGCAGCTCCTGCTCGATCAACACCTGATCGCAGGTATCGGCAACATCTATGCCGACGAGATCCTGCACAAGGCACGCCTGCGGCCCGAGCGGTTGTCGAGCTCGCTCGCCCCCCGGTCGGAGGCGATGCTGCATCGCGCGATCCACGACGTGCTCGTCGCCGCGATCGTTTCGGGTGGCTCGACGCTGCGTGACAACCAGTACGTCGACCTGTTCGGCGACGGCGGGTCGTACCAGGAGGATCACCGTGTGTACGGCCGTGCCGGCGAGCGGTGCATGACCTGCGGCCGGGGATGGGTGCGCCGGATCATCGTCGGCCAGCGTTCGACCCACTTCTGCCCGATCTGCCAACGCTGAACCCGAGCGGTCGCTCGTGACTCGAGCCGGCGAGCGGCGAGTGGGCAAAGCGGTGGTCCCAGGGTCGGCGGGGCTGTCCTACTAGCTTTCGATGTCACCGTGTTCCTCAAGAGTCTCACCCTCAAGGGCTTCAAATCGTTCGCCGACTCGACGACCATGGCGCTCGAGCCCGGCGTCACCGTGGTGGTCGGGCCCAACGGCTCGGGCAAGTCGAACGTCGTCGACGCGGTCGCGTGGGTGCTGGGCGCCCAGGCACCGAAGTCGGTCCGCAGCCAGAAGATGGACGACGTCATCTTCGCCGGCACCGCGACGCGACCCGCGCTCGGCCGGGCCGAGGTCAGCCTCACCATCGACAACTCGGCCGGGCTGTTGCCGGTCGAGTTCAACGAGGTCACCGTCAGCCGTATCCTGTTCCGCAGCGGCGAGAGCGAGTACTCGATCAACGGTGTGCCGTGCCGGCTGCTCGACGTGCAGGAGCTGCTCAGCGATGCCGGTGTCGGGCGTCAGCAGCACGTGATCGTCAGCCAGGGCCAGATCGACGCGGTGCTCAACGCCCGCCCCGAGGACCGGCGGGCGATCGTCGAGGAGGCCGCCGGTGTCCTCAAGTACCGCCGCCGCAAGGAGAAGGCCGAGCGCCGCCTCGAGGCGACCGAAGCCAACCTCCTGCGCGTGCAGGACCTGCTGCGCGAGGTCCGCCGGCAGCTGCGCCCGCTCGAACGCCAGGCCGAAGCCGCCAAGCGCCACGGCGAGCTCGTCGGCGAGCTCACGGCGCTGCGCATCTACGTCTCCGGCCGCGAGATCGCCGGCTTGCGCACCAAGCTGCAAACGCTCGCCGCCGACGAGGTCGGCGCCCATCAGCTCGAGCGCGAGCTGAAGTCGGAGTTGGCGCGGCTCGACACGGAGGTGATGTCGATCGAGGCGCAGCTGGCGGTGCGCGGCGAGAACGACATCGGCGACCGGTTGCGGCGCGTCGAGCAGTTGCGCGAGCGGGCGCGTGGGCTGGCCGCGGTCCTGAGCGAACGTCGCCGGTCGATGGAGCGCGACCGCGGTCAGCTGCTCGATGCCGGCGTCGTCGCCAACCTCGAGGCCGATGCCGCACGTTTTCGACACGAGCTGGCAGCGGTCGCGATCGACCTCGATGGGCTGGCGCCCGAGGTCGAGCAACTCGAGGTCGACGAGGTGGAGTTCGCGGCGCAGCGCGAAGAGATGTCGGCGGCGCTGTTCGACGATCCGTCGGGCGTGAAGGCGGCAAGTGCGGCGGCCGAGGTCCGCGGCGAGCTGCGATCGATCCGCACGGCTGTCGAGCGCAGCGAGAGCGACCTGCGCCGCAGCGCCGAGCGCTCCGACAAGTTGCGTCAACGCGTTGCGGCGCTCGATGCCGAGACCGAGCGGTTGCGCGGCCACTGCGCCGAAGCCGAGGTCGTCGAGACGCCGCTCGTCGCCGAGGTCGAGCGTGCAGAGCGCCGCCGCCGGAGCGCCGAGGCACATCTCGAGTCGGTGTCGGAGGCGCGCCAGCACGCGGCCGAGGACGCGTCGCGGTGGTCGGCGCGGGTCGAGGCGTTGCAGCAGGCGCTCGACGTCGCACGCGCGCGGGCGGGAGCCGAGCGCCTCGCCGGTGTCGACGGGGTGCTCGGAACGCTTCTCGACCTGATCGAGGTCGACGACGGTTGGCAGCCGGCCGTCGAGGCAGCGCTCGGCGAGGCACTCACGGCGGTCGTGGTCGACGGACCCGACTCGGCGAAGCATGCCTTGAGCGTTCTCAGCGGGTCCGACACGAGCGGGGCGGTCCTCGCCGTCGGCGTGCGGGCACCCGGTGCGACGATGCCGCACGTGGGCACACCGGTACGGCCCCACGCCCGTTCCGACCGACCGGGCCTGGCCACACTGCTCGACTCGCTGATCGGGAACGCGGTCTGCGTTGCCGAGGCCACGGTCGCGATCGACGTTGCGATCGCCCATCCCGACGCCATCGTCGTCACCGACGCCGGCGATCGCTTCGGCGGCGGCTGCTGGCGGATCGGCGCGGCGCCCGGCGGCACCACGGCAGGTGCGCTCGATCGCGCACGTGACGAGTCGGCCGCCGCTGATCGACGACTCGCCGACGCCGAGCTGGCGGTGCGCGAGGCAAACGAGCAGCTCGCTGCCGCCCGCGCCACCGAGTCCGAGCTGGCCCAGCGCCTCGACAGCAACGACACTCGCTTCACTGCCGCCGCCGAGGCGCTCGCCAGGGTGCAGGGCGAGCGGCGCGAGCTCAATGCCGAGCTCGAGAATCTCGCCGGGGCGACCGTCGAGCTGGCCGATCACATCACGGGAGAGCGATCACGCATCGCCGAGCTCGACGCACTGCTCCCGTCGCTCACGGCCGACGAGCAGGCCGAGGCCGATGCCGCCTCCGCCCGTGGTCGCGTGCGGACCGAGCTCGAGACGAGAACCGCAGTGCTCGCGTCACGGCGGCGCGACCTCGAGGTGCGCAGCGCCGGCCTCCACGAACGCCAGCAGTTGCTCGAACGGCGCATCAGCGAGACCGAGCTGCGACTCGAGGCCGATGCGGGGGCGCGCACCGAGGCGGAGTCACGCCGGATGCTGATCGAGCGGTCGCTCGGCGCCGTCGACCGGCTGACCGAGCTCGTCGCTGCTCGCCGGGCGGTGATCGAGAGCGAGCACACCCGCCTCGCCGAACAAAGCCGGCGCCAGAGCGAGGAGGTGCGATCGCTCGCCGGCCTGCTCGACGGCCACCGCCGGGCGCGCGCCGAGGCCGAGCGTCAGCTCGAACAGGTCCGCGAGAAGGCCCACCGGCTCGACATCGAAGAGGCCGAGGCGAAGCTCCGTCTCGAGACCGCGATCGAGACGTTGCGCCGTGATCTCGACATCGAGCCCGAGGTCGCCGAAGCGGCCGAAGCGCCGCCGGTGCCGGAGGGTTCGACACCGGCCGGCCGGGCGCGCGAGCTCGAGCGCGAACTGCGGATGCTCGGCCCCATCAACCCGCTCGCGCTCGAGGAGTTCACCGAGCTCTTGCAGCGCCACACGTTCCTCGAAGAGCAGCTCGAAGACGTGCGCTCGACGCGCCGCGACCTGGGACGCATCATCAAAGCTGTCGACCAGGAGATCCAGTCGGTCTTCGCCGGCGCCTACGCCGACGTCAGCGCCAACTTCGCCGAGCTGTTCGCGACGCTGTTTCCCGGCGGTGTCGGCACCCTGCCGCTCACCGACCCTGACGACCTGCTGGCCACCGGCATCGAGATCGAGGCCAAGCCGAGTGGCAAGAACGTGAAGAAGCTCTCGTTGCTGTCGGGCGGTGAGCGCAGCCTCACGGCGCTCGCATTCCTGTTCGCCGTGTTCCGAAGCCGTCCGTCGCCGTTCTACGTCATGGACGAGGTCGAAGCCGCGCTCGACGACATCAACCTGCACCGCTTCCTCGGTCTCGTCGCCGAGTTCCGCAAGGAGGCCCAGCTGCTCATCGTGAGCCACCAGAAGCGCACGATGGAAGCCGGCGACAGCCTGCTCGGCGTGTCGATGCAACCGGGCGGCTCGTCGAAGGTGATCACCGAGCGCGTCAGCACCCCCGTCTGACCGCGCCTGTCCGGGGCACCCCAGCGGGCGGCTCGAACCGCGCAGAACGTCCAGGGACTCCGACGGGTGTGCACGAGTCCGGACAGAACGGAACGGAGTCCGCGCGGAGATCCGGGCCGCGTGCTCGAATCCGCGCAGAACGTCCAGGGCTCGCCCAACGTCTTGGCGACGCCGAAGCGGGACACGCCCGCTGACCGCCGCACTCGGCCGGTAGCGTCGATCCCCGATGGAGTGGATCTTCCTCGTCCTCGCGATCGTGGTCGTCGCCTTCGGCGTCGGCGTGCTGGTCGTCAGTCGGCAGCGGAACCGAGCCGGACGGCCGGTGCCGCCGCCCGATGCCGGGCCCATCACCGCCCCGCCACGGCGCCGGCCGGTCACCGACGTCGAGGTCGAGGAGCTGCCGGCGGTCGAAGACGCACCGGTCCTCGAGGACGTTCCGGTCATCGAGCCGGTCAGGCCGGCCTCGCTGCGCGAACGGATGGCGAAGGCCCGTTCGGCGCTCACCGGTGCGTTCGTTGGTGTGCTCGGCAGGAGCGCGATCACCGACGACACGTGGGACGAGCTCGAAGAGGCGCTGCTGCGCGCCGACGTCGGCGTCACCGTGACCGACGCCCTGATCGACGATCTCAAGACGCGGGTCAAGGCCAAGGAGATCACCGAACCGGCAGCGCTGCTCGACGCGCTCCAAGCCGACATGGCCGAGCGGCTCGCCGGGGCCGACCGGACCCTGCGTTTCGAGGACGGCCCCGTCGGGAGCCCGAACGTGTGGCTGTTCGTCGGCGTCAATGGCGTCGGCAAGACCACCACGATCGGAAAGATCGCCAGCCAGCAGACAGAGCTCGGCCGATCGGTCTTGATGGCCGCCGGCGACACGTTCCGCGCCGCCGCGGCCGAGCAGCTGGGAGCGTGGGCCGAACGGGCGGGGGTCGAGCTCGTCAGGGGTGACGCCGGCGGCGATCCGTCCGCCGTGATCTATGACGGGATCGAGCGCGCCGCGGCCCGCGACATCGACCTCGTGCTCGCCGACACGGCTGGGCGCTTGCACACCAAGACGAACCTGATGGACGAACTGCGCAAGGTGCGGCGAGTCGCCGACAAGGGTGTCGGCCAGGTCACCGAGACGTTGCTCGTGATCGACGCCACGACCGGCCAGAACGGACTGGCCCAGGCCCGCGAGTTCGGCGAGGCGACCCAGGTGACGGGCGTCGTGCTCACCAAGCTCGACGGTTCGGCCAAGGGCGGCATCGTGTTCGCGATCGAGACCGAGCTCGGCATCCCGATCAAGCTGGTGGGGGTCGGCGAGACGATCGGCGACCTCGTGGCGTTCGAGCCGACCGAATTCGTCGCCGGGCTGTTCGACCGTTGACGTGGGAACTCGGTCTCTGGCGGGAACCATCCCGGGCCGGCCGACGTCCAAAGAACATGAGGACTGCTCGCATGAGAACCCCGCTCATCCCCCTGTCCGTGTGCGCGATCTTGATGCTCGCCGCCTGCGGGAGTGACGAATCCGTCTCGCCCGCCACCGATCCGGCGTTGCAACCACCAGTTGCCGTGAACGTCGTCGGATCAGGCGGCGACTCCGCCGAGGCGTCGTCGATGAACGTCGCGGTGCAGGACGAGACTGCCGAAGCGCCCGCGAGTGACCGCGACATGGCGATGCTCCCGGCGTTCGGTGGCTACGTGTTCGAGGCCGGCGACGGCCTGCCGGCCCTCCCGACGAACTCGACCGGATACCACTTCCCGGCCGGCGCGACCACTGACGCGGCCGCCGTCGCTCGCATCGCGGCCGCACTCGGTATCGAGGGCGAGCCCGAAGCTGCCGCCGCCGACAGCGGCAACCAGTGGCGTGTCGGGCCGGAGGACGGCAGCTCGCCGGCGCTGTTCGTGGCCGACGACGGTCAGCTGAGCTGGTACTACTCCACCGCCTGGGCCACGGCGGCCGTCGAGGGATGCG
>DATMDV010000200.1:0-2783 GCA_035557475.1 Ilumatobacteraceae bacterium
TCGACGAGGAGGTCGCCGATGCGATAGTCGCCCCCGGCACCGAGTTGGTCGACGGCGCCCAGCTCGTTGAGCGTCGAGAGCAGGCGCGACACCGTGCTCTTGGGCAAGTGCGACCGCTCGGCGACCTCGGAGACGCCCGCCGGGCCGCTGGTGAGACAGCGGAGCACCGCGAACGCACGTTCGACGGACTGCACACTCGACATCGCCGGCCTCCCGGGCGACAGTGTTCCAGAATGCGGGACGGGTCCACAACCCGGGACAGCGTGGAGGCCGAGTCGTACGATCGCACCCGTGACTGCGGCGCAGGATCCGACCGTGTCGACGTCGCCGACCGTGAGAGGCACCACCTCGGGCGCAGTACCCGTCCCCGGTTCCGTGACAGCCACCGGCGGCGATGGTCCGGCAGTGCCGGGGTCGTTGGCATGGGCGACGTGGGCGTTGTTCGTCGGCCTCGCCGCGATGCTGGCCGGCGCCGGGCTGTTCGGCACCCTGGTCGGCGTCCGGGGTGACCTCGAGGGGTTCCCGGTCAGCGTCAACGGTCTCATCAGCGCCGCGTACTACGGGGGGTTCCTGATCGGCTCCCGGTTGGCGCTCAACGCGCTCGGCCAGGTGGGCCACATCCGGGTCTACGCCGCGCTCGCTTCGATCCTGGCGGCGACGATCATCGCCTTCGGACTGATCGTCTCACCGCCGGCGTGGGTGGCGATGCGGTTCCTCACCGGGCTCTGCCTCGCCGGCCAGTACGTCGTCGCCGAATCGTGGCTCAACCAGCTGACCGGCAACGAGAACCGCGGCCGCTTGCTCGCCGTGTACGGCCTCGTCACCACGGGCGCGTTCGGGGTGGGACAGCTGATGTTCGGCCCCGTCGACCCGCTGACGATGACCGGCTTCGCGGTCGCCGCGATCCTGATCTGCCTCGCCGTCGCACCGGTCGCCCTGTCGGAGGACGCCGGGCCACCGGCGATCACCGTCCCGGCTCGGATGTCGCTGCGGGAGCTGATGCGCATCGTGCCCACCGGCGTCGGCACCAGCCTGCTCGTCGGCGTCGCCCACGGCGGGTTCCTCGGCCTCGGCGCGTTGTACGCCGTGCGGGCCGGGCTCGGCACCGGCGAGATCGCCCGGTTCGTCGCGGCACCGATGATCGGCGGCCTGCTGCTGCAATGGCCGATCTCGGCGGCGTCCGACGACATCGACCGCCGGGCGGTGGGCGTCGTCGCCGCCACCCTCGCTGCTGGAGCCGGTGTCTTGCTCCTGGTCGCCGGACCCGAGGGGTGGACCGGCCTGGCGTTGATGGCCGCGATCGGCGGCAACAGCTACCCGCTCTACTCCATCGCCGGCGCCTACACGAACGACTGGGTGCCGTCGTCGAAGATCACCGCCGCTGCTTCGCAGCTGGTGCTGCTCTACGGCGCGGGAGCGATGATCGGCCCGATCGTGACGTCGCTGATGATGGACGCGATCGGCATCGACGGGTTCGTGTGGACCGTGATCGGGGTCCACGTCATGATCGCCGCGTTCCTGACGTACCGGTTCTTCGCCTACCGCGTCGCGCTCGTGCGCCGGCCGTGGAGCGAGGTCTCGTTGGCGGCGAGGCCGTTCTTCATCCCCGTCACCGTCGTCTCGATGGGTCGCCGCCTACGGGCGCGCCCCACCCGACCACCCCGCCCCCAACCCTGACCAACACCTGTTTGTGTCACCGCAACCGGCGAACGCGTCACGGCGGCCTGCGCCGCGTGCCGATCGCGGTGACGCAAACGCTGGGAATCCGGGGTCAGAGCCAGGCCTGCCAGGTGGCTTCGTTGGCCGCGATCCATTCGGCGGCGACCTCGGATGCCGGCACCCCGTCGAGCTCAGCGGCGGGCAGCATGCCGAGCTGGTCCTCCGTGGTGAGCTGGAAGTTCTGCAAGAACGCGTAGACCGCCGGGTCCTTCTCGGCCAGCCCGGCCGAGGCGACCTTCACGAGCACGTCCTCGGGGTAGTCGCAGGCGACCTCAGCCGGGTCGGCGTAGCACTCGTCGGTGTACGGGGGCAGTTCGACCTTCTGCAGGTTGTACCTGCCGGCGGCCGCGGTCGGCGCCCACCAGTACATGACGATCGGCTCGCCGGCGGCAACCTTGCTGTCCAGCTCTGCAACCGTTGCTGCCTCAGACCCCGAATACACCACCTGGAACGGCAGCTCGAGGTTGGTGATGATCGGCTCGTCATACTGCGAGTACGACGGATCGGTGCCGAGGAACCGACCGTTGTCGCCGGTCTCGGCGGTGGCGAACGCCTTGGCGACCTCGGGATCCTTGAACCCCTCCCAGGTCGCCAGCTCGGGGAACTCCTCGAGCACGTAGTCCGGTACGTACCACCCGATCCGGCCGATCGCGCCGAGCTCGCCGATATCTACGACCGTGCCATCGTCGAAGTACTTCTGCTCGTCCTCAGTGATACCCGACGGCCACAGCTCGAGGGCGGCGTCGAGCTCGCCGCTCGACAACCCTGCGAACATCGTGTTCTCGTCGATCGACGTCAGCTCGACCGGGTTGCCGAGGTTGGTCTCGATGAGCTGCTTGGCGATCTCGGCGTTGAGCGCCGACGCCGTCCACGCGTTCTGGACGAGCACGATCGTGGGCTTGTCGCCGCCGTTATCGGCAGGCGCTCCGTCCGTATCGGCCGTCGTACCGTCCGGTGCCGCGGTGTCGGCGCTGCCAGTCGTGTCGTCGGTATCGGCCGAATCCGTGTCGTCGTCCCCGCAGGCGCCCAAGATCAGCGAACCCACGACAGCGAGCGACAGGACC
>DATMDV010000201.1:0-25407 GCA_035557475.1 Ilumatobacteraceae bacterium
CGCGTTCAGTCGTGGCAGCGTCGTCGGACTGGTGCGTCAGACATGGGCGAGTACCCGATCGAGTGGACGAGGTACTCGGCGGAGATCGAGCGCGTCGACGAGCAGCGGCGCGTACTGGATCTTGCGGCCGCCGCGGGTTCCCATGAAGCGTCGCAGCTGCGCCGCAGCGGTCCTTCCTTGCTGAGCCGCCTGCTTCTGGAACGTGCGGAACGCCCTGAGCTCACCTTGCGCCTCGATGAGTTGCTCCACGCGGGCGGTTCCGAGCGAGCGGATCAACTCGTCTTCGAGGTCGTCGACGCACACGAAGAAACCCAGCGCCTCCATCTCGGCGCGACTGAGGTGCGAGCCGAGGCCGGCCCGCCCGAGACTGCGCCGGAAGTCGCGCTCCTCGGCGGCATCGCAGAGTCCCGCCAGCCTGACGTTCTGACCGGATGGGCCGAACAGCTCCAGGAAGCGCCTGATGTTCGTCGCTCCACCGATCGGCACGACGGAGATGCGCTCGGCGCCGAGGTCGCGGCCACGACGGCCAGCGAGCGCTTCGAGCGCGAGCTGGTCGCTGACCCCTTCGACGAGCACGACGGCACGGCTGTCGTCGCCGTCGTCGACGACGCGTGCTGGCATCCGACTCGCTGCGTCGGTCATGACTGGTCGGGCACGATCTCCGCGTCGACGATGTCTGACGCATCGGTCGAGTCCTGATCGATCCAGACCCGCATCAGTGTCGCTCCTCTCCGTGCCCGAATCTATGCGGCCGGCTGGTCCGGACGCGGGTGACATCACGCCGCGGCTGGAGTCAGGTGGTGGCGCAAGCCGTTCGACTCGTCGTGGGACTCGCTGCGACGTATCAAACGCGATGGATCTCGCTCTTTCCAGTAACGCGCTTCGCGCCACTTCGAGAGGAGACCCATGAGCGAGCCCTGCAACTGCCCCGAGCCGTCGAGCGACGAGGCGCTCGTGTTCGACGAGGACGGCGAGATCGTTCGTCCGCCGCACCACGCGGGTCCAGTCACCTCGCCACTGTTGGGGCCATGCCCCATCGGCGCGCTCGACGGGTCCTGGCTCCTCGAGGTCGTGCCCAAGACCCTCTTCTCGCCTCGGCTGCGAGGCCCGATGCGGATCGAAGTGGGTGCCTCGTCGCTGCGAGTCTCGGGCGACATGTACTCCCAGCGATCGCACGTCCTCGATCCGGTCGGTCCCGTGATCCCACCGATCGTCTCGCCCGCACTCAACCCGGACGACGATGCCGACACTGCGCCATCCGACGTGGCGGATGATCTCGTGGTGTTCCCGCTTCCGCCACCGTGGTACCCGAGCTTTCCGAAGTCGCAGTACTCGTGGTACTTCCGATCGCACGGCGCGACCTACGTGAACGGCACGCTCACGGTCCAAATCGTCCGCCACCTCTGGAACCGGGCAACTCAGGAGTTCGTCTCGACAGACCACGGCACGCTCGTGCTGACGTGTCGGCGCAGCCTCGTCGCGATCGCGATACGGCCGCTCGTGATGCAGGGGACGCTGACGATCGGTGGAACTGTCTCGACGATCAAGGCGACCAAGACCTCGACCTTCTACCGCGGGTGCCGCATCGAGGTCGACGCCATGGTCAATCGCAACTTCCCGGCGTCGGCCACGATCGGATCGGGCGCGGTGGCCACGTTCCGGTCGATCTACGCCACGGCCGGGTGGGACGTCACGGTTGTCACGGACGCGATCAACATCCCCAACGATGCCAGTCTGACGAACGCCGAGTTGGCCGTGCTGTTGTCGAGCCAACCCCAGCCGGCGACCGGCGAGGGATGGCGTCTGTGGCTGTTCGTCGGTTCGGCATCGGGCACGTTGTTCGGGATCATGTTCGACGACGACTTGGTACCTCGCGAGGGCGCCGCTGGTTTCGCCGACGCGCGGCTCAGCAGCGACGCCGTCATCGCCGCGGCCGCGCGCAACCAGCCGCTGAACAATGTGCCGGCCGCCTTCCTGCGCACGCTCGTGCACGAAGCCGGTCATGCGTTCAACCTCTTCCACCCGAAGCACGACGTCCACCAGCCGGCGATCGGGATCGAGATCATGAACCAGACGGGCGACGTCATCGGCTTCGCGAGCACCGCCAACCCGTATCCGAACAACGCGGCATTCGTGTTCTCCGACCACGACCGGACCTCGCTCATCCACTCGCCGGATCCCCAGGTACGGCCAGGATGGAAGAACTTCGGCTGGGGTCATGGCAGCCTCTCAGCCGGACTGCCCGCACCGGTCGACGTCGGCGGACTCAGCGCCACCGACGACGCGAATGGCCTCGTGCTCAATCTGTCCATGCCGCAGCAGGCGTTCGTCGGCGAGTACGTCACCGCCGAGGTCGAACTGACCAACACGGGCGACGGTCCGCGTCACGTCACGAGCCTGCTCACGCTCGCCGAAGGTGATCTGGTGTTCTTGCGTACGACGCCGAACGGCGCGCTCGACCACGTTCTCGACGTTGCGCTCGGGTGTGGGCCTCGGCCGCTCGTGGTGTTGCAGCCGGGGCAGTCGATCACGAACCGCGTGCAGGTCTTCTTCACGAACCAGGGTGTCACGTTCACCATGCCGGGACGCCATACCGTGGTCGCCCAACTGGAGGCCGATGCCATGACGACCGTGTATTCGGAGCCGGTGACGATCGACATCCGCACGCCCGGTTCCGACAAGGAGGTCACCATCTCCGCCAAGACACTCACCAGGGGCGTCGGACGGGCGCTCGCGCTCGGCGACTTCGCCAACGACGAAGCGGCCCGCGCGGTGCTCACCGATCTCGCCGAGTCGCACGCCGACACCGACACCGGCGCGGCGAGCGCGCTCGTGATGGCGAACTCGCTCGCACGGTCGTTCACCGACTTCCGTGCGGATCGCCGGCGGAACGCGGCACCGAAGGAGGCCGCGCGCTTCCTCGACCTCGCGCTTGACGGACGGTCCGCGGAGCGCGCCGTCGAATTGGCGGTCACCGTCGCAAGTCCGACCGAGAAGGACGCGCCCGTGGTGGCTGACACCCTGGCACGGATCCGCAAGAACCGACCCAAGGCGAGTGCGAGGGCGAGGGCGAAGGCCGACGGCACGGCCGATGTGGCCAGCGCGGAGCAGATCGCCGAGGACTTCGTCGCCCCGCAGGCGCGCTGAGGCGGAGCAGCGATACATGTCGGCGGGCCTGCAGCTCGTTCTCAGAGCCGCGGCACCGCTGCCGATCGACGAGTGTCTCGTGATGGTGGTGACGCTCGAGGCCGGGAGCGAGGCGAGCACGGTCAGCGCCCGACTCAACCTCATCGAAGGGGATCTCGCCGTCGCCGTCGACGGGCCGTCCGGGCAGACCGCCCGGTGCGTGTGGCCGTGGCCGGTCGACGCGATGCCGCGGTGGGTCGAGCTCGCGCCCGGACAGCGCTTGGCGGGCGCCCTGCCGCTGCTCGCCACCGACACCAGCTCGCCGCTGTTCCCGTCGCCCGGCGAGTACACCGTGACCGCGACGTTCGATGCCGCCCCGGGCGCGGCGGTGTCGAGCGCGCCGGTGTCCGTGCGGCGCACGCCACCGGACGCGGAGCGACGCGCCGCGGTGCTGCGCGAGCGTGACGTATTGCAGAGCCTGCTCAGCGCATCAGTGCTCGGGGCTGCGGCCGACGGTTTGGTGGTGCTCGAGTCGTCTCGCACGACGACGACTCGGACGTTGTCGGCGCTGGCCCTCGACCGCGTTGTCGATCTCGTCGCGTCGGTCGATCCCGACGACGATCGGTCGGTTGCCGACGTCGTGGCGGCCGTCAGCGCCGTCCTCCCGGGCGGGTTCGCGGACGCCGACCCCCGCCGGGCCGCGATCGAGCCGCTGGTCGGTCGTCGCCTGGAGGAGCAGGCCCTCTTCCGCGGCGCCCCATTCTGAACAGATTTCCTGAACTGTCTGCTTCAAACTGCCCGTGGCTTCATCTCGAGCAGACAGTTCGGGATTTGGGGTCGAGGTGGGCGGCGGCGGGGCGCGGGAGTCGACGTGTGACGGCGAGGCCGATCACGGCAATCGCCGCGGGGCCGATGAGTGCCAGCGCGACGCCGGCGCCGGGATCCCAATCGAGGTGGTCGCCGAGCGTGACCACCACGCCGGCCGCCCCGGCACCAAGGGCGATGCCGAGGTTGTCGAACACCTGCAACGACGCCGTGGCCGTTCCGTAGCTGGCGGCTGGCGCACAACGCAGTGTCATCTGCGCGTGGGCGGAGTAGCCGAGTCCCATGCCGAAGCCGGCGATCGTCCAGCCGACGTGGATCACCCAGAACGGCAGCTCGTCGACACCGGCCGTCACCGCGACGATCGCGATCCCGACAGCGAGAACGACGTAGCTGATGCGCACGAAGAACGCCTCGCCGGTGCGTGTAATGAAGCGTTGTTGGATCCACGTGGCGGCCGTCCAGCTCAGCGTCGACGTGGTCACGGCGATGCTTCCGGAGAACGTCGACGCACCCCGTCCAGCGGTGAGCGCGTGGGGCACGAACGTGTCGCTGCCGAAGAACGCGAACGTCAACATGCCGCGTGACAGCACGACCGCCGGGAGCCCGGCCGCGGCGACCAACGTTCCCGGCGGCGTCAGTCGACGGAGCGCGGGGAGTCCGATCAGCACCCCGCCCGCCAACGCCGGCGCCACCAACCACGCCGACGCGGTGAAACTGCCCACAACGAGTGCCGCCCCAGCCGCGACCCGTACCGCGTCGACCATCCGCCGTCTCGTCCAGGGCACCGGCAACTCGCTGCCGGCGGGCGACGGCGCCGCGGGCGCCCGCAAGCGCATCATCGCCGGGACGATCAGCGAGCCCGCCGCGCCGACCAGCGGCAGCAGGCCGAGGAACACCCATCGCCATCCGATCCAGGCTGAGATCCGCTCTGACAGTGCCGGACCGATCACGCCCGGCACCACCCATGCCGTCGACAGCACAGCGAACATCCGTGGGCGCAACGCGACCGGATACACCCTCCCGATCGCGACGTAGCCGATCGCGGGCACCACCCCGGCGCCCAAGCCCTGCACGAACCGGCCGACCACGAGCGCCGGCATCGACGGCGCGCTGCCCGCCACGACGAGGCCGACCGCGAACAGGATCAAGCCGATGAGGTACGGCCGGCCCGCCCCGTGGCGATCGGCCTGGCCACCGGCGAACACGATGCCGATCAACGTCCCGAGGAAGAACGACGTCGTCACCCAGCCGTACCAGACGATCCCGTGCAGATCGTCCTCGATGTCGGGCAGGATCGTGATCACCGCCAACGACTCGAACGCGACCAGGGTGACGATCGACACCAAGCCGATCGTCAGCGCCCGGTGTTCTGGGCCGAAGAGCCCCGACGTAGCAGCGATCAGTTGATTGGCATCATCGTGGTCCGTGGGCATGGGTCGGTGGGCGAATGGTATGGGCCGAGTTCCCTTCATCGACGCTCGACGGGGCTGCGTCAGAGGAGCTCGTCGGCGAGTTCTCGGAGCGCCTTCTTCGATTCTCGGAGTGCTCGTCGACCCGCTGTCGTCGCGGTGTAGACGCGGCGACTCCGGCCGTCGGTGACGACGTGGCGGCTGGTGAGGAGACCTTCCGCTTCCATGCGATGGAGGGTGGGGTACAGCGTGCCGGGCGAGATCCGGTAGCCGTGTTCGGCCAGCTCATCGGACATCCACGCACCGTGGATGTCGCCTCGCGCCGCGTGGTGGAGAATGTGAAGCCGGACCGCGCCCCGGAGGAACTCCCGGAGCCCGGTGTTGCTCATCGTTCCGCTGGTTGGAACAACTCGACGAGGTTGCCCGACGGGTCCTCGAGCAAGATCTGCTGTCCGCCCGGACCGGTGACGATCTCGTTGCGGAAGGTCGCTCCGGCCAGTCGCAGCTCCTCAACCGTCGCGGCGAGGTCGTCGACGACGAGCTGGATCCGGTTCCAACCGCCTGCCCGGGGACGGCTGCCATCGGGCATTGGCCGGCCGGCGGAGCTGGTGGCGCCGCTGAGGAGCAGGCGGAGTTGACCGCGGGCGACGTCGGCGAAAGCGGGGGCCACGCTCGTCAGCAGCGTGAACCCGAGCGTGGTCGTGTAAAAGGCGATTGCGGCGTCGACATCGTCGACCATGTATCGAAAGTTGAAGTCTGTGTTCTCCACGGCGTTGCTCCTTTCGAGCATCGGTTGCCCGCAAGAGCCACACTATCAGTTTACGATATCGGAATCAGATAATGTCGGGAACGTGGTCGAGAACGTCGACGGCCCCGATCGTCCCGTGGTCGCTGCACGCGATCGCGTTCGCGAAGTCTCCGCGGTGTTCTTGCGATTGGGTGTGCTCGGGTTCGGCGGACCGGCCGCGCACATCGCGATGATGCGCGACGAGGTGGTTCGCCGCCGCCGATGGATGGGCGACGGTGAGTTCTTGGACCTCGTCGGTGCCACCAACCTGATCCCTGGCCCGAACTCCACCGAGCTGGCGATGTATCTCGGTGCAAAGCGCGCCGGAGGCCGCGGGCTCGTTTCGGCAGGCGTGTGCTTCATCGGGCCGGCGGTGGTGATCGTCAGCGTGCTCGCCTGGCTGTACCAGCAGTACGGGACCGACCCGGCGGCAGTCGACCTGCGCTACGGGATCCTGCCGGTGATCATCGCGATCATCGCCCAGGCCCTGTTCGGACTCGGTCGTTCCAGTCTCAATGTGGCGCTCAACGCCGTGCTCGCCGTCGGAGCGTTCGCGGGCTACATCGTCGGTGTGCACGAGCTGATCCTCTTGGTCGTCGCCGGAGCGGTCAGCGCGTTGTGGCACGTGCGCAACGCCCACCGCGACCACCCGCTCGTGTCAGCGCTGTTGCTTCCGATGCTGGCGGGGGCGGATCCGACCCGAGTGACGCTGTGGCGCCTGTTCCTCGTGTTCCTCGAGATCGGCAGCGTCCTCTACGGCAGTGGATACGTGCTGTTGGCGTTCCTGCAACGCAACCTCGTCGATGAGCTCGGGTGGATCACGAGCCAACAACTCCTCGACGCGATCGCGATCGGTCAGGTCACGCCCGGACCAGTCTTCACGACGGCCACCTTCATCGGCTGGCAGATCGACGGTGTGGGCGGAGCGGCCGTGGCCACAGCCGGCATCTTCCTGCCATCGTTCGTGTTCGTCGCGCTCCTCGGACGGATCGTGACGTGGATGCGCCGCCGACCCGCCGCGAACGCGTTCCTCGGCGGTGTCACGGCGGCCTCGTTGGGGCTGATGGGCGGCGTCCTCGTCGAGTTGGTCGACACCGCGATTACCGACGTCGTCACGGTCGCCGTCGCCATGACCGCACTGGTGCTGCTCATTCGTACGCAACTCAACACGGCCTGGCTCGTCGGTGCCGGCCTCGTCATCGGCCTCGTACACCTGGTTGCGAGCTGACGCTGCGCCTCGCCAGCTGGGCGACTTCAGCGGTTGGTCGACCAGGTGAGCTGGGCGCTTGCGATCCGCTGCTCGACGGCCTCGACCAGCGCGTCGATCGATCCCCGACAGTCGGCAACTTCGGTCGGGCCGAGGAGGCAGACCGTTCCACCCCCCGTCTCGGCGACAACTGCCGGCGCGCTGTCGCCGCTCGCCGCTCTGACCGAGTCGGGTTGGTCGTCGCGGTGGTAGGTGTCGAACGGCACCGGGAGCGATGACCGGCACGCTCTCCACTCGGGGCGTTCGCGGAACAATCCGTGGGTGATGTCGCAGAGCGAGCAGTGAGCACGGCCGAGCCGAGCGTTGATCCAGTACGACAGCTCACCGCGCAGCGTGCTGTCCGCGTCGTAGACGCCGACCAGGCGAACGATTTCGCGCGTCGACGGAACGGCTCGAGGTCCCAACTGTCTACCCCAGGCACTCCGAAGAGGTCACGCCGACATGATGGCCGCTTCGAGATCCAACGCGACGGCACGCGATACGGTCCGCGCGATGTTCTCCGCCGAACCGCGAGGGTCTCGGTGGAAGCGACGGGCGAAGACCATTCCGGCGATGCTGTGTGTCACCGCGGGGGCGGTGGTCATGCTCCCGGTCATCGTCGTGTCAGCGGCCGTCGCCGATCTGCTCCGGCTGCGCTTGAAGTTCCCGACCGTGCGCATCGCCCTGTTCCTCGTGCAGTATGCGGTCAACGACAGCGTCGAGATCCTTCTCGCCGGCCCGCTCGCGCTCGTCGCCGGTTTCGGTCGTGGCCTTCGCCAACCGGCGTCGATCCGCCGTCATGAACGCGTCCAGGCTTGGTCACTCGACGTGCTCGCACGCCGCGCGGAACGGCTGCTGGGACTCCGGGTCGAAGTCGACCAATCGTCGCTCGACGCGCTCGTACCGGGACCCGTGATCGTGCTGTGTCGACACGTGAACCTCGTCGACGCTTCGCTCCCATCTCTGTTGTACCAACGGCTCGGCATGCGCACCCGCGGCGCGATCATGGGGGAGCTGCTCGCCGATCCCGGCTTCGATCTGATCTACGGGCGAACAGGCTCCGTCTTCATCCCGCGAGACAACACTGTCGAGGCACGTCGACTCGTCCACCACCTCGCGAACGGCGTCGACGACGGCACAGCTGTCGTCATCTTCCCGGAAGGCCGCCTCTTCCGCCCAGAAGTCCTGTGCCGCGCGTTGGTGCGGCTCGAAGCCACCAATCCGCAACGATTCGCCCGCCTGTCCGAGATCCGACACGTGTTGCCACCGCGACCGGGCGGCGTGCTTGCTCTCCTCGATGCGCTGCCGGGCGTCGATATCGTGGTCCTCGCCCACACGGGTCTTGATCAGTTCGCGTCGTTCCGCGAGCTGGCCCGATCGGTGCCTCTGGTGGGGCCGATTCGCTGCACGGCGTGGCGGATCCCGTTCGCCGACGTCCCTGCCGAGCCTGAACCGCGCATCCAATGGCTCGACGAGCAATGGCTGACGATCGAACGACACGTGCGGTCGGTGGCGTCGCCTGGAGACAGCCGCGCGACAACGTCGCTCGCGCCCGGCTAGGACAGCGCATCACTTCGAGTCGTCATGGCAGGATTCTCGTCGTTCAGCTGAATGCTTCGACGCCGCGCTCCGGGTTGGGTCCGACCGGGTGTTCGCCGTCCACCGTCGTGCGGTGCAGGAGGCGTCGGCTTCCGTCGTAGTCGTTGATGGCCAGGTGGAGCACGCATCGGTTGTCCCAGATCGCCAGCGTTCCGGGGGTCCAGCGGAGCCGACAGGTGAACTCGGCGCGCGTTGCGTGGTCGAAGAGGTGCTGGAGGAGTGGTCGTGATTCCTCGGCGGTCATGTCCTCGAACCGCTGGGTGTACACCGGGTTGACGAACAGCGCCTTCCTGCCCGTGACCGGGTGCACGCGGACCACCGGGTGAACGACCTCGCGGTCGGCGGACGGGTCATTGCGCGTCATGACGACCGATCGACTGACGGCGGAACTGGCGTCCGGTCCCTTCGTTCCGTGTGGCCAAGCCGTGTGGATTGCCCGCAACGGGTCGAGCAGGCGTCTCATCCCGGTCGAAAGCGTTTCGTAGGCGGCGTACTGACTGGACCACAACGTGTCGCCGCCGATCTCCGGTAACTCCAACGCGTAGAGCAGCGTCAGGCTGGGCGGCTCGTCGAGGAACGAGAAGTCGGAGTGCCAGGTGCCGCCGAACGTCGAGATGTTGCTTTCGTCGGCTTCCTTGAGCACGGCGACGACGTCGGGATGCTCGGCGAGGTGGCTGATGTACGGCACGCGCAGCACGGTGCCGAACCGTCGGGTCAGCTGCACCTGCTCGTCGGCTGTGAGATGTTGATCGCGGACGAAGAGGACGGCGTGGTCGGCGAGCCCCTGACGTATCAGTGCCATCGTCTCGGGCGACGGGTCGCGCAGATCGATGCCCAGGACGTCCGCACCGCAGGTCGGCGAGACCGGTTGGATCGGCGCGTGATTCAGCACGTCGACGCGCCATCGCCGGAACGGAACACGTGCTGCTCGGGTTGATAATGCTCGGAGTACAGCTTGGCGACGAGCTCGCCACGGCACGTCACTCCCGTCTTGCGAAAGATCGACTTCACGTGGTCGCGGACTGTGTGCGCACTGAGGTACAGCTCGTCGGCGATCTCGGCCGTCGGCTTCCCCCGGGCGATCGAGGCGGCGACCTGGCGTTCTCGCTCGGACAGGTCGTACGCGTCGACCGCGATCGACGCGACGTCTGCGGGCGGGGCGAGCTCGATCGTCACGACCGTGTGCGTGGGTGTGCCGTCGGCGTCGCGCAGACAGGATGCGTGGCACGCCAACCACGTACCTCGTCGGGACGGGATCCGCGCCCACGCGGTGCCATCGCCGTGCCCATGGTTCACGCTGCCGGCGCTCAGGACAACCGTCGTCAGCCACAGCGGGATCGGCGCTCCGTGCTCGGTGTCGAAGGTGTGGTCGTCAGGAAGCTCGGAGAGCCATGCTCGCGCGTCGTCGTTGAGTGACAAGAGTGCGCCGTCACCGTCGAACACGAGCACCCCCGGTGCAGTGGGATGTGTGCCCAGAAGCTGCGGATCCGCAGGTCGCGATCGGCGTCGGAGGGCATCGCCGAACGGCGTCGAAAGGCTCGCGAGGAGCGCGGTTTCGGCGGCGCTGAACGCCGGTTGTCCCGGGCGCCGCCAGAGGGTGAGCGTTCCCCAGGTCGCGTCGCCGACTCGCAGCACCAACCGCAGCTCGTCGTCGAATCCGAGCGGACGCACGAACGACCTGAACCGGCGGCTTCGCTCGGGGTCGCCGGCCGCCGTACGCAGGGCGCCAGCGGGACGTTCGGCGCGGGCGAGGTCGACGAACCGGTTGACGTCGTCCTCGATGAACTCACGCCGCCAATGCTCGGCGCATTGGGTAGCGGAGACGCCGTGCACGCCGTCCAGCCACGTCGGGCCGGTTGGCAGTCCGGTCTTGGGATCAGTCGCGATCCAGGCCGCCGCGTCGTGAGGTACCAGCTGACGCAGCTTCCGTGACGCCGCGAAGAACACGCCTGCGATGTCGTCGGCTCGTTCGACCCTCCCGATCAGCTCGTCGCGATGGCGCCGCGTTTCGGCGGCGATGGCGGCCGTACGCATGCCAATCAGTTTCGGGGCTTTCCCGGGATGTGACAACCCCTCGATCGAGGGATGCCGGTGACCTGCGGTGAGACGGGCGAAACCCCGCGAACGAGGGATTGGCCGAGCCGTGTTGCGAGGTGAATGTGGGTGCATGACTCGTACCGAGAGCCGAGAGATCCTGACCGATCTCAGGGCGATCCCGAAGCACATGATCGAAGCGTGGAACCGGGGCGACGCCGCGGGGTTCGCGCACGCCTGCACGGACACCACCGACTTCATCGCGTTCGAAGGGACGCATCTGGTGGGCCGCGAGGGGATCATCGCGTTTCACCAACCGTTGTTCGACTCGGTTCTCGCCGGGTCCCGGCTGCACGGCGACGTACGGT
Organism: Ilumatobacteraceae bacterium; assembly: GCA_035557475.1. Classification (GTDB taxonomy): domain Bacteria; phylum Actinomycetota; class Acidimicrobiia; order Acidimicrobiales; family Ilumatobacteraceae; genus JALOLG01. Next base: position 11,395 of record DATMDV010000201.1, read on the forward strand.
TCGTCCGGCTGCTCGGCGCCGACTGGGCGATCATCCACGCCTACGTCGACGTCGTCCTCCCTGGGCATGTCCGTCCATCACCCGGCCGGACGTCGATGCAGTTGTTCGTCGTCCACCGTGAACTCGGTGAGTGGAGGATCGAGGCCGTTCAGAACTGCCGTCAAGTGACCCTCGAACGTCAGTTGCTGCTCGACGACATCGACTCGTTGCCGTCACGAGCACAGGAGCTGTTGGCACAACTGCTCGGCGCGATCCCGAACGAGGTTTGACGGCCAACTGTGCCGTGCCCCGTACTGTTGGACGAGATCGATTCAGATCGAGGGGTCCGATGGCGTGCTGGTGGTCGCGGTGTTCATTGGTGTGGTGGCCGGTCTGGTCAGGCCACATCGTGCCCGGTTCGGAGCGCCGCGCGCCGTCGCGGTGGTGTTCGCCGCGGCAGCCATTCAAGTCGTCTCGACCGCGACGTCCGGGGCGGTGCACACGGTCTTGCTCGCGATCAGCATCCTGCTCGGCGCCGTGTGGATCGCGCTGCAGCGCCTTCACGTTGCGAGCGTGCTCCTCGCGATCGGTGTGGCGCTCAACGTCGCTGTCGTCGCCGCCAACGGAGGGATGCCGGTCGACTCGGGCGCGTTGGCCCGTGTGGGCCGCCGCGACGTCGACGTGACGCGTGGCTTCCTGTACAAGCACGTGCCGATGACGGGCGACACTCGGTTGTCGTGGCTCGGTGATCGCATCCCAGTGCCGATCCAGCGCAACGTGATCAGCGTGGGCGACGTGCTCATGGCTGTCGCGATCTGCCTGTGGGTCGCCGACGGAGTCGGTTCGTGGTGGTACGAGCGACGCTCAGCCAGCCCCGTGAACCGCGAGCATGGCCGCGGCTCTGGACGCGAGGTCGTCGGAGACAGCGAGTAGCCGGACATGGCGGAGGATCGCGTCGGTCGGTTCGCCGCGGGCAAGGCCACGGTGGACCTCGACCGCGAGGTCCGGCGCCGGAGCCGACGGCAGCGCACCGGGTGCGGCGATCAAGGCCCGGCAGCCGAGCTGTGAGAGCAGTGTCGGCCAGCCGGCCACGCCCACGTCGGCGGGCATGCGCGCTCCACCGAGGGCGCACGACCACAGCAGCACCGTGCCGGCCACGCGGGCGGATCGAGCGAGCTCATATCCGTAGAGTGGGCCGTCCGCGCACTCGAGCGTCGAAAGCATCGGGTTGTCGCGACGCAGGTGCCCGTGCGCGCCGACGTGCACGAGGTCGTCGGCCGCGAGTGCGGCGAGAATATTGGCGCTCGTGACGGCCGTGCCGCGAAGCGTCGTCGCCTCCGGCCACACCTGGCTGAGCAGTTCGACCTCCCTCGACGACCCCTCGACGCCCGTCGCCGCGATGGTGACCCGCTGCACGTCGCGGACCGCGCGGGTGCACATCCAGTGGGCGCCCGACCAACACACACGGAGGCGAGTCGCGGTCAACGACGGGAGGGCCCCGAACGACACGTCCTCCACCGCGCCGCCGACCGGGATGACGACCACCGGGTCGGTGGTCGGGTCCAGCGCGAGTGTGGCGTCGAGGTCGCCAGCGGCCTGCTGCCAGTCCGAGCGCCCGAGCCGCATGGTGGACGCGAGTCGGGTTGCGTCGCGCTGCAGACGGTCACGATCGATCTTGTTCACACGCGCTGCGTCGCTGGTGAGCTGGATGGTCCATGCGCCGGTGGGGAGGGCGACGATCCATTCGAGTTGCGTAGGCCCCAGTTCGGCGGCGATCTCGGTGGCCGTTGGCGGCACGCGTTGGGGCTGCGCTGACGCTGCCAGGCGGGCACGACCCACGAGCTCCGCCTCGAGCGCGGACTCCTCGTCGTCGAGCAGGGCGTTGTCGGCATCGAGGTCCTGCCCCGCCTCGCGGCGGCGCAACCAGACGGCTCGAAGCGCGGCGGCCGTGTTGAGCAGCCGCTCGTCGTGAGTGGGTGATGACAGGCGCCGCAATCGTTCGAGCCATCGGATCGCTCCTTCGGCGTCGCCGCGATCGAGGAGCGGGGCGAGTGCCACCCTCGTGAGCAAACGGGTCGACGCCCCCCAGTCACCCCTCAGCTCGTACACCGAGCGCATTGCCTGGCGCGTCTCGTGCTCCTCCCACGCCGCCTCGAGGTGACGTTCGTCGAACATGCCGGCCGTCGCCCGGTGCGCAAGTGCGGCCGCGACGTGATGATGCACGTCGGATCGAGTCGGGTCGGGCCGGTCGTGCTCGGCGCGGCGGAACAGTCGTTCTGCTTCCTGGCAGTGCCCCGCGAGCAGGGCGATCTCGCCGGCCGCGATGAGGCCGTCGAGACGGACGGCACGCCACGAATGCGTCTCGACGCTGGCGAGCGCACCGGACATGGCGTCGATCGTCTCCTGCGCGGCGTGTGCACGTTCGGCGTCGGCGAGTTGCTCGACGATCTCGCGGCGCGCTGCGATCTCGATGCCCGCCGCTGCGCCGCACAGCGACAGTCGACCCTGCGTCGCCAGCGCCGCGGCGGACGTCGCGGTCAGGTCCAGTGCCCGCTCCGTGTCACCGAGGTCGAGCGCGATGCGGGCCCGGAGCAGTGACGTCGCTGCCGCACCATGGTCGTCGCCGACGACGCGTTGAGCGGCCCACGCCTCCTCAGCAAGGTCGGCCGCCTCCGACAGCAATCCGGCGGCGTGCGCCAACTCGGCTCGGTCCGCGAGCACGACCGGTGGCGCCGTCCACGACGGTTCACGTGCCGCATCGTGCATGAGACGCCAGCCTTCAGCGAGGTCGCCGGCGCCGGCGGCGATCCAGCCACGGTTGTGCAGTGCGTGCGCGGCGAGCGTCGACTCGCCGAGCTCACGACATCGCTTCTCGGCGTCGACCGCGTCAGCTGCAGCGGCGTCGAAGTCGCCCACATGGGCGTGTGCCAGGGCGCGGTTCATCACGAGCTTGGCGACGGTGAGACGGTCGCCGGCGCGCTTGGCAGCGGGCTCGGCGCGTCTGAGCCAGACGAGCGCGTCCTCGCTACGTCCGGCCCAATGCAAGATCAACCCGCGCTGGTACCAGGCCAGCCATGCATTCTCGCCGAGGAGCGGCTCGGCGGCTTCGAGGTTCCGCAGCGCAAGGTCGCTGTCGCCCGACGCAGCGAGCATGGCCGCCACCCGCACGCGGAGCGGACCGGCTGCCGCGTCCGAGCGACGCTCGGCGAGGTCGGCGGCGCGTCGGAACAGGGTGAGTGCATCCGAGATCGTGCCAACTCGGATCGACGCTTCGGCGGCAATGGTGAGCAACGCGATCTGCTGGGCACCTTCTGCCGCGCCGGCACGCGTGATGGCTTCCCGGCGGGCCCGTTCAGGGTCCGACGCGGCAAGTTCGGTCAGTGCGTCGAGTGAGCGGTCGAGGTCTTCGTCGGTCAGAGCAGGGTCCATGCCGTGCGGACACGACGCCCGTCGACGAGCACCACCTCGACCGATGCCGGGCCGGACTGCGGGGTCACCCGGAAACAGCCGTTCTCGTCGAGTTCCAATGGACGCGACGATCCGCCCGCGTCGAGCCAGCGGGCGCTCAGGCCGGCGCCTTCGATCCGCCCGGCGACCCTCCGATCGATCGAGTCGACCGTCAACGACACGGAGAGGGCGTCGAGCCGGTAGAGGTGTTGCCGCTCGGCCGTTGCGCCGCGGTGGCTGGCGCGCTGTCCCGCGTCGAGATGCTCCTCGACCTCGGCGATGAGCGCGTCGGTGCGCGCGATCCAGTAGGCGTTGACGGCCGCCTCGAGATGCTCGACGGTGATCTCGCCGGCCAGCGCGTCGCCGAGCTCGGCGAGCAGGAGGTCGGCTGCCTCGTCGTCGAGCAGAACCTCATCCACGTTGCTCACCCGCGCCTCCCTTCCCCGTCCGTGACACGTCGCCGTGATCCATGAGTTGACTGAGCTTGGTGAGACAGCGACGGCGCGTCGGACCGATGCTACCGATCGGTATGTCGACCTGGCTCGAGATCTCGTCGTAGGAGTAGCGAGCGTCTGCGCTCAACATCGCCAGCAGCAGCCGGCATTGCTCGCCCAGGCGGCGGAACGCCGCACGCAACTCCCGGTGCCGCTCGGCCTTCAAGAGCAGATCGACGGCGCTGTGGTCGTCGTCGAGATCGAGGCTGCCGAGCAGGACCGCGGGGGGTGGACGTCGCGCACGCTTCGAGACACTGATCGCCTCACGCCGAGTCGTCGACACCAACCACCCTGGCAATGCCGCCGGCTGGGTGATCCGACCCAGGTGCTCGGCGAGGCGCATCCACGTCGTCTGCGTCACGTCGGCGGCGTCGGCTTCGGAGAGCCCGCACGCCCGCGCGGTCGCCCACAACAGCCCATGGAACTGGGAGACCAGCTCCGCCCAGGCCCGTTCGTCACCGTCGGCCGCAGCTTCTAGTAGGGTCCCGACCTGCAGAGCACTCTCGGTTGTGGTCATACCCAATCGGTTCATTGCGCGACTCGATGTATCAGCAAGCGACGAGCGCACTCTCCTTGTGTAAGGCCATTGGCGGGGCGACCGACGGAACATTCGCCCAACAGAGGAGTATGCGCAATGGCAGTTCGCAGCCTGGGTCGCCTCGCGACCGGAATCGCGGCACTTGCCGCTGGATGGCTGACCATGGGAGCCCCGATCATCTTCTGGTGACACAGGAGAACTACTCGACGCGGTAAAGGCCCAGATCCGGAGCCCGAAACGCGCGTCACCATAGGGACATTCTGGCAGATGCCGAGGATTCCCGTTCGATTTTTTCTCGACGTGATGTATCAAACGCGCGCGAGCTCCCTCTTCTCGGTTATCTAACCGCGAACGGCCGGAGGGAGTGCGGGACCGAGAATGAACGACCAGCGCGCTTTCGCCTCATAGCCGCGTGCCCACGACCCCAATTCCGATGCGGACGCGGGGGCGCTTCAGCGCGCCCGGGACCAGATCATCATGACGCCGGCCAAGGATCCGTCCGCCGTCGACTGCGTGCTGCTGGTCGACGATGTCGACTCCAACGTGCAGCACCTCGAACTCATGCTGCGGATGGCAGGAGCATCGAGCGTCTACACCGTCACCGACGCCCGCAGCGCCGTCGATCGCTGCCTCGAGGTGCTCCCCGACGTTGTCCTGATGGACCTCGACATGCCGCACGTCGATGGCCACGAGGTGATCACCTCGCTGCGCCGGATCCTGCCTGACGAGGGATTCCTCCCGGTGCTCGTGCTGACGGGCGACACCACGATCCAGGCTCGGGAACGGGCGCTCGACGCCGGGGTGAACGACTTTCTCACCAAGCCCTACGACGACGTCGAGTTCGTCCAGCGGGTCAGGAACCTGCTCACCATGCGAGCACTGTTCCGGACGGTTCAGCGCCACAACGTCGAGCTGCAGGCCGAGCTCGACCTGCACACGGAGGGGCACCGGCGCGTCATCGTCGAGCGCGATCTCCGGCGCGCTCGTGTCGCAGACGTCATCACGGACGGCGCGCTCCGCATGGTGTTCCAACCGATCGTCGACCTCGCCGGCGGCCAAACCGTCGGCGTCGAGGCGTTGGCACGATTCGACCGCGATCCGCTGCGATCGCCGTCGGCGTGGTTCGCGGAAGCGGCCGACGTCGGCCTCGCCATCGAGCTCGATCTGGCGGCGATCGAGGCCGCGCTCGGGGCACTGGACTGGCTGCCCGAGGATGTGTTCCTCTCGGTCAACGTGTCGCCGCAGACGGCGATCAGTGGCCGCATCCACGAATGCCTGCGTGGGATATCAGGCGACCGGATCGTCCTCGAGCTGACCGAGCACACCCGAATCGACGACTACGACGCCCTCCGGGATGCGCTCGACGAGCTGCGCGAACGGGGTGCGCGCGTCGCCGTCGACGATGCCGGCGCTGGCTACGCGGGCCTTCAGCAGATTCTGCGCTTGCGTCCGGACATCGTGAAGCTCGACGTCGAGTTCACCCGCACGATCGACGCCGATCCCGTTCGGCGGGCGCTCGCCACGTCGCTCGTCACGTTTGGCCGAGACACCGGCGAAATGATCATCGCCGAGGGCATCGAGACCGCCGAGGAGTTCGACACGCTCGGGCGCCTCGGCGTGTGCTGGGGGCAGGGCTTCTATCTCGCCCGACCCGGCCCGTTGGCCGATCACGGCCCGGTCCACCGCTGACTTCGGACCAGAGCGTCGTGGTCGAGGGAGGCGCCGGGTAATTTTCGGACGGACGGCTTCGTCCGGGGTGCTAGGATTTTCTGGCTGCTCATCTCGTCCTGACACGTGTGGACTGCCAGCAGCTGGGAGCTCACAAAATGGTGGATGAGGCCAAGCTGTCCCAGGTACTCTGCGACCTCGCTCGGACCATGGTCACTGAGTCTCCGATGCAGGGGATCGCGGACAGGTTGGTCAAGGGCATCGTCGAGGTGCTCCCGGTCACGAGTGCAGGGGTGACCTTGATCGTTCCGGAGACGGGGTCTCGGTACCTGGCTGCGTCTGACGCGTCAGGTTTGCGATACACGCAGCTCCAGAGCGACATCCCGGACGGACCGTTGCACATGGCGCACGTCACGGGCGAGCCCGTCAGCGTTGCGGATCTGCGCGACGACGTGCGCTTTTCGCGCTTCGCGGCGGCGGCCCTGCCGGCCGGACTCGCGGCGGTGTTCACGTTCCCGCTGCGCCACGACACCGATCGACTCGGCGTCATGGACCTGTACCGCGACACGGCCGGACCCCTCGACCCGCACGACATCGCCATCGCCCAGACCCTGGCTGACGTCACCGCCGCCTATCTGGTCATGGCCCGCGCCCGTGACGACGCTCGCGCCGCTGCCGAGAGCTTCCGGCAGATCGCGTTGCACGACATGCTCACCGGGTTGCCGAACCGCCAGCTGCTGGAGGACCGGATCGAGAATGCCGCGCAGCGCGCCCGACGGAGTGAGTCGTCCGCGGCGATCCTGTTCGTCGACCTCGACCAGTTCAAGCAGGTCAACGACGCCTACGGGCACGACGTGGGCGACGAACTGTTGGTGGCGATCGCTCGTCGACTGTCGACGTTGGTCCGGCCGAGTGACACGTTGGCGCGTCTTTCCGGTGACGAGTTCGTGTTCCTCTGCGAGGACCTCGACAGCCCCGAGGACGTCGATCTGATCACGGGTCGCATCGCGGATGCCCTCTCCGCCCCCTTCGAGTCCGGCAATTGCGAGATCATGATCACCGCCAGTGTGGGCGTCGCGTACGCCGGACCAGGCAAGCAAATCTCGAAGCACCTCGTCGGCGAGGCGGACAGGGCCATGTACGAGGCAAAGCGCTCGCGCAACGGAGTTCAGTCCCACTGACGATCCACGAAGCGGCAGGTGCAGGGGCAGGCGAACCCGATCGTCGGCCGTGATGCCGAGTTGGAGGTCCTGGGAACGTTCGTCGAGTCGCTCGACCGGGGTCCGGCGATGTCGGTGCTCGAGGGTGACCCCGGACTCGGCAAGACGACGCTGTGGGGGGAGGGGCCTGCTGGTCGCCGAACGGCGCTCGTTGAGGCGCGGCGGCCGCTCATCGACCGCCGCGGCCGGCGGCGTCGCCAACCTCGGGGAGGGTGGGATGGTCGGTCGGGTAGAGACCGGCGGTGAAGCCGTACACCTTGTCGCCGGAACGGGGGAGCGTGGCGAACTCCTGGGCGAGCACGACGACGTGGGCCCAGAACTCCCGGGCGCGATCCTCGGGGATCCGGGCGTGGCGCAGGACGGTGCGCAGGTCGTCGGCCTCGTGGGCGGGGGCGGCTTCGGCCGCGGCGACCGACAGCGCGTTGGCCCAGAAGACAGCCGGCGTCTCACCGGGCTTGGTGATGACCCCCACGCGGAACAAGCGGGCGGTCCGGCCGTAGTACCGCTCGTCGATCGCCCGAACTCGCCGGGTGCGCACCACCCGGAGCATCCCCGCGTCGACGAGGACGTTGACGTGGTGCGCCACCGTGCTCTTCGGGCGGTGCACCGCCGCTGCGAGCTCGCTGACCGTCGCCGCCCGCTCGAGCAACAGGTCGAGGATCGTCGACCGCAGGGGGTCGGCCATCGCCCGCAGCTGGGCGGGCGTCGACACCTCGGCGTCCTCCGTCAGGTCGTAATCTGGAACTGCTGCATCGCTCGACATATTTGGATCGTTCTGCTACCTTCGATCAATCCGTACTGATCGATTGTAGGCCACAGGTTCCACCGGACCCGTGTCATGACGGGAGGACATGCATGGACATCATCTTGATCCCCGGCCTCTGGCTCGACGGTTCGTCGTGGGAGAAGGTCGTTCCGGTCCTCGAGCGGGCGGGGCACCGCGCCCATCCGCTCACGTTGCCAGGCATGGAGGCGAAGGACGCCGATCGTTCCGCGATCACCCTGCGCGACCACGTCGACGCCGTCGTCTCGGCGATCGACGCCGTCGACGCAGCTGCCGGCGAGGTCGTGCTCGTCGGGCACTCCGCCGGCGGTGCGGTCGCCCACGCCGCGGTCGACGCGCGGCCCGATCGGGTGTCCCGCGTCGTCTACGTCGGCGGCTTCCCCACGGGCGACGGCGACCCCGCCGCCGCCGGGATTCCGGCCGCGGACGGCGAGGTCCCGTTGCTCGACTGGTCGGCGTTCGACGACGACGAGCTCGCCGACCTCGACGACGTGATGCGCGCCGAGTTCGCCAAGCGCGCGATCCCGTCGCCCGAGCGTGTCACCCGCGACCCGCAGCAGCTCACTGACGAACGCCGTTACGACGTGCCCGCGACCGTCATCGCGACCGAGTTCACCAGCGAGACGTTGCGGGGATGGATCGAACAAGGGCTCGCGCCGGTGCGGGAGTTCGCCAAGATCCGAGATGTCGAGTACGTCGATCTCCCGACCGGCCACTGGCCGCAGTTCACACGACCCGAGGAGCTCGGGCGGGCCATCGTCGCCAGCTTCGAACGCCCGGCGTCAGGTGCGTCTGCGGGATCGGCGGTGCCGTCCGACGTCGACGAGCACGGTCGTCGCGAGCCTCCGCTCGCGGGCGACGAGACGTCGTCGATCCTGGGCTTCCTGGAACACCAGCGGGCGACGCTGGCGTGGAAGTGCGCGGGCCTCGACGCGGCCGGGCTGCAGGCAACCACTGCCGTTTCGTCGATGACGCTGGGCGGGATGCTCAAGCACCTGGCCTACGTCGAGGATGTGTGGTGCTCCCGGCGGCTGCACGGACACGACCCCGCACCGCCCTGGGACACAGTGGACTGGGACGCCGACCGCGACTGGGACTGGCACTCGGCCGCCGACGACACCCCCGAGCAGCTGCACACGCTCTGGCAGGACGCCGTCGTCCGTTCTCGTGTCCTCGTCGCCGAGGCGCTGGCCGAGGGTGGTCTCGATCGGCCGGCGGCGTGGATCGACGACTGGTTCGGCGTCGCGCCCAGCTTGCGGTGGATCCTGCTGCACATGATCCGCGAGTACGCGCGACACATCGGTCACGCCGACCTCCTCCGGGAGTCGGTCGACGGACTCACGGGGGAGTAGCCCGCGACCGTGCACGAGCTGTCCCGCCAGGACGCGCGCCGGATCGCGGTGCGCGCCCAGTGCCTCGACCGTGGGCGGCCGGACGGGTTGCTCGACGCGGTGCGCCGGCTGACCCTGTTGCAGGTCGACCCGACCGCGGCGATCGCACCCAACGCCGACCTGGTCGCGTGGAGCCGGCTCGGATCGTCCTACTCCCGGGCCGAGCTGACACATGCCTTGCGGAACCGCGCCTTGTTCGAACTGCGGGCGATGATTCGTCCGGCCGAGGATCTGGCCCTGTACCGCGCCGACATGGCCGCCTGGGCGGCCGGCGAGGTCGAGCGCGGATGGCAGAGGGGCATCAACGACTGGGTGCACGCCAACGAGGTGTGCCGGCTCGACATCCTCGCCCGGCTCGACGCTTCCGGTCCGCTGCCGTCGCGTGAGCTTCCCGACACGTGCACCACGCCGTGGCGGTCGACGGGGTGGACGAACAACCGCAACGTCACCCAGATGCTGGAGTTCATGGTGGTGCGGGGCGAGGTCGCGATCGCCGGCCGGCAGGGCAACGACCGGCTGTGGGACCTGGCCCCGCGGGTCTATCCGGACGACCCGGCCGTCCCGGCCGAGGAGGCCCGTCGGCGCCGCAACGAACGCCGGCTGGGTGCGCTGGGCATCGCCCGGTCGCGCGGCCCGGAGTGCCCGGTGGAACCGATGGACGTCGGCGAGGTGGGCGAGCCCGCCACAGTCGACGGTGTGAAAGGCGAGTGGCGCGTCGACCCGGCGCAGCTGGCCCAGCCATTCAAGGGCCGGTCGGCCCTGCTGTCCCCGTTCGACCGTCTGATCCACGACCGCAAGCGCCTCACCGAGCTGTTCGAGTTCGATTACCAGCTCGAGATGTACAAACCTGCGACGAAGCGTCGGTGGGGATACTTCGCGCTGCCGATCCTGTACTCCGACCGGCTCGTCGGCAAGCTCGACGCCACCGCCGACCGCAACGCCGGCGTGCTGCGGGTCGATGCCGTTCACCACGACGTCGAGTTCACCAAGACCATGAAAGCCGATGTCGATCGTGAGATCGCCGACTTGGCCCGCTGGCTCGAGCTCGATCTCGTTTTCGCCGTCTGACCGCTCGTGGGCTGCCGTCGCGTCGAACGTCGTCACCGCGTGGCCGTTGTTGCGTTGTGGTGATGCCCGAGCGGATCACGGCCCGGCAGTTCCAGGAGTCCGAGGGCGTCGGCGACTGGCGCGATGTCGGGATCGGTGCCTGCGCCTGTTTCCGCACGGATCGTTCGTCACGGGCGTCGCGCTGGTCGACGAGATCGGCCGCTTGGCCGAGGGCCTGAACCATCACCCCGACGTCGACCTGCAGTACGCCACGGTCACCGTGCGCGTGTTCACGCGCGGGATCCTCGGGTTGAGCGTCCTCGACGCCCAGTTGGCCGCCAAGATCTCGGCGGCCGCGCGTGCGCTCGACGTCGACGCCGACCCCGCCGCCGTGCAGAGCGTGCAGCTCACGATGGACGCCCTCGTCACCGCCGACGTGCGTCCGTTCTGGCGCGCCGTGCTCGGCTACGAGGACGTGGCCGAGGAGGATTTGCTCGATCCGCGTGGTCGAGGGCCGTCGATCTGGTTCCAGCCGATGGACGCGCCGCGCCCGCAGCGCAACCGCGTGCATGTCGACGTGTTCGTACCGAACGACATGGCGGAAGCGCGCGTGGCCGCGGCGCTGGCCGCCGGTGGCCGGCTCGTCGACGGCTCGCACGCGCCGGACTGGTGGACGTTGGCCGATCTCGAGGGCAACGAGGTCGACGTCGCGACCACGTTCAACCGCGACTGACGCGCGCTGTCCGGCGAGGGTGTTCAGGGCTGCCAGGGGTTGCGAGCGTTGTTGATGATCACCTCGTCGATCTGGACGCGGTCCGGTTGGCCCAACACCCAGATCAGTGTGTTCGCCACGTCCTCGGGCGTCAGCATGCGATCGAGGACGGTCGAAGGCTGGGGATCTCCGGTGAGCTCCCACCAGTCCGTCGCCACGCTCGCCGGGTTCAGCACGTGCAGCCGCACACCGGTGCCGGCCAACTCATCGCGCAGCGCCAGTGAGAAACCCTGCACGCCCCACTTCGCGGCGCAGTAGGCGGTGCGCTTGGCTTCGGCGCCCTTCCCGGCGATCGACGAGACGTTCACGATGCGCCCGACGTCGGCGGCGAGCATCGTCGGGAGGACCGCCCGCGTCATCACATACACGCCTGTGAGGCAGCTGTCGATCGTCGCATCCCACACATCCTTGGTGAGCTCGACGAGCGGCTTCGGCGGTCCGAAGCCGGCGGCGTTCACCAACATGTCGATGCGCCCGAAACGCTCGAGCGCAGTATCGACGGCGGCTCGCGCGGTGTCGGTCTGGGCGACGTCGCCGACCACTGTCGCCGCCTCGCCGCCCTGGGCGACGACGGCATCGGCCACTTCGGAGAGCGGGCCCGCACGGCGCGCCACGGCAATGATTCGCCCGTGTCGCTCGGCCAGGGCGAGAGCGATCGCCTTGCCGATTCCGCCGCTGGCGCCGGTCACGATCGTGACGGCTTGTTCGACGTTCATCTCGACCACCTTGTTGCTCGCGGGTTGGTGCCGGGGCCGAACATACCGATGAGCTCGGGGGTGACCGGCGTTCGCGGCGTGGACGCGCGGAGGTCAGGAGTCGAGGCGGCTACGGCCACGGGCGTCGGCCCACGATGCCAATCCCAGCAGCGCGTAGACGATCGACAGGGCGATCGGCACCCATTGGTGCTTCGACTCGGCGATGGGGATGAGCAGGGCGCAGACGACAGCCGCCCCGAGAAAGAACAACGCTCTCCGGTCCATCAGCCGACCGGTCCCACGATCGCGTAGGTCGCCGTCGCGATCAGCCAGGCGCCCGGGATGGTGACGATCCAGGCCCACACGACCCTTCCTGCCACTCCCCACCGAACGGCGGAAAGCCGACGGGTGGCACCGACACCCACGATGCCGCCGGTGATCGTGTGGGTGGTCGACACGGGGATGCCGGCGTGCGACGTGAAGAACAAGGTCGCGGCGGCGGCTGTCTCGGCGGCCATCCCGCCCACGGGCTGGAGGCGGGTGATCTTCGAACCCATCGTCTTGACGATCCGCCACCCACCCGTCAGCGTGCCCAACCCGATCGCGATGTGGGCCGAGAGCACCACCCACAGCGGCACGTCAGAACCGGTCGGCAGGCGACCGGACGAGATGAGCACGGCGAGGATCACCCCCATCGTCTTCTGCGCGTCGTTGCCGCCATGGCCGAGGCTGAACGCAGCCGCCGAGAACAACTGGCCGACCCGGAAGCCGCGATTGAGGCGATCGACGTTGCGGTAGCGGTGGACGGCCCACAGCAACCCGATCGTCAGCAGCATCGCGAGCGCCAACCCGAGCAGGGGAGAGAGGATGATGAACACGCCGATCGTGCGCAGCCCGGACGTGATGAGAACGTCGAATCCGCCCTTGGCGACCGCGGCACCGGCGATACCGCCGACGAGGGCGTGCGACGAGCTTGTCGGGAGCCCCAGGAAGAAGGTGATCAGGTTCCACCCGATCGCCCCGACGAGCCCGGAGAACACGACACCGATCGACAGCACGTCGGGGTCGACGACACCGGTGGCGATGGTTGCGGCGACCACCGTGCCGAACACCAAGAAGGCGATGAAGTTGAACAGGGCCGCCCAGATGACAGCGAGCCGCGGCGACAGCACCCGCGTCGAGACGACGGTCGCGATCGAGTTGGCCGCGTCGTGGAAGCCGTTCACGAAATCGAACGCGAGCGCGAGGGCGATGACGGCGACGACCGCGAACGTGTCCATCGGCTCAGGCGTGCTTCAAGACGATGCCCTCGATCACGTCGGAGGCGTCCTCGAGCTCGTCGAGCGCGTTCTCCAACGCCTCGACGACGTCCTTCCAGTACAGCGTGGCCGATGCCTTGAGCTCCTTGGAGTACAGCCGGCGCAGCGCTTGGCGGTAGATCGTGTCGCCCTCGGACTCCAAGCGGTCGATGGCGTCGAGGTGGGGACGGGTGCCCTTCATCGACTCCAACTGCTTGACGAGGGCGACGGTCTCGTCCGCCATCTGAATGAGGACATCGGCTTGCATCTTCAACTCCGGCATCGCCCCCACGTCGCGCGTCCCCAGCTCGAGGCGGTAACCGACCTCCATCACATCGTCGACGACGTCGTCGAGCTGCTCGGCGAGGGCGTGGATGTCCTCGCGGTCGAACGGGGTGACGAACGATGTGTTGAGTCGTCTCAGGATCTCGCGGATCAGCTCATCGCCGCGCCGTTCACACGCGACGACGGCCTCGAGACCGCCTTCCGCACCGTCGAGCAACTCGCGCAACCGGCGCGCGCAGTCGGCCACGTTGGCGGCCGAGTCGTTGAACAGCGAGAAGAACCGATCGTCGGTCGGCAGCAGACGGAACCGCACCAGACCGGCACCGTAGTCCGGTGCGCAGAGCGCGAACCCAAAGCGGACCCAGGAGCGGTGGGTTCTACGCCTCGAGGTCCTT
>DATMDV010000202.1:0-4971 GCA_035557475.1 Ilumatobacteraceae bacterium
TACACGCACGGCTCACTGCTGGCCGAGAAGCAGATGATCCAGGACTGGGTCGCCGAGAGCTATGCCGAACGCCAGGCGGCCCGCCTGCTCACGTTGCACGCCGCGTGGCGCATGGATCAACTCCACGCGTCGGGCGGACACTACAGCGATGCCCGCGTCGAGATCGGCGTGATCAAGTTCTGGGGTGCCAAGGTGCTCTACAACGTGATCGACCGCGCGATCCAGATCCATGGCAGCCTCGGCTACACCACCGATCTGCCGCTCGAGAGCATGTACCGCGCCGCCCGCGCGGCACGCATCTACGACGGTCCCGACGAGGTCCACAAGGTCACCGTCGCCCGCCAGGTGCTGAAGGGCTATCGGGCGTCCGACCCGCCGACCGAGCACGTGCCGACGCGTCGTGCAGCGGCGTTGGAGAAGTTCGCCGAACACCTCGACGCGCTGTCGGTCAACAACTGAACGACGCGTCGTTCAGGTCACCTCGCGTACGTGGCGGTGATCGTCGTCACCCCGAGGGTGAACGCGTTGATGACGTCGAGCAGATCGGCGACGGGGGCATCGTCGGCAACCTCGTCGATGGTCTGGTTGAGAGCGTGCAACTCGAATCGATAGGTGTGCGCGGCACCTGCCGGAGGGCAGGGGCCGTTCCATTCCCGGGCGCCGAACGAGTTCGGCCATTGCACCGCACCCTGGGGGACTTGACCTTCGAGCATCGAACCGAACGCCGGGTCGAACGTCGTGACGACCCAATGGATGAATCCGCCGGCATCGTCGTCGGTCACAACCAGAGCCAACTCGACGGTGTTGTCGGGAACGCCGGTCCAGCTCAGCGCCGGGGAGATGTCGTCGCCGTCGCACGTGTTGATGACCGGGATCTCGGCGCCGTCCTGCCACGGCGCCACGAGCATGAACGGTTGGACCGGCATCGTCGTCGCGATCTCCTCGGCGGGCGAGACGGAGTCGAACGTCGGGGTGATCGTCGAGGTCGGGGGTGGCAGCACCGGCGGGGTCAACTCGCGACCGTCGCCCGTATCGCAGGCCGAGATGAGCGAGGTCGCGCCGAATCCGAACAGGACAGCGGCGCTCGTGACGGATCGGAAGGGCCTACGCATCGTCGAGGAGCGTACCGATAGCCTCAGCCCGGTGTCCGAGCGCCTGACATTGCTGTCCGTACACGCCCACCCCGACGACGAGGCGTCGAAGGGCGCGCCGACCGTCGCCAAGTACCACGCCGCCGGCGTGTACGCCGTGCTCGTGTGCTGCACCGGGGGCGAGGAAGGCGAGCTGCAGAACCCCCTGCTGCGCGAGGAAGGACAGCCGCTGCACGGGCTGAGCCCCGAAGAGGAGAAGGCCAAGGTCACCGCAATGCGGCCGGCCGAGCTCGCCGCCTCGGCAGCCGTCATCGGGTTCGACGAGGTCGTGATGCTCGGATACCGCGATTCGGGGATGCCGGACTCGGAGGCGAACCGTCATCCCGATTCGTTCCACCAGGCCGACCTCGACGAGGCGACCGGACGGCTCGTCGCGATCATCCGCCGCACCAAACCGCAGGTCGTGATCACCTACGGCGACGATCAGCGCGGGTACCCGCACCCCGACCATCTCCGGGTCCACGACATCTCGGTGTTGGCGTTCGAGCGCGCCGGTGACGCCGACTGGTATCCCGAGGCGGGCGAGCCGTTCCAGCCGTCGAAGCTCTATTACTCGGCGTGGTCGCGGGCCCGGATGATCGCGGTCCACGAGGCGCTTCTCCGGCTGCGCGGGGAGTCACCGTTCGACGACGACTGGTTCAAGCGGCCCGACGTCGACCACCGGATCACCACGAGGATCGACGTGTCCGGTTTCTTCTGGGCGCGCAGCGGCGCCTTGCTGGCTCATGCCACGCAGGTCGATCCCAATGCCGGGTTCTGGTTCGGGCTCACCGACGAGGAGTTGGTCGAGACCTACGCCTGGGAGGACTGGATCCTCGCCAGGTCGTTCGTCGGTCCGATCCCCGAGGACGATGGCGAGCGCGACCTCTTCGCCGGCATCTCTGCGGAGGTCCTGACGTGAGCGTGCAGTACCGGCTCGTGCTCGGCAAGAAGGACGAGCGGATCGAAGGCCCTGACGACGCCGACGTCGTCGTGACAGCACCGTTCGACGTGGTGAGTGCCGACGGTTTCGACGCGACCGTCGAGTTCATGCGCGGTCGCGTGAAGGCGTCCGGGCACACGGGCCGGTTGCTGGAAGTGCTGAAGTCGGGCGACGCGACGAGTCGGCTCAGCCAACTCGCATCGCGTCCCTGAGCGCCCGGTAGCCGATCAGCGTCGCACCCTGCTCGGCGAGCAACGCCGGCAGTCGCTCGTCGGTCGTCACCAGCTCGAGGTCGTCGATCCACTCGTGCGCCGATGCCGACAGGGCGTGAACCTCCGGTGTGTCGACGACGGGCTGGACGTGGATCTCGGTCACACCCGGCTCCAGGTTGGCGACCGCCGCGTACGCGCGAACCCGCGATCCGGCTCGCCAGTCGTGGTCGAAGTGGTCGGGGAACACCACTCCCTCGTCGGCGGCCAGCTTGCGGAACGGGAACCCGGCTTCTTCAGCAGTCACGGTCGACGGGAGGCGGATCGGGAGCTGGAACTCGCACGCCAGCTCGAGGTACACGTCGAAGAACTCCGGGCGCAACGTGATCGCCGTCAGGTGCGGTGCGAGGTGGGTCGGTTCGATCCCCCACACCATCGTGCGCTCGATCTGGGCGCGCAGCTCGCGGCGCACCTCGGTCGGATCGGCGTGCTCCCACAGATCGCTCGGGTTGCGGGGAAACCCGCCTTCGCCCGACAGGAGGGAGGGGGCGTGCGTGATCGGGCCCCAGCGATACACGGCGTGCTCGGCGTTGAGTGTGAGGTGGACACCGATGTCGTCCGTCGGCCGGGCGTTGTCGGCGGCGTGGTGGGCCCATGGCGCCGGCACCATGATCGACGTGCATGTGGCGATCCCGTCGCGGATCGCCTGGTAGACGCCGACGTTGGCGGCGTGACACGAGCCCAGGTCGTCGCACGAGATGATCACGAGCTTGGCGTCGGGGGCGTGCCCGAGGCGTTCGACGAGGCTGGCCACGGCCCCGACGCTATCGGCGCGCGAGGATCCGATCATGACCGCGGATGAGCTCGCCGAGACGCTCGGGATGCAGCCCCATCCCGAAGGAGGCAGGTACGTCGAGACGTGGCGCGGGCGTGACGACGGCGGCCGGTCGACGGCGACCGCGATCTACTTCTTGTTGGAGGCCGGTGAGCGGTCGCACTGGCACCGCGTCGACGCCGACGAGATCTGGCTGTTCCACGCCGGTGATCCGTTGGCGATCGATGTCGCCGAATCGGCGAGCTCGACGATCGCGCGACATGTGCTCGGGACCTCGGTGGCGCGCGGCGAGCACCCACAGGTCGTCGTGCCGGCCGGTGCATGGCAATCGGCGTCGCCGCTCGGTTCGTGGACGCTCGTCAGTTGCGTCGTCGCACCCGGCTTCGAGTTCGAGGGATTCGAGCTGGCGCCGGACGGCTGGACGCCGTAACGGCGTTCCGCCCAGCGCCGCATCAGAGACGCTCGGGGGCATCCGCTCGATGGTCGGCGGCGCTGCTCGTGCTGTTCGGTGTTCCAGCGCGGACGACGAGGGCACCGACGGTCATGCCGGCGAAGGCGCCCGCCGAGATCCGGAGCAGGTCGGTGGCGAACCCCTGGGAATCGAGGCCCGCCCAGACGAGTGCCGCGGTCACACCGGCGGCCACCGCCGACCACAGCGCCGCCGTGCTCGACGGCGTCCGACGTACTGGCACGCGGGCGGCCCGGGCAGTCATCCAACCTTGACTGCCGTACCGCCACAGCAGCCAGAGGCAGAGCGTGGTACCGCCGACGTGGCCGACGTACTGGAGGGTCCGGAACACCGTGAGCGGCCGGCCGAACCAAGCGCCTTCGATGATGACGTCGTCGTACCAGTCGACGTGACGGGCGAACCAGCCCCACCCGTGGGTGAAGCTGTCCAACATGACATGGGACAGCGCGCCGACGAACGCGCACACCGGTGTGGTCACGACCCCGAACCGGTGTGTCGCCAGTCCGCGGTACTCCTGCAGCCGGAAGTTGCCGAGTTGCGGAAGATGCGCCGGTACGACCGGTGCGAGCACGCGGACGATGATCCACGACAGACACACCGTTACCGGGACACAGAACGTGATCACCCAGGGAAGGTCGTGCGCCCAGATCTCAAATCGAGAACCGTTGATCACGTAGGCGAGATCCGGAGCCATCGAGCCGATCACCAACGCCACACCGTCGGTCTTGCCGGGCCACCGCCGAGCAACCGGGAGCACCGGCACCTGATGCGCGAAAAACGTGACGGGCACCGGCGACAACCTAAAGGGGATCGGCCGGCGGTGGCGGTCGAGGGTCATTGTCACACCCCTTGTCTAGGGTGGTTCGCATCCGGCTTCCCCCTGGTTGATCGTCGTGGTCGAAAGGGGTTGGGTGATGAACGATCGTGGTGTCGGCGAGGCGATCGCTTCGCTGTTGGCGGTCGAGGTCGCTGTGTGTGATCGGACTGGTCTGGGTGTGGCGGTGGAGTTGGCGCAGCGGGTGCGGGGCTGGGTCGATGCGGTCGATGTGGCGATCGCCCGCCGGTCACGCGAACTGGCCGCGGAGGGCCGGTCGGAGTCGGCGGCCGAGGTGTTGACCGGGTATGGGCGGCGTTCGACGCGTGAGACGAAAGCGGCGTCGGATCGTTCCGAGGTGTGCGAGGCGATGCCCGGCTTCGAAACGGCGTTGGCTGGTGGGGTGGTGTCGGCGGGTCATGTCGATGCCGTCGCCAACGCCGCCAAAGGCCTCGACGACGCCGGCCGGGAACGGCTCGGCGAGCTACAAGACGCCCTGCTGAGCTTCGCTCGGGTTGAGCCGGTGGCGGTGTTCGAGCGTCGCTGCCGGTTGTTGGGCAAACGCCTCGCC
>DATMDV010000203.1:0-7168 GCA_035557475.1 Ilumatobacteraceae bacterium
GGCGAGGCGTTTGCCCAACAACCGGCAGCGACGCTCGAACACCGCCACCGGCTCAACCCGAGCGAAGCTCAGCAGGGCGTCTTGTAGCTCGCCGAGCCGTTCCCGGCCGGCGTCGTCGAGGCCTTTGGCGGCGTTGGCGACCGCATCGACATGACCCGCCGACACCACCCCACCAGCCAACGCCGTTTCGAAGCCGGGCATCGCCTCGCACACCTCGGAACGATCCGACGCAGCCTTCGTCTCACGAGTCGAACGCCGCCCATAGCCCGACAACACCTCGGCCGCCGACTCCGAGCGGCCCTCCGCAGCCAATTCACGAGACCGACGGGCGATCGCCACATCGACCGCATCGACCCAGCCCCGCACCCGCTGCGCCAACTCCACCGCCACACCCAGACCCGCCCGATCACACACCGCGACCTCGACCGCCAACAGGCCGGCGAACGCCTCGCCGACACCACGCTCTTCCATGACAACCCTCTCGACCTAACGATCAACCAGGGGGAAGCCGGATGCGAACCACCCTAGACAAGGGGTGTGACAATCATCCGGCAGCCGACGGGACAGCCGCCCGGAAGTTCTACGCTCGCTGACATGGTCGCCTCGGACGACGACAGGGCGGACGTCCCACTCGAGATCGTGGCGAAGATGCGGGCGGTGTGTCTCGGGCTGCCGGAGGTCAACGAGGAGCGGGCGTGGGTGGGGACGCGGTGGCGGATCCGTGGTCGGACGTTCGCCCACGTGCTCATGGTCGACTCGGGTTGGCCACCGGCGTATGCCAAGGCCGCCGGCGTCGACGGACCGATCAACGTGTTGACGTTCCGGTCGTCGGGCCCGGAGCTCGATGTCCTGCGTCACGCCGGCCATCCGTTCTTCGGACCTCCCTGGCGGGCCGACGAAGTCGGCATGTTGCTCGACGGTGACGTCGATTGGAACGAGGTCGCCGAGCTCCTCACCGAGAGCTATTGCGTCCAAGCGCCGAAAGGCCTGGCGGAGACCGTCGACCGACCGCCCGACTGATCCGAACACGTCCGACCGTGCGCCGAACCGGCGCACGGTCGAGCACGCCTAGTTGGCGAAGATCCGGCGGATGTCGATCTGGTAGATGTCGCCGTCCCATCCGTCCGGTGTGAAGCGTCCTGCGGCGCTGGCCGTCGCCAGATCGTCGATCAGGGTCTGCACCTCGAGGGCGGAGCCGACTCGAACCGCGGCGCCCTGTCCCATCACGGCATGGGCCGAATCGCAGATCGTGAACGCGATGCGGGCATTACCGGCCAGGTTGCGAGCGAGAACGGATTGCAGTGCGACGGTGAAGTAGATGCCGTCGTCGATGCTCGCCGCGATGACGACGCCGGCGTGGGGCTGCCCCTTCGCGTTGGTCGTCGCGATCGTCGCGTTCCGTCGCTCGTTGACGAAGTCGGCGACTTGCGTCGCCGTCCACGAATCCTCAGCGAACAGCGATTGCGCGAACGAGCTCGCGCCCGTGAGCGATGTGGCGAGTGCTTCGGAGATCGAACTCACCAACAGGACAGTACGTCGGGGAGACCGACGAAGCCGCGGTGAACGGATCTACGGCTCGATCACGATCCAACCGCGACGCTGCAACTCGGCGGCGAGCAACTCGTTGGGTAAGCGACGCACCGCCTGCTCGGCGGCCGACAACCGGACCGCCGTCGCGCCCGCGTCGATCGTGCCGGGTTGGTCGTCTGTGTCCTGGAGTTGGTCGATGAATGCTTCCGCCTCGTCGCGGGTGAACTTGCCAGCGGCTTGGCGCTGCGTGAACCCCATCGGGCCACGCGCGTCACGGAAGTCGGTGTGGCCGGCGTCGTGGAGCAGCGTCAGCAGTTCGTGGACCTGCTTGGCCGAAGCCGACGGACCGGATTGCTGACCGAACGTCATCGCCGGCAGTCTCACAGACCGCACGTTCGAAACTCGTGCATTGAAAATGGAACCCGGAGACGACTGGTTGGCTCAGGTCGCCTGGCCGGCGAACTGAGCGCGATAGAGGCGCGAGTACGGGCCGTCGTGAGCGAGCAGGTCGACGTGGTTGCCCTGCTCGACGATGCGGCCGCCGTCCATCACCAGGATCACGTCGGCGCCGCGGATGGTCGACAGCCGGTGGGCGATCACGAAGCTGGTGCGCTGCGACCGGAGCGCCTTCATCGCCTCTTGGATGAGCACCTCGGTGCGTGTGTCGACCGAGCTCGTGGCTTCGTCGAGGATGAGGATCGACGGATCGGCCAGGAACGCGCGGGCGATCGTGATGAGCTGCTTCTCGCCGGCCGAGATGTTGTCGCCTTCGTCATTGATCACGGTGTCGTAGCCGTCGGGGAGCGAGTGCACGAACCGATCGACGTAGGTGACGCGGGCCGCCTCGCGGATCTGTTCGTCGGTCGCGTCGGGGTTGCCGTAGGCGAGGTTGTCGCGGATCGTGCCACCGAAGAGCCAGGTGTCCTGGAGCACCATGCCGATCCGCGAGCGCAGCTCGTTGCGTGGATAGCTGGCGATGTCGCGTCCGTCGAGGTTGATGACGCCCGAGTCGAGGTCGTAGAAGCGCATGAGAAGGTTGACGACGGTTGTCTTGCCGGCGCCCGTGGGACCGACGATGGCGATCGTCTGACCGGGCTCCGCCACCACGTCGAGCCCCTCGATCAGGGTGCTCTTCTTGTCGTACGAGAAGTGGACGTCGTCGAACACGACGCGGCCGCGCACGGGAGCCGGGTCGACGGTGTCAGGCTGCTCTGGTGTCTGCTCCTCGGCGTCGAGCAGTTCGAGCACGCGTTCCAGCGACGCGATGCCCGACTGGAACGTCGCGGTCATCGAGGCCAGGTGGGTCAGGGGTTGGGAGAACTGCCGGGCGTACTGGATCAGCGCCTGCACATCGCCGACCGTGATCGCACCGCTCGAGATCCGCAGCCCACCGACGACGGCGATCAAGATGAACTGGACGTTGCCCATGAACACCATCGCCGGCTGGATCAGGCTCGCCATGAACTGGGCGGCGTAGCTGGCCTCGTAGAGACGGTCGTTGTCGTCACGGAACCGCGTCTCGACATCGCGTTGACGGCCGAAGCTCTTCACGATCGCGTGGCCGGTGATCACTTCTTCGGCCTGAGCGTTGAGGCTGCCGGTGTGGCGCCACTGCGCCATGAAGCGCGGCCTGGCGCGCCCACCGATGTACTTCATCATCCAGATCGACAACGGCACGGTGATCAGGGCGATCGCCGCCAACAGCGGCGAGATCGTGAACATCAGAATGGTCACGCCGAGGAGCGTGAGCAGTGACGTGAAGATCTGGCTGGTCGTCTGCTGCAGGCTCTGGGAGAGGTTGTCGATGTCGTTGGTGACGCGGCTGAGCAGGTCGCCGCGAGCTTGGCGATCGATGTAGCTGAGGGGGAGCCGGTTGATCTTGTACTCGACCGACTCGCGCACCCCGAACATCGCCCGCTGGAGCACGCCGGCGAGGACGTAGGCCTGTGCGTACGCGAGTGCCCACGACACCAGGTAGATCGCGGCGACGAGGAGCAGTTTGCGGTGGAGCGCGCCGAAGTCGATCCCGTCGCCGCGCACTCCGCTCACGATGATGTCGGTGGCCTGGCCGAGCAGGCGCGGTCCGACGACGACGAGCGCAACACTGGCGACGGTGAGCGCCCCGACGCCGACGAGGCGCGGGGTCTCGGCGCCGAGGATCGTGCCGAGGCGACGCACTGAGACGCCGAAGTCCTTGCTTCGCTCGGTGGGGATGCCGGCGCCACCGCCGGGCCCGAAGCTGCCGCGACGGGCGGCGCGTCCCGTGGTGGCGAGAACCTCGTCGTCGTCCGCCATGATCCCGGGAGCGCGGCTGCCGTTGCCGTCGGTCATGCGACCGCACCCTCACCGAGTTGCGACGCGACGATCTCGGCGTACGTCGGACAACCGCCGATGAGCTCGTCGTGTGTGCCACGCCCGATGATCTCGCCGTCTTCGATCACGAGGATCTGGTCAGCGTCGGCGATCGTCGACACGCGCTGGGCGACGATGAGCACGGCCGCCTGTTCGGTGTGGGGTGCCAGCGCGGCGCGCAGGCGGGCGTCGGTGGCGAGGTCGAGCGCCGAGAACGAGTCGTCGAACACGTAGATCTCGGGGTCGGCGACGAGGGCGCGAGCGATGGACAGGCGTTGGCGTTGGCCGCCGGACACGTTCGAGCCACCCTGCGCGACGACACTGTCGAGGCCATCGGACATCGCCCGCACGAAGCCGGATGCCTGGGCGATGTCGAGTGCCCGCCAGAGGTCGACGTCGGTGGCGTCTGGTCGCCCGAAGCGCAGGTTGGATGCCACGGTGCCGGTGAAGAGGTAGGCCGTCTGCGGCACGTAGCCGACCTTTCCCCACAGGAGATCGGGGTCGAGGACGCGCACGTCGACGCCGTCGACGAGCACGGCACCGTCGGTGGCGTCGAACAGCCGCGCCACGAGGTTCACGAGCGTCGTCTTGCCGGCGCCGGTGCTGCCGATGATCGCCGTGGTCGTGCCGGCTTCGACGCGAAACGAGATGTTGCTCAGGACGGGGTGCTCGGCGCCGGCGTATCGGAAGCCGACGTCTCGGAACTCGAGCGTGCCATGTTCGACGAGCTCGGTGACGGGGTGGTCGGGTGGGCGGACCGAGGACTCGGTATCGAGCACCTCGACGATCCGTTCGGCGGCCACCGCAGCGCGCGGGATCATCGACACCATGAACGTCGCCATGACGACAGCGATCAGGATCTGGAGGAGATAGCTCAGGTAGGCGATCAGCGAGCCGACCTGCATGCTGCCATCGCTGATGCGGTCGGCGCCGATCCACAGCACCCCGATGCTGGAGATGTTGACGATCAGCCCGACGGTGGGAAAGATCGAAGCCATCAGCCGTCCGGCCCGCAGCGAGGTGTCGGTCAGCTCCGCGTTGGCCTCCGCGAAGCGTTCCGATTCCTCGGGTTCGCGGACGAACGCGCGCACGACCCGGATCCCGGTGATCTGTTCGCGCAGCACCGAGTTGACGCGATCGATGCGGGTCTGCATTTGCTGGAACGCGGGCACCATGCGGTACACCACCTGGCCGAGGAGCAGGACGGCCCCGGGCATCGCGACGACGAGCACGACCGAGAGCCCGACGTCCTCGCGCACGGCCAGGACGATGCCGATCACCATCGTGAGCGGTGCGGCCACCATCATCGTGGCGGCGATCACCACCAGCATCTGCACCTGTTGGACGTCGTTGGTGATGCGGGTGATGAGCGAGGGCGCGCCGAATGCGCCGACCTCGCGACTCGAGTACCCAGTCACCTGGTGGAAGAGGTCGCGACGCACGTCGCGACCGAAGCCCATCGCGGCGCGGGCACCGAACCACACGGCGACGACGGCGAACACGATCTGGACGAGGCTGAAGCCCAACATCACCGCGCCGATGCGCCAGATGTAACCGGTATCACCGACGAGCACCCCGTCGTTGATCAGATCCGCGCTGAGCGACGGCAGCGCGAGCGTGGCGGCGGTCTGGATCGCCTGGAACACGACCACGATCCAGAGCGTCCTGCGGTACGGGGCGAGGTGGCTACGCAGGAGTCGCCGCAGGCTCATGCCGCGGCCTTCACACGCGCTCCGAGTCGTGACACGAGCCGCCAGATGTCGACGATGCGACCTTGAATGCCGGGGAGGCTAACTGCGCGACTTCACACTCAGTACGGCCACTCGCCACCTTCCTCGCCAGCCGTTTCGAGCGCGGCGCGACGAGTGGGAACGGACGTCAGGTCTCGATCGCGATCGACTGCAGCCCGACGAGCGGTCCACCCTTCAGGCGGCCGAACAGGAAGAACGGCACCTCGACGACGCCGTCGCCGCGGACGAATGCCTGACGCAGCGATCCGAGCGTCCGGCCCATCACGGCCTCGAGGACGGCAAAGACCTGTTCGGCGCGCGCGTCACCGTTCTCACGCGCCGCCGCCCCCGCCCGTTCGAAGAACGTCGACGCGTCGTCGAGGTCGACGCGTCGGCTCGAGTCGAAACCGAGCGCCTCACGAAAGGCGTTGGCGGTGAGCCGCCGATTCACCGTGAACGCGGCGGTGAACGGTTCGAACGGCACGTCCGATTCGCTCAACAACGTCTGATCCACCACGAGCGTCGCGAGCGACAGCGCAAAGCGATGGGCGACGCCAGTCAAGAATGCTGTTTCAGGATCGATGACGAGGTCGGCCGGCATGTGCGCTCCTCGGTTCAAGTGCGGTGCCCGCACGGCAGCATATTCCACGAGTATCGGCCGATCGCTCGGTGACGCCTGGCCGTGGGCATGACCCGCGACCTGACTTAACATCCGGTCATCGTCGCCAGAACCGATCCATCGACCCGAGTCCACCCCCAGGGATGGACGGCGTGGTGAGCGAACCACCGCCTCGGCCACGGCTGACGCGACGCGGATTCCTTGCCGGCACGATCGGCGCCGCCCTGGCCGCGTGCACCGGCGACGACGACACCAGCTCGACCGGCTCGACCGGTGAGTCAGCGGCGAGCGGATCCACCGAGCCACCTCCGACCACCTCGGCACCGACATCGACCACGACGTCGACGTCGACGACCTCCTCGTCGGCCGCCATGCCGAGCGCGAGCGCGGGCCCGAACGTCATGCGCGGCACCGGATTCCACCCGCGCGTGAACCCGAGCTCGACCCCCGCGCGCCTGAACATGCGCGGCACGATGCGCAGCAGGTCGAGGTGGCTGAGGAACCGCAGCGCGCCGTGCTTGCCGAACACCAGACGCAGGCGCGAGTGCGGGGCCTCGGCGGCCTCCTTGAACGCGCTCGTGTCGTCGAGGTTGGAGCTCGGCAAGCGCCCGACGAGCCGCGACAACGGCACGATCACACCCCCAGCCCCGGAGGGGCGTGAAGAGGCCGCTTCGCTCGGTACCACCTCGGCCTCGCGCGCGCGCTTCTCCTCGAGCCCGCGCAGCGCCACGATCCTCTCGTCGCGCATGTGGCTCATGTCGCACGCGATCCCGCAGTCGTAGCAGACGAGCCGCCGCGCCTCCGCCTGCGCCTCCTCGACGGTGCGGTGGTGCACCTTGGCCCCGAACGGCTTGCCGCACGGAGGCGACGCGCGCCCGCCCACCGCCTTGCGATACTCGGACGCGAGGAAGTCCTCCTCGAAGCCGATGTCGATGTG
>DATMDV010000204.1:0-14657 GCA_035557475.1 Ilumatobacteraceae bacterium
AGGATTTCCGCTACGACCTCAGCTTCGACGAGTACCTCACGGCCTCGTTCACCGACGAGGTCCGCACCCACGAGGGCCTGAAGGTGATCGTCCCGGGCGCCGACCTCGAGCTGTTGCGGGGCGCGACGCTCGACTACAACGACAACCAGGGCCTCGTGATCCGCAACCCGAACCGCCCGGCGGCACCGACCGTCGATGGTCTGACGAGCGACGACGCGCTGTCTGCTGAGATCGAAGCGATGATCACGGGCGAGGTCAACCCGGCGCTCGCCGCCCACGGTGGGTTCGTGAGCTACGTCGGTCACGACGGCGAGGGCACCGCATACCTCACGATGGGTGGTGGGTGCCACGGGTGTTCGATGAGCAAGATGACGATGCTCGACGGGGTCCAGACGATGCTGAGCGACGCCATCGAGGGCGTCGAGCGCGTCAAGGACCTCACCGACCACGCCACCGGCGAGAACCCGTTCTACAGCTGACGTCGGCGCGGTTGCTGGCGAGTCGCGCCGCCCGGGCGACGGTTGGGACGCGTGATCAGTCGGTACGTTGACGGTCGTGCGGAGTTCGCGGCGACCTGGATTTCTGATCAGTTCGTGCATCGTGCTCGTCGCCGGTTGCTCGTCGGCATCTGACCCTGACGTCGCCAACGTGCCCGAGGTCGGCAACGTGGATGACACGGCGCCCGGCGTCGAGTCGGCCGACGACGCCAGCGGCGCCGCCGTCGAGAGTGTGGCCGCGAGCCCGCTCGCGCGCTGGGGGAATGGTCGGGCGATGCTCGCCCGCTACGACCCGGTCGGGAAGCGCACGGTCGTCGTGACGACGGTCGAAGCCGCGTTGCACGGCGACGATGGCACGGTGACCCAGATCGCCGACGACCTCGTCGAGCGGGCCGGCTCGCTGGAGATGTCCGCCGACGGGCGGCTGGTTGCGGTGGCGGGCGAGTCGTCGGGAACGGTGACCGTCTGGGATCTCACGACCGGGCAACCCGTCGGCGTTCCGTACGCGGCCAGCGGTCCGATTGCCGGCCTCGACTTCATGCCGGATGGCTCGGCGTTCGTGGTGAGCACCGCGGCGGCGATCACGAGGGTCCCCCTCGACGGTTCGGCGCCGGTGGTGCTCGTCGATGCCGCGCAAGGGTCCCTCGGCCGCGCTGCGATCGCGCCCGACGGCTCGTGGATCGTGGTTCCCGTGGCCGCCGCCGAGGTCGTGCGGCTCGCGTTGTGGCGCGCCGAGGGACCCTCGTTCATCGACCTCCCGGCCGCCAACGGCGTGAACGCCCACGAGGTGTTCGCGTCGCCGAGCGGCGCCCATGTCGGCGTGGTCTCGGCCGACGCTGCCGATCCGTTCCAGGCCCGTCTCGCGATCTGGGACGTCGCCAGTGGCACCGTCACGGGCACGATCCAACTCGTCGACGGCGCCCCGGGATCGCGGTGGGCGTTCGGGGCCGACGACCGCGTGCTCGTCGCCGACGGGCCGACGACGACCCTGTGGAGCTCCGCCGGCGATCAGCTGGCGTCCCTCGACCTGGCCGCTGACGTACCGGTGCAGTCGGTGTTCGGCATCAGCGACGGACGCTTCATGACCGTGCTCCAAGACGGGACGATCGACGTCTGGGACCGTGACGGTGGTCGTGCGGCGGCAGCGGGCGTGGCGGGCACGACCCTGGTCGACGTCGCCGTGGCGTTGGACGGCAACACGGTGACGACGGTCGACTTCTTCGGATCGGTGCAACGGTGGGACATCGCCGCGTCGGCACCGCCGTCGCCACCGCCCACCCCGATCGTCGACGGCGTGGGCCTGATCAACAGTGTCGCGTTTGCGCCGGACGGATCGAGTGTTGCGGTCGCGACGTCGAACGGTCGCCTCGAGACGCTCGACGACAACGGCGGAGTCATCCGCTCGTTCGCGCAGCCGAGTGGCAACGTCGACTCGGTCGCTTTCTCGCCGGACTCCACCACGGTGGCGAGCGCGTTGGGCGAGCGTCTCGGGCCGGAGTCGTTCGACGACACGGTGACGATCTTCGATGCCACGTCGGGCGGGGAGTCGGGACAGTTCGGTGGCGAGGCGGAGCAAGTGTCGGGCTGCGCATTCTTTCGCAACGAGGTCCGTTTTTCGCCGAAGGGCGACGTGCTGGCCGCCAACTCGCACGACTTCACGGTGTCGCTCTACGACGCCACGAGCGGTGACATCCTGCACACGTTCCCGGCCCATGGGAGCACCGTGACCGACCTCGCGTTCTCTCCGAACGGCGATCTGCTGGTGACGACGTCCGACGACTCGACGTTACGGGTCTGGTCGGTCGCCGATCACGCGCTCGTGAACGAGTACACGACGCCGCCGGGTGGCTACTGGTCCTTGGTGTTCGGCGGCGATGGTCGCACGCTCGTGGTCAGCGACCTCGTCGGTACCGTCAGTGTTCTCGACCTCGACACCGGGACGGCCGTGCGCACGTTCGTCGGCCAGAAGAACCGTCTCGCCGAGCTGGCGATCTCGCCCGACGGTTCGCTCGTCGCGTCGGGCGCCGACGACAACACCGTCGAGCTGTGGTCGACCGCGACCGGCGAGCTGCTGGCCCAGCTTCCCGGTCACACCGCACCCGTTCGGACGGTGGCGTTCTCTGCCGACGGGACGATGCTCGCGTCAGGGTCGGGCGACGCCACCGTCCGTCTGTGGTCGTTGCAGACGTAGCCCTCGCTGATCAACCTCAGAGCGCGGTCAGCAGCATCACGACGCCGAAGATCGCGAACATCGCCGCCGACGCGTATCGCAGCACTTCTGGACGCAATCGCTTGCCGATCGTGCTGCCGGCGATGGCACCGATGAGCCCCGCCGTGACCTCGCCGCCGGTCGCACCGATCCACGTGGCGACGGGGTGGCCGCGTGCCGCGAGGGTGGCGGTCGCGAGTTGTGTCTTGTCGCCGAACTCGGCGAACGCGATCGTGATCGCAATCGAGGCGATCACCGACGAGGTGCGCACGATCCGTGCCGCCTCCTCGTCGGCGGGTTGGCGCAGGGCCAGGACGGCGAACACCAAGAACACGATCCCGCCGCCGATCGCCAGCGCCCGGTCGGGGAGCGCCGCGCCGAGCACCCCGCCGACGATGGCAGCAACGGCGCTCGCGGCCGCGAACCCGAGTGTGAGTCCGGCGACCACCACCCGCAGCGGATTTCGCGCTCCGAAGCTGAGAGCCAACAGCTGGGTCTTGTCGCCCAACTCGGCCACGAACACGACGCCGAACGCGACCAGGATCGCGCCGAGGAACGCCATGGTGAGCATCATGGCAGCGGACCCGATCGCCGACCTTTTCGACGGCGAGCCACCCGTTTGTCCCGTATGCGCGAACCACTGCTAGCGTTCCGCCCGCTTGCGCCGCGGGCGCGTCGACGATGGGCCGCGAGACGCGGTGAGCCGAGGGATCAGTGGCCGCACAGGGTCGCGGCCCCGTGACCAGGAGGACAAGTGAACGTATCGGTTCTCGCCGTTGAAGGCGGCTGGCAGGAGTTCGAGCTTCGAGGCGGTGAGTGGCTGATCCTGTTCGGATCTGCGGCGACGGCGCTTCTGGCACTCGCCGTCGGCGTCTACCTCGTCAAGGGCGTCCTCGCCGCCGACGCTGGCACCCCGAAGATGCAGGAGATCGCGCTCGCGATCCAGGAGGGCGCGTGGGCGTATCTGAAGCGTCAGTTCCGCACGATCGGCTTCATCCTGATTCCGCTCGCCGCGATCGTGTTCGTGAGCTCGGTCGCGATCGAGAGGGATGATGGCACCGAAGCGCTGTCGTTCGCCGCCAGCGGCACGTTCCGAACGATCGCGTTCATTGCCGGTGGCTTCCTCTCCGGCCTGACTGGCTACATCGGCATGACGCTGGCGACCCGTGGCAACGTACGCACGGCGGCGGCGGCGCGTGGCGGCAAGATGGCCCCCGCGCTCCAGATCGCGTTCCGCACCGGCGGGGTGGCCGGCATGTTCTGCGTCGGCCTCGGCCTGCTCGGAGCGACCGTCATCATGATGGCGTTCCAGAACACGTCGTCGGCGATCCTCGTCGGCTTCGGGTTCGGCGGCTCACTGCTCGCGCTGTTCCTCCGCGTCGGTGGTGGCATCTTCACCAAGGCCGCTGACGTCGGCGCCGACCTCGTCGGCAAGGTCGAAGCGGGAATCCCCGAAGACGACCCGCGCAACCCGGCCACCATCGCCGACAACGTCGGCGACAACGTGGGCGACTGCGCCGGCATGGCGTCGGACCTGTTCGAGAGCTACGAGGTGACCCTCGTGGCGTCGATCATCCTCGGCGTGCCGGCGTTTCGGTCGATCTTCCCCGACCAGCCCGGCCTCTGGGCTGCTGGGGCGCTGTTCCCGCTGGCGGCCCGCGCCCTTGGCGTGCTCGCTTCGATCGTCGGCGTGTTCGCCGTGAAAGCGACTGACCGGGACAAGTCGGCGATGGCGCCCATCAACCGCGGCTTCCTCACCGCTGGGGTCCTCACCGTGCTCGCCACCCTCGTGCTCGCTCTGGCGTACGTCGGGAACCCCGACGGCACGATCGACAACGTCGGATGGCGGATGTTCGGTGCCGTCGTGATCGGCCTCGTACTCGCCCAGGTGGCGAGCCGCATCACCGAGTACTTCACGTCGACCGAGACACGACCCGTGCAGGACATCGCCGAGGCGACCGGCGGGGGGCCCGCCACGACGGTGCTCACCGGCACGTCGATCGGCCTCGAGTCGTCGGTGTGGGCGGTTGTCGCTATCGCAGTGGCCATCGGTGCCGCGATCGGACTCGGCGGCGGCAACATCCAGTTCGCGTTGTATCTCGTCGCATTGACCGGCATGGGCATGCTCGCCACCACAGGCGTCGTGGTGAGCGAGGACACATTCGGGCCGGTCGCCGACAACGCGGCTGGGATCGCCGAGATGTCGGGTGAGTTCGACGACGAGGCGCACGCCGTGATGGTCAGCCTCGATGCCGTCGGCAACACCACCAAGGCCGTCACCAAGGGCTTCGCCATCGGCTCGGCGGTGATCGCCGCGGTGGCGCTGTTCGCCAGCTACATCGAGACGATCGGCAACTCGGCCGACCAGTTCCAGAACCTGGTCCTGGGCAGCGGCGAGACGGTGTTCGACTACGTCTTCATCAACGTGGCCGACCCGAAGGTCTTCATCGGCCTGTTGATCGGCGGTGCGGTTCCGTTCATGTTCTCCTCGCTGGCGATCGCGGCGGTGTCCCGCACAGCGGGCGTCGTGGTGCAAGAGGTCCGTAACCAGTTCGCCGACGGCAAGATCATGAGCGGCGAGAAGCGTCCCGACTACGCACCGGTGATCGACATCTGCACCGCAGCGTCCCTGCGTGAGCTGCTGACCCCGGCGCTCCTCGCCGTGCTCACGCCACTGATCATCGGCTTCGGGCTCGGATGGGCCCCCCTGGGTGCGTTCCTCGCCTCGGTGATCGTCGTCGGCCAGCTGATGGCCAACTACCTCTCGAACGCGGGCGGCGCATGGGACAACGCCAAGAAGTACATCGAGGATGGGCATCATGGCGGTAAGGGCTCCGACGCCCACAAGGCCGCCGTGATCGGCGACACCGTCGGTGATCCCTTCAAGGACACCGCGGGTCCCGCCCTCAACCCCCTGATCAAGGTCATGAACCTGGTGTCGCTGCTGGTCCTGCCGGCGATCCTCAGCCTCGAGGACAACGACGGCGCCCGGCTGGCGATCGCCGGTGTCTCGCTCGTCGTGCTCCTCGGTTCGATCATGTACTCGAAGCGCAGCGGGACGATCTCGCTCACGTCGATGACGGACGCCCCGGCGCAGTGATCGTGACGCGGTGATCTCGTTCGGCCTCTCGCCGGATTCTCTCCTGGAGACGTTCGGCACGATCGGGCTGTTCGCGATCGTGTTCATCGAGTCCGGGCTGCTCGTCGGGTTCTTCCTGCCGGGCGACTCGTTGCTGTTCACCGCCGGTCTGCTCGCATCCCAGGGCGAGCTCAACTTCCCGCTGATCGTCATCGGCTGCATGATCTTCGCAATCCTCGGCGATCAAGTCGGGTACTCGATCGGCCGCAGGGCGGGCCCTCGGGTCCTCGCCCGCGAGCGCTGGTTCACACAGCGGAGGCATGTCGCGCGGGCGGAACGGTTCTTCGCGAGGCGCGGCGGGCACGCCGTGTTGATCGCTCGCTTCGTGCCGATCGTGCGGACGTTCGTCCCGGTGATGGCCGGCATCGTTCGGATGCCGTATCGCAAGTTCGTCGGCTGGAATGTCGCCGGCGGAATCCTGTGGGGCGGCGGTGTCACGACCCTCGGCTACGTCCTCGGCGAGACGATTCCGTCGATCGACCGCTACCTGCTGCCGATCATCGCCGTGATCGTGTTGCTGTCGATCATCCCCGTGATCCACGAGCTGCGCCGCATCGACGATGAGCTCGAAGTGTCAGCCGACGAGGTACCCGACGGATCGGTCGACGAGCAACCGAACGGCCCGCCCCGAACCTCATAGCGGCTCCCGAGCCGCACGAGCCGGCGACCAGACGAGTTGTCAGGCGGCGAGGGAAGCGCAGCGACGAGCCGCAGAGCCGGCGACCAGACCTGCAGCGGGAAGACGTCGGGTGAGCCGGCTCAATCAGACAGGGCTCGGGTGAGATCGGCGACGAGATCGTCGGTGTCCTCGAGGCCGACGGACATCCGCACCAGACCGGCGGTGACGCCGGTGGCTGCCTGTTCGTCGGCGGTCAGGCTCACATGGGTCGACGTGGCGGGGTGGCACAGCAGCGTCTCGGGGCCACCGAGCGACGTGGCGACCCTGCACAGGTCGACCCGATCGAGCAGCGACCGGGCGGCGCCTTCGCCACCGGTGAGCTCGAACGCGAGCACGGTGCCTGGCTGGCGCATCTGGCGTTTGGCGAGGTCGTGCTGCGGATGGGTGATGAGACCTGGGTAGTGGACGGTTTCGATCGACGGATGGTCGGCGAGCCATTCGGCGAGGCGTTGAGCGGACGCCGACTGATGGGCGGTGCGCACCGCCAGCGTTCGCACACCACGCAGCGCGTTGAGGGCGTCGAACGGCGACGGTGTGGCGCCGTGGAGCACCGAGTACGCCCAGATCGCGTCGAGCAGCTCCCGCTCGCCGGCGATCACACCGATCGTCGCGTCGTTGTGGCCGGCGATGCCCTTCGTCGCCGAGTGGACGACGAGGTCGATGCCATGGGCGAGTGGTTGCTGGCCGATCGGCGTCGCGAACGTCGAGTCGACAACCGTCAACGGCCCTTTGATCGCCGCCAGCTCGTCGAGGTCGACCAGTTCGAGGCGTGGGTTCGACGGCGTCTCGGCGAGGACGATCAT
Organism: Ilumatobacteraceae bacterium; assembly: GCA_035557475.1. Classification (GTDB taxonomy): domain Bacteria; phylum Actinomycetota; class Acidimicrobiia; order Acidimicrobiales; family Ilumatobacteraceae; genus JALOLG01. The sequence continues at coordinate 7,328 of DATMDV010000204.1, forward strand.
CGTGTGCCCCGGCTGGACGGCCGCCGCGAACGCGCCGGGAGCCACGCCATCGACGAGGGTGACGTCGATGCCGAGTCGCGCGCACGGACCTTGGAGGAATGCGATGGTGCCGGCGTAGAGCTGCCGCTGGGCGACGATGTGGTCGCCGCTCGAGCAGATCGCCAGGATCGTCGACGCCAGTGCCCCCATTCCGGACGCGAACGCCAATGCGTCCTCGGCGCCTTCGAGCTCGGCGATGGCCTCCTCGAACGACCGCACGGTCGGGTTCGAGTAGCGGCTGTAGAACTCGCTGTCGCGCGTCGCCGAGGCACGGACATGCGTGTCGTCGAGTCCGCTCGATTCCCACACGCTCGAGGCCCAGAGCGCGGGAGCCAGCGCTGATCCACTGGCCGCCCGGCCGGCACGGATCGCCTTGCTGCCGGGGCGCAGCGAGTCGGCGTCCGATGCCTGGGACGGCGTGGTCACACGTGGCACGGTAGCCGGATGCCGGTCGGCCGACTGCAAGAGGTTGCGATCAACGGACGTCAGGGAGTCAGCTGGGCGATGACCCGGTCGTGGAGCAGCCCGTTCGTCGAGATGGCAGTGTCGTGCTCGTGGGTCGCTTCGCCGTGGCGATCGGTGAAGATGCCCCCGGCCTCCTCGACGATGACGCGGACCGCCGCCACGTCGTAGACCGCGATGCCGACGGCATCGATCGCGACGTCGACGGCGCCCTCGGCGACGAGCATGTGTTGCCAGAAGTCGCCGAACCCGCGAGCGCGTCGGCAGCGTTGCTGCAGCTCGACGAGCCGGCCGGTCAGACCGAGCCGATCCCAACCGTCGTTGAACGTGACGCACACCTGGGCGTCGGCGAGATCCGCGACGTCGGACACGCGGCACCGCCGCCCGTCGGCGAACGCCCCGAGATCGCGAGCGCCCCACCACCGCCGGCCGAGCGCAGGAGCCGAGACGACGCCCACCATCACGCCGAGCTCGCGATGGGTGAGCGCGATCAACGTTGCCCACACGGGGATGCCGCGCACGAAGCCGGACGTCCCGTCGATCGGATCGACGATCCACCGCCACGGGGATTCGGCGTCCCCCCGCAATCCGTGCTCCTCGCCGAACAGGGCGTGTGTCGGCCGGGCGACCGCCAGGCGCTCGCCGATCATCGTCTCGGCGCCCCGGTCGGCCTCGGTCACCTCGGTCTGGTTCGCCTTCCAGTCGAGCACGAACGAACGCGCCTCGTACAACGGGCGCGTGAACGCATCGCATTCGTCGGCGAGCTCGAGCGCGAGCGCCAACTCCGACTCGAGATCGCCCGCCGGATCACCTTCCACCAGGTGAATCTATGCGTGGCGGGCGTCCCGAGCTTACGTCCGCTCGTCGTGTCCCTTCGCCGGCGGGGATTGCAGCAACTCGATCAGCTCGTAGCTCGAACCGAACGGGTGCTCGGAGCCGTCCATGACCCGGCTGAGGACGCCATGCACCTCACCACGCTCCATGCCGTTGCCCGCCAGGTTCCCGCCACGAACCAGCCGGATCACGAACGTCTCCATGACCCGATCCTGCTCTCGGCCTTTCGAGCCTGGTTCGGGTGGGCTTCAGGTCGTGTTCAGGTCCGCCGTTCGCCCGGCCGCTCGCGCCGGCGATCCACCGCACTGTCGCCGATCGTGGCTGCGAACGACCGTGGTTCGAGCTCGAGCTCGCGCATCCGGTCGACGTAGTGCTGGAACCGCCGTCGGGCCTCGCCGTGGCGTCCGGAGCGCGACAGCAGGGCGACGAGCCGCACGTGCGACGTCTCGTCGTACGGTTCGCGTTCGAGCAGGCGGAGCAACAACCGGATCGCGGCGTCGGGATCGTCGCCGGCGACGCGACGGTCGGCGAGTGCGGCCGCGACGGCGAGGTATGCGGCGCGCGCCTCCTCCCGGAGCGCGACGTGCCAGTCGACGTACGGATCATCCTCGAGCACATCGCCGGTGTACAACGCCTCTGCTGACGCCAGCATGCCGGTGGCCGCCTCACCGTCACCACGCCGATGCTCGACGAGCGCCGCGTCGGCAGCGACGAGGAAGCGGTCGGCGTCGAGCTCGACGTGCTCGAGGTCGACTCGCAGCGAATCGCCGTCGGCTTTGACGAAGTACTCCCCATCGAAGGCCTTGCCGGGATCGAGCACCGAGCGCACCGTCGCCACCGCCACCGACAGCCGGTTGGCGAGCTTCGGGTCGTCGTCGTCGGGCCACAGACGCTCCATCGCCTGCTCGCGGGCGAGCGGCCGGCCGCGCCGGGTGAGCAGCATCTTGAACAGGTCACGCGCCTTGCGTGACTGCCACGCCGTGTTCGGCACGATGTCGCCGTCGCGTGTGAGCGCGAACGCGCCGAGCACGAGCGCCCGCATCGGCAGTTCGTCGTGGTGCTCGATCGCGCGCAGCATCTGGTCGGCGCGGCTCGACAGCGTCCGTGCTCCGACGCGGTGGGCGACCTCCGTGACGGCACGGAGGCGTCCGGCGGCAATACCGGCGTTGTCGAGGGCGGCGAGATGGACCTCCATCCGGGCGACATCGACGGGGCAGCCCAGCTCGTCGTACAACGCCCGCGACTCGAGCAACCGCGAACGTCGCGTCGTGTCTGTCGGATCGGCCAGCGCCTCGACCTCGATCGCGCCGGCGAGCGCCCACCGGTCGGCGCGTGTGCGGGCCTGCTCGGCGGCCCGGACCGCGGCGTCGCGTGCATCATCGGGCATCCCGCGCGCGAGCGCCAGCTTGCCGACGACCACCCAGGCCTCGGCGACGTTGAGCGATCCCGCAGCGTCGATCGCTGCCGCCTGCGCCGACTCCCACGCCTCGTCGGGCTCACGATCGCTCAGTGCCAGCGCCAGCAGCATGCGCGCCACGATCGTGACCTGGCGGTCGCCGGTCGGCCCCGACATCGCCAGGGCTCGCTCGCACGCGCTGCGCGCCTGCTCGACGTCACCTCGGACGAGGAACAGGCGGGCGAGCACTGTCATCGGGTAGGCCACGAGTCGCGATCCCTGCCGCTGGAGCAGGTCGATTGCCATCCCGAGGTCGGTACGCGCTTCGTCGAGGCGGCCGATACGGGTCTTCACCTCGCCGCGATTCGACAGTGCGAGGGCGAGCACCGCGCCGTAGCCACCGAGATCCGCGTGGCGCACCGCGATGTCGAGCTCGGCGAGCGCGGCTCTGTAGTCGCCCTCCTCGAGCAGCCGCGATCCACGGTTCGAGCGAATGCGTGCCACCTGCAGCGGGTCGGCCGCGCGCTCCGCGTGTTGCAACGCCCTGACGTAGTTCCAGTCGTTGGCGACGCGATCGCCGTCGGCGGCGGCGACCATCGCGGCGAGCGTGTACGCGGCCGCCAGGGCACGGTCGTCGTTCGATCGAGCAGCCGTGGTGAGCGCAACCTCGGCGAGTTGACGCGCCGTGACGAGATCGCCGGTCAACCAGGCCGCAGCACCGCGGAACGCGGCGAGGAGGGCTGGATCGGATCGATCGTCGTCCGGTCCGGCGGCGCCGCGGTCGTACACCTCGATCGCCGACGGGATGTCGCCGCGCAGGTGCAGCATCAGCCCGTGGCGCCACGCGTCGCCGGCATTGCTGGCGCCGCTGGTGGCGGCGTCCCGATAGTGGCCCATCGCGGCATCCCACTCACCGAGCGCCTGAGCCGCCCGACCGGCGAGGCTGGCGCGCTGCGCGGCCTCGGCGTCGGGCAGCCGGCGGATGCCGTCGAGGACGAGGCTCGGCGCACCGTCGTCGACCACGGCGGGGCCGATGTCGTCGAGTACCGAGGCGACGAGCTCGTCGGTGCCGTGACGGACCGCGATCTGCAGGCTGCGTGTCGGATCGCCGAGCGCCAGTGCGGATCGCGCACCGAACTCGGCGACGGCTTGGCGAGCCGCGGCATCGGTCTGCAGCAAGTCGGCGACGGCGCGGGAGACGTGCACGCTGTCGACCGCTCCAACTCGCTGATCGAGCACGTGGTCGGCGACCAGCTCGGCGATCAGCGCGCTGCTGACGGTATGGCCCAAGGCCTCCAACTCGGCGCGGTTGGTGTCGCCCAGGACGAGCGCATCGTCGAGAATCCGGCATTCGTCGGGCGCGAGCGTGGCCACGAGCGCGACTGCCGCCTGATCGAGCTTGCGATCGCCGGCGTCCATCAACTCGTCGAGCACCGTCTCCCCGCCGCGCCGCGCCGCGGCCGCTGCCATCACGAGCGTCGCCGCGTGTCCACCGGCGAGCGACACCAGATCATCAGCGCGCGACCCGACCGTGGGCCATCGGGCGCGCGCCACGGCGGCGGCGGTCGCGGCGTCGAGTCGCAGGTCCTCGGCGTCGATCTCGCGGACCGCGTCGGCCTGCCGCAGACGCTCGATCGAGAACGGAATCGACGTGCGCGTGGCGAGCACGATCCGGAGTTGCGGCGGCGCACCGCGGACGAGTGATTCGATCATCCGGATCGGCCCGATCGCGCCTTCGATCCGCTCGAGGTCGTCGATCACGATGGTCAACGGTTGGCGCAGGCTCTCCGCCAGAGCATCGGCGATCAGGGCCCCGAGCTGCTCGGCGCGCTCGACCGGATCAGCCCCGACGCCAGGCCCCGCCGACGGCCCGAACGCGATCGCCAGCTCGGCCGGCATCTCGGGCAGCTTGACCCGCAACTGGCGGACGAGTCGTCCGGCGAGCTCGAGACCGTGGCGCTCGTCGCCACACGTCAGCCACACTCGGGCGGGGCCGTCTGTCCACGACCGCACCGCGGTCGTCTTCCCGCTGCCGGCGGCGGCCGACACGACGGTGAGCGGAACGGTCGGGGCCCCCGGCTCGCCCATCACCGGGTTCCAGCAGCGACGCGCCGGTTCACCGCATCGAACGGACGCTGGCTGCGATCCCGGCGGCGTCGAGGCCGAGTTGGGCGAGGATGTGGTCGGACTTGCCCTGCGGCACGAACTTGGTGGGCACGCCGAGCACGAGCACGGGCACGCTCGGTGCCCGAGCTCCGATCTGGTCGGCGATCGTCATGCCGATGCCGCCGTCGCGGACACCATCTTCGGCCGTGATCACCATCGCGTGGCGGGCGGCGTCGGCGATCATGTCGGGATCGAGCGGGGCGCAGCACCGGACGTCCCACACCGTGGCATCGAGTCCCGTCGCGGCGAGCAGCTCGGCCGCCTTGAGGGCGTTGCCGACGAGCTTGCCGATCGCGAGGACGCACACAGAACCGTCGCCTTCCCTGGCCCGGCGGGCGTTGATCCCCGAGCCGACCTCGAGCTCCGCGACGTGCCGTGCGGTGCCCTTCGGATAGCGGATCGCGACCGGTCCCGCGTCGGCGAGGCTCATCGCGTCGTGCAGCATCTGGTGGAGCTCCTCGGCGCTCGACGGGGCCAGCACACGCATCCCGGGCACCTTCGACAGCAGTGCCATGTCGTACACACCGTGGTGGCTCGGTCCGTCGTCGCCGGTGATGCCGGCCCGATCGAGACAGAACACGACCGGAAGGCGGTGCAGCGCGACGTCGTACACGACCTGGTCCCACGCCCGCGACAGGAACGTCGAGTAGACGGCGACGACCGGGCGCAGCCCGCCCATCGCCATCCCCGCCGCGCCGGTCACCGCGTGTTGCTCCGCGATGCCGACGTCGAAGAAGCGGTCGGGGCAGTGTTGCTGGAACGGCAGCAGGCCGGTCGGACCCGGCATCGCCGCCGTGATCGCGACGAGGCGCGGCTCGAGCTCGGCCTCCTTGATGATCGCTTCGGCGAACGCCTGCGTGTACCCGGTCGGCACGGCCTTCGGCGGGCCGGTGAGTGGGTCGAACACGGGCGCGTCGTGGAGGTGCTTCTCGTCGTCGTCCTCGGCCGGCGAATATCCACGGCCCTTCTGCGTGAGCACGTGCACGACGATCGGACCCTCGACCGACAGCTCGATCGCGTTGCTGAAGGCTTGTTCGAGCTCGACGATGTTGTGACCGTCGACGGGTCCGACGTACCGCACGCCGAGCGCCTCGAAGAACGATGGCGGCTGGAGGAACTCGCGCACGCCTGCCTTCAACGCGTCGACCGCCCGTTCGGCCGGTGTTCCAACCACCGGCAGGTTGTGGAGGAACTCCTCGAGCCGTCGCTGGCGGCGGACGTACACCGGGTTGAGGCGGATGTCGGTCAGCGCGCTCGCCAGTCGCTCGCCGATCCGGCTGTTGAGGCTCGGGTGGTCCTCGCGCGGGTCACGCGACTGGGAGTTGGCGGAGAGATTCGACACGGTCGGGGCGTAGCTGCGGCCGTTGTCGTTGAGGACGATGATCACCGGACGGCGGCTGTGACCGAGGTTGTTGAGCGCCTCGTAGGCGATTCCTCCGGTCATCGCACCGTCGCCGATGACGGCGACGATGTGGCGGTGGTGGTCGGTTCCCGCGGCACGAGCGACGGCCATCCCGTAGGCGTACGAGAGCACCGTCGACGCGTGACTGTTCTCGATGTGGTCGTGGACGCTCTCTTCACGGCTCGGGTAGCCGGACAGGCCGCCGGCCTGCCGCAGCTCGTGGAACCGGTCGCGGCGGCCGGTGACGATCTTGTGGACATAAGCCTGGTGACCGGTGTCCCACAGGATCGCGTCGGTCGGCGATTCGAACACCCGGTGCAGGGCGAGTGAGAGTTCGACGGCGCCGAGGTTGGAACCGAGGTGTCCGCTGCTCTTGGCGACGGCCTCGACGATGAAGTCACGAATCTCACCGGCGAGGTCGGCCAGCTCGGGCGCCGAGAGCCCGCGCAGGTCGGCGGGTTCGTTGATCCGTTCCAGCAGCATGCGGAGTCCGACGCTACCCGTCAGCCGGCTCGCCCGCGACGCACCCGGTCCGTGGCGCACGCCGCGCGGTCACACGGGTCGCGGCGCTGCCGCCCGCCGGTCGAGGCGGTCCGTGTTCCAGCGGTGCAGGCCGAACCCGGCGACGATCCCGATGCCCAGTGCCAACAAACCTCCGAGACCATCGATCCAGTAGTGGTTACCGGTCACCACGATGCAGAACAGGGTCGCCAACGGATACATCACCCACGCGACTCGGCTCCATCGCCGGCGCAGCAACGGCCAGACGGCGACGACGCACCACGACGACCAGCCGATGTGCAGGCTCGGCATCGCGGCGTACTGGTTGGAGATCGAGGCCATCGCCTCCGAGTCGAACGACCACGGCCCTCCGTACTCCTCCAGCGTGTCGACGAACCCGAACCCGTTGGCACCACGAAGGTCGGACGGGATGCACGCGCCGCCGAACGCGACGTCGCTTCGCTGCACCTGGACGGGGCACGGGTCGTCGAGCAGTCGCGGTGGCATCAACGGGAAGAACGCGAACCCGA
>DATMDV010000205.1:0-27541 GCA_035557475.1 Ilumatobacteraceae bacterium
GTGATGGCCAGCAGCAGGAGTGTGAGCAGGACCGCGGCCGCCGCTCCCGCGCCGTAGTCGCTCTGCCCGATCGACAACTGGTACGTGTAGACACCGAGGAGGTTGGTGTCGCGGGAGATGCCGCCGGCTGACTGCAGCACGTAGATCTGGGTGAACACCCGGAAGTCCCACAGCGTGGACAGCGCAACGAGGATCATCAGGATCGGCTTGAGCATCGGGACGATGATGTAGCGGAACCGCGCCACGGCGCCGGCACCGTCGAGGCTGGCGGCCTCGAGCAGATCGGCCGGGACCTGCGACAGCCCGGCGTACACGGTGAAGGCGATGAACGGAATGCCCATCCAGACGACGATGATCGTCGCCACGGCGAAGAAGCTCATCGGATCGGCCAGCCACGACTCGCCCTGGCGGTCGAACGCCCAGTTGGCGAGGCCGTACTCGGAGTCGAAGATCCACTGCCACACGACCGTCGCGGTCAGCGCCGGCATCGCCCAGGCGAGGATCAACGACGTCGACACCAGCAGCCGCATCTTCGAACCGAGCGCGTTGAGCAACAGCGCGACGAGCACGCCGAGCGACATCGTCAGCGCCACGTTGACGAAGCAGAACACGAGTGTGCGCCTCAGCACCGTCCAGAAGTACGTGTCGTTGAACAGCTGGCGGAAGTTGTCGAACCCGACCCAGCGCGCCGGAGTTCCGAACACCTGCGCCATGCCGTACTCCTGTGCCGACTGCACGATCAGTCGGGCGACGGGATACCCGAGGACCACCGTGAGGACGATGACCGTCGGGGCGATCAGGACGTAGGGCAGCACCGACCGCCTCCGCCGGGGCCGGGGTGGCCGGCGCTCGGCGGTGGCGGGGACGGGGACGACCGGCGCCCGTGGGGGCGCGCCGGGCTCGGTGGTCGTCGTCACAGTCATCGATGCTGCCCTACGTCGAGGCGTCGAGCGAGTCTCAGCCGTTGAGCATCTCTTCGATCGCCGAGTCGGCAGCTGCCGCGGCGGCGGCGATGTCGCCGCCCTGGGCGATCTCGGTGAGCATGTCGGGCAGGATGTTGGCCGCCTCGACGCCCGCCCACTTCTCGCTCGTCGGAACGAAGCGGCTGTTCTCGGCGGCCGTCGCCTGGGCGACGGCAGCGTCGCTGCCCTCGACCTGGGCGAGCACCGACTTCAGGGCCGGGATCGTCCCGCTCGCGGCGAACTGCTCCTGGAACCCGGCGGAGGTGAGGATCGTGAGCAGGTCGTAGGCCAGCTCCTGCTTCTCGCTGTTCACCGGGATCGCCAGGTTCGATCCGCCGAGGAAGACGGGCGCCGTCGTGCCGGCCGCGGATCCGGGGAGCGCGAACACGCCGATGTTGGCCTCCATGTCGGGGCAGCCGTCATCGGGGTTGATGATCTGACCCGGCTTCCAGCCCGGCGCCGGCATCATGCCAACCTCGCCGTTGCAGAACGCGATGTAGTCGTTGGCATCGTCGCCGTCGGCGGGTGCCGAGTTCGCCGTGTCGAACAACTGCTTGAAGTACTCCAGCCCGGCGATCGAGCCGGCGGAGTCGAGCTCGCCGACCCACGCGTCGCCGTCCTTGGTGGCGATGTCGCCACCGTTCTCCCAGATGAACGACAGCACGGCGTACCAGTTACGACCGGGCAGGTAGATCCCCGAGAAGTTCGGGACGTCGGCGTTGGCCTCCTTGAGCGCCACTCCGGCTGCGAGGAACTCGTCGAGCGTGGTCGGCACCTCGACCCCCGCTGCTTCGAACAGGTCCTTGCGGTACAGCACGATGCGCGCGCCCGCGTAGTACGGCACCGCGAACAGCTTGCTGTCGTACGTGCCGGCTTCGAGCAGGCTCTGCAGGAAATCGTCGCCGCCGAGTGCGTCACGTTTGTCGGTCAGATCGACCACTGCACCGGCCGCTTCGAACGTCTGGGCCTGGGTGTTGCCGAACTCGACGACGTCGGGGCTGTCGCTGCCCGACAGTGCGGTCGTCAGCTTCTCGACGATCCCGGTCCACTCCTGGCGCTCGAACTGGACCTCGACGTCGGGGTGGATCTTGTTGAACTCGGCGATCGCGTACTCGACCAACGGGTCGGGCGTGTCGCCGCCATTGAGCCATAGGCGGATCGACTCGCCGCCCCCGCCGGTGTCGGCCGCGGCCGTGGTGTCGGTCGCGGCGTCCGTCGCTGCCGGCGCGTCCGGCGCGTCGGTGGCATCCGGTGCGTCGGTCGCGGCGCTGCTGCTCTCCTCGTCGTCATCACCGCACGCGGCAATGAGCATGCCGGCGGCGGTAATGGCGGCGAGCCACCTCGTGGTCCTGGTCCTGTTCACGGTCGTCCTCCCTGTTCTTCGAACACGTGCCTCACGGCCGGGGTGTGATGGAACCGCTCTTGGTTCGAGCGGAACGACCCCCTCCCCGTGGGGGTCAGATCAATGGATGCCGAGCTCCCGATCGAGCACGAGTGCGGCGGCTCCGATCAACACGTCGTCGAACCCGAAGGTGCTCGGGCGGACGAGGAGCCGATCGGCGATGTTGGGCATGGTGCGCGCCGCGATCTCGTCGCGCGCCGCGTTGCGGAACGTCTCACTGGTCACCGACGCCGGGCCGGACAGCACGACGTCGCTGATGTCGAGGGCGCCGAGCACGGTCGACAGTGCGACCCCCAGGCGGCCACCGGCGTGGCCGAGCACATCGGCCTCGTCGGCGCCGTCGGCACCGAGGCGCTTGCCGAGCAGCGGCTCGGAGACGACGGTCTCGAGGCAGCCGCGCTTGCCGCACGCGCACGGCTCACCGTGCTCGTCGATCACGACGTGGCCGATCTCGCCCGCTGCCGAGCGGTTGCCCGTGAACAGTGCCCCGCCGAGCACGAGGCCGGCGCCGACGCCCTCGTCGACGCGCACGAGGATCAGGTTCTGCGCCTCGCCGGCGCCGAAGACGAGCTCGGCCAGGGCGGCCGCGTTGGCGTCGTTCACCACGTGAACCGGAACCGAGACGCCCGCGCTGAGTCGCGCCTTGAGATCGAGGTCGGACCACCCGAGGTGGGCGGCGGTGGTCACCGTGCCGTGGTCGTCGACGATGCCGGGGCTGGCGACACCGATCCCGAGCAGCGGACGATCGGCATCGGCGACGAGCTCGTCGCAGATCCGTTTGACGAGGGTCTCGGCGCGGCGCCCTGTTCGCTCATTGCGGGCGTAGCTCCGGCGCACGACCACCTTGCCGGTGAGATCGACGAGGGCGGCGAGGAACTGGTCGGGCTCCGACAGGTCGAGGCACACGACGTACCTGCTGTCGGGGCGGATCCCCACGAGCGTCGCCGGCTTTCCCACGCCACCTGCGGTGCGGGTGCCGAGCTCCTCGACCAGCTCCTGGTCGAGCAGGTCACGCACGACCGACGACACGCTCGCCGGTGTGAGGCCGGTGAGTTTGGCGAGGTCGGCGCGCGAGGTCGGCCCGCCGTGGTGCAGCGCCCGGAGCAGCAGGCTGCGGTTGGCGCGCCGTGCATCCTCGGGCCCCTGCTTCGACGCCGTTGCCAGCCGCCGGGCGGCCCGGGGCGCATCGGTCGGTCGGTCCACATTTGTTTGTCTACTAAACATATTAACTCGCGTCAAGTGTGAGCATGCCCGCCGCGGCCGGATCCCATGACCGGCCGCCGCTATCGCGCGGGGTGCACGGTCACGATGCCGCGATCGCCGTCGACGTCGAGCCACGTGCCGTCGGCGATCGTGTGACTCGCACCCGTCACGCTCACGACGGCGGGGATGCCGAGCTCGCGGGCGACGATCGCGGCGTGGCTCTGCTGAGCGCCGACGTCGACCACGACCGCCGCCACGCTCAGGAACAACGGCGTCCATGCCGGGTCGGTGATCGGGGCGACGAGGATGTCTCCCGGCTGGATGTCGCGGGGGTCGGCGGGATCGAGGATCACCCGTGCCCGACCGCTGGCCACTCCCCCGCACACACCGATGCCATGGAGCACGCCGGTGAACGGCGCGCCGTGCGAGCCGGCCCGCAGCTCCCATGTATCGGGTGGCGGGATGCGGCCCTCGAACCAGAACGGCGGGACGCGCGCCTGAAGGAGGTCGCGCTGCGCGGCGCGCTCGGCGATCACATGGGCGAAGCGGGCCGGGTCGTCGACGAACTCCTCGAGCTCGCCGGTCGTGACGAGATAGCAGTCGCGGCGCTCGGCCGGACCGCCGCGTGCCTGGGCGCGCGCCACCAACTCGTCGAGCACCGCCCGCATGCCGGCGAGCTCGCGGACGAACGCGTCCTTCGCCCGCTCTCGCGCCGCGGCACCGACGATCGCTGCTGCGAGTCCTCGACGCAACACCGGTCGCAGCGGCCGGGCGACCGAGCGCAACGCCCCCGCCGTCGTCGACTCGCGCTCGATCGCGAGGCGTTGCTGTGCGACATGCGGTGAACGTTCGAGCGGGGCGTGCCGGAGTCGATCGACGGCAGCGAACGCGATCTCGGGACGCGTCGCCCACGTCGGGGAGGCGAACTCGTACTCGTCGGGTCCTCGGTGGCCGTGATCGGCGAGGAACGAGTCGAACTCGTGCTCGAAGGCGTTCGCCGCGTCGGACTGCAGGTGGCCGATGCGCTCGCCCACGCCCGACACGCCGGCGTCGAAGGCGGCCGTGAGCCCGTTGTCGGCGGCCACCAGCCGGCCGAGATCCCACATGCGCTGGGCAGGCAGCGCCGACTCGATCGTGCCGAGCCCGGCGGTGAGGCGGTTGACGAGCTGGGTGCCGTCACCGCCGCGCTTCAACAGTTCCTCCGCGATGCCGCGGCCGGTCCCCGACATCGTCGACGCCCGCAGGAGGGCGACGAAGAGGCGCTCGATCCGCGCCGGGAACGTCGGGACGAGGTCGAGCAACGCCCGGTCACTGGCGAACGCGGGCTCGGGCAGCGTCGCGACCCACGCGACCGCGTCGCGCATCACATCATCGACGTAGCCGACATCGGGATGGCGCAGCGTGCGCACGAGCCCGCGCAGGATCCTCGCCGTCGCGATCAAATTCCGGTCGCCGGGCTGACGGACGTAGGCGGGCGCCCCGTACGTCCCATACAGCTGGGTGTCGATCGCGTCGGGTGTCAAACCCGGCGATCGCGCACCCGCCAGCCGACCGATCGACAAGTTGAGGTACAGGTAGCCACCGAACACGCCGGTGAGCGGTGCCGCACCGGCCTCGAGGTCGCGCGGGACGATGAAGCCGAGCTCGAGGAACAACGCCGTCTGCGCCGTGACCGATGCCTCGGCGAACAGCGAGCCCGTCAGCGGTGTGACGACGTTCGGGAAGACCTCGCCAGCGTTGCCACGTGTGTAGATCGGGAAGCGCACGCTCGGTTCGTCGTCGACGATCCAGATCTTGTCGCTCCTAACCATCGGCTTCTTCCATGGGCGAGGCGACTGTATGCCGACGGTCACGTACCCGAGACGATGGGTTGCCGGCACGGTCGGTAGCTTGCGCGGTATGACAGCAATCCCCGATGTCCAGGCGGTTGCCACGTCGACCGCGACCGTCCGTGTCGAACCCTGCCATCGACGGCTCCGCGTCGTGTTCGCCGGCGAGGTCATCGCCGACACGACCAACGCGCTGTACCTCTTCGAGACCGGACACCTGCCGAGGTACTACTTCCCGATCGCGGATGTGCGCACCGACCTGCTGCGGGAGTCGGACCACACGAGTCACTGCCCCCGCAAGGGTGACGCCAGGTACTGGACGATCGAAGCCGGCGGCCGCGAGAGCCGCGACGCGGTCTGGGGGTACCCCGAGGTGCTCGAGGGCTGCCCGGACATCACGGCCTACGTGTCGTTCTACTGGAACCGCGTCGACGCCTGGTTCGAGGAGGACGACGAGGTGTTCGTGCACGCTCGCGACCCGTACAAGCGGGTCGACGTGCTGCGCTCGTCACGACACGTCGTCGTGCGGATCGATGGCGAGGTCGTCGCCGACTCACACCGTCCACTGCTGCTGTTCGAGACCGGCCTGCCGACGCGCTACTACCTGCCGCCGCTCGACGTCCGCGCCGATTTGCTGTTGCCGTCGGCCACCACGACCCGCTGCCCCTACAAGGGCATCGCCGAGTATCACTCGGTCCAGGTCGGGGGCACCGTCCACGAGGACGTCGTGTGGTACTACCCATCGCCGATCCCTGAGATCCCCAAGATCGAACAGCACCTGTGCTTCTTCAACGAGCGCGTCGACATCGAAGTCGACGGCGTGCTGCAAGAACGCCCCCAGTCACCCTGGTCGAGGACCTAGCAACTCGCCGTTCTGGGTGGCCATTCCTTGCGGCTGTCGAAAGGAATGGCCACCCAGAAGCAGTCAGGTACTCCAGCCGCCGTCCGAGGAACCATCACCGCCGCCGCTGGGCGGCGACGCGGCCGACCACGACGGATCGGGCGCCGGGGCCGGGGCGGGCGCCGGGGCTGACGTCATCGAGTCGTCAGGTGCGGGAGCGGGAGCTGGGGCGACGGGCGCGGGTGCGAGGGGTGCTGGCGACACGCTCGTGTCGTGCGCGATCGGGGCCGCCGCGACGGCCGTCGTCACAGGCGCCAGCGGCGTCGCGGGGGCCGGGATGGTCGTCGCCGGGATGGTTGTCGCCGGAATGGTCACCGGTCGGGAGGGCGTCGCGACGCTGGCATTCGTCTCTTGGAGCAGCACACTCGACGGCCATTGCGGATCGTCGGCGCCGCCGCCGGCAAATGCGAATCCGCCGAGGCCGAGACCGAACAGGCCGCCGCCCGCCATCGCCACCTTCCAGTTGATCGGGTTCTTGCTCATCAGTACTCCTCTTCATCTGAGCGCTGGTGCGCTGGTTGTCATGGGCCACTGTGCGAGGTGTCGGTGAGACGATCATGAGGCCTTCGTGAAATCGCTCTCACGTGCCGCGTCGGCGCGGCGTACTGCCATGTCGATCCGTCGCCGCACGCCCGCCTGCCAGCCGCGGTGCCGAGCCCGGAACGGTCCAGTGCCCAGCGAAACCAGTGCCGCGGCCGTACGCACGTCGAGCTGTCGCCCATCGACGGCACAACCGAACGATTCACCGAGCGCGGCGGCGTACCGCAACACCTGCTGACGATGTCGCCCGGCTGCCGGTGCGAGGACGAGCAGGTGGGCGATCACGGTGGCGAGGTCGTCGACCACCTCGCCGCGGCCGGCGTCGTCGAGGTCGACGACGCCGACGACGTCCGAACCGTGCACGAGCAGCTGACGTTCGTAGAGGTCGCCGTGAACGACACGTCGCGCCATCGGTTCGTGCAGGCTTTGGAGCAAACCGCTGAGATCGTGCAGCCGAGCGGCCTGGTCGGGGAGCACCGCGGCGAGCAGACTCGCATGGGCGCAGGCCGAGCTCACGGTGCCACGACCCGGACGATCGTACGGTATGTCGACCGCGGCGAAACGCTCGACGACAGCGAGGTAGTCGGCGGCGGATGGCCACGGCGACTCCCCCGCGAGCAGCGCGTCGCGAAGACTTCGGCCGGCCAGTCCCTCGAGCACGACCAGGCCGTTGTCGGCGTCGACCGCGCAAACGCGGGGAACGGGCACGCCGACGCCGGCCAGGCGTTGGTGACGATCGACGAGTGAGCCGACGTCATCGGGTCGCACCACCTTGACCCACCACTCCCGACCTGATTCATCGATCGCACGGGCGACGGCGCGTTGCGTGGGTCGGTAGACGTGAATGTCGACCGTCGGGCGGGCGCCGACGACGTGGTGCATCGACGCCGCGAGCGCGGCAGGTGTCGCGGCGATCGCGAGACCGGGAAGCGCCGGGTCGAACGGATACCGCCAGACGCCGACCTGCATGACGGCACCGTCGTCCCCGTCTCCCTCGACGACCGTGGTGCCGGGCGGCGCGCCGTGCCGCGTCGTCGACGCCACCAGCGTCTCGGCGGCGAGGGGGCGGCCCCGCCATTCGATCTGTGTGTCGTACCGAACGATGAGCTCGGAACCGGGCGTGTAGTGCACGTGGCAGGCGCCGGCCGAGTGCAGCCGCCCGCCAGCGGCTGACACGGCCGCGTCGAGCACGCCGCGCGAGCGCGGCCCGAGCAGGGAGGCGGCCGCCGGGAGCACCGGGTCGTCGACGTCCATGCCGCGAGGGTGGGTCAGCTGGATGAGAGGAAGATGAGGGAACGCGGAGAGTGTCCTCATCTGGCCCACTCATCGGGCCCGCTCAACCGGCGAGTCGATAGCCGATCCCCCGCACGGTCTCGACGACGTCGCCACCGAGCTTCTTGCGCAGGTACCGCACGTACACGTCGACGACGTTCGACCCCGGATCGAAGTCGTAGCCCCACACATGGGAGAGCAACTGCTCGCGGGTCAGCACTTGCCCGGCATGACGGATGAACGTTTCTGCCAACGCGAACTCGCGAGCTGTCAGCTCGACCATGCGGTCGTCGACGACCGCTCGGCGCGTGCGAACGTCGAGCGACAGACGCCCGGCACGCAGCACCGTCACCTCGGCAGAACCGACGTCGCGAAGGCGGAGGCGAATTCGAGCGAGGAGCTCCTCGAACCGGAACGGCTTGGTGATGTAGTCGTCGGCCCCGCGCTCGAGCGCACCGACCGTGTCGTCGACGCCGTCGCGCGCCGTCAGCACGACCACCGGCATCGTCTCGCCGCGGGCTCGCATCCGTTGCAGCACCTCTTGTCCGTCGATGCCGGGCAGCCCGAGATCGAGCAATACGAGATCGAAGTCACCGTCGCGCGCGATCGCCAGCGCATCGGCACCCGACGACACCGCGAGCGTCGAGTACCCGCTCGAGCGCAACCCCTTCTCGAGGAACGACACGATGCGCTCCTCGTCCTCGACGATGAGGATTCTCGTCATGGCATCTCCTGATCGATCGGGATCGTGATCGTGAACGTGGCGCCACGGTTGACGTCGGCACCGGAGTCGGCGTCCGGGGTCTGCCCGCTGTCGACGTCGACGTAGCCGCGATGTGCCTCGGCGATCGCGGCCACGATGCTCAGCCCGAGGCCGGTGCCGTCCGGACGGCGGGTGCGGTTCGTCGGCGCCCTGCTCGTGCGCTCGAACAACACCACCGAGATCGCCGGATCGATGCCGAGGCCGGTGTCGCGCACCCACAGCTGGGCATGCGGCCCGACCAGCCGCGCGCCAAGTCCGATCTCTGCGCCATCTTCGGTGTGCTGCACGGCATTCGTCGCCAGGTTGACCAGGGCCTGGGCGAGCCGATCGGGGTCGGCGACGACCGCCACCCTTCCGGGCGGCGGAGCGGCGTCGAGCACCCACGTCCGATTCGCGATCGAATGCACTTTGGTCATCATCGACTCCATCAGCTCGCCGATGTCGACCGGCGCCAGTTGCAGAAAATCGGGTTGCTCGGCCTTGGCGATCACCAACAGGTCCGACACGTAGCGACCCATGCGATCGAGCTCGTCGGTCACGATGGCGAGCGTCTCCGTGCGCTCGGCCGGGTCGTCGCCCATCACCTCGAGTTGGCCGCGCACGATCGTGATCGGTGTGCGCAACTCGTGGGCGACGTCGTCCAGGAACCGCCGCTGGTTCACCATGCCCCGCTCGAGGCGGTCCATCATGGCGTTGAACGTCGTGCCGAGCTCGGCCAACTCGTCGTTGCCCTCGACCGGAATCCTCGCCGACAGGTCGGTATCGCCGATCTCGCGCGCCGTGCGCGTGAGTTGGCGCACCGGGCGCAGGACGCGACCGGCCAGCGACCAGGCCAACACCGACGCGACGACGCCGGCGATGGCGCCGACCAGCGTCACCGTGCGCACGAGACGCGTGATCTCGGCGCGGTCGTCTTCTGGCATGTGGGCGACGATGAACGTGCCGAGTGACGTACCGTCGACGACGAGCGGGACCGCGAGCAGCCTGACCGGCCCCTCGTCGATCGTGAGGTTGCTGCGCACCGGTTCGGTGCGGCCCGACAGACTCCTCACCAGGGCGGCATCGCGCAGGCCGGGCGGGGTCTCCGGGCTGTACAGGTACAGCTCGCCGTCGACGGCCGTCACGAAGTACTCGTTCTCGTTCGGCACGTTGCGGCTGAGGAACGTGTGGAACACCGACGCCACATCGGTCCCGAACGCCTGGCCGGTCGTCGGGTCGACGCCGGTCGCCAGCTGGCGCAGCTCCTCGGTCTCCTGCGCCAGCGAATTCTCGATCTCGCGGTCGAGGCGGGCGAGCAGGAGCTGTCGCCCGGCAAGCACCGAGATCCCGAGCGCCACGACGAGCAGCACGACGTACCCGACGACCACCCGGATCCGAACGCCACCGAGGAGTCGCTTCACGCGAGCGCCCGGCGTCGGATCAGTCGTCGTCGTCGTCATCATCATCGTCGTCGTCATCGTCGTCGTCATCGCCGTCGTCGTCACCGCCGCCCGGCGTCGGCACTGGGGCGGGTGTCGGCGGTGCGATCGTGGCGGTGGTCGGATCGGTCACCGGTGGTGCGACCACCGGTGGCTCGACGGGTGGCGGAACAGTCGTCGCGTTCGCGGTCGTTGTCGGAGCCGTTGTCGTCGCGGTCGTGGTCGCGGTGGTCGGTACGAGCTCGATCGGGGCGATGACCGGTGGGTCGTCGGGCACGAGATCACGGATCGCGGCGAACGCGGCGAACGCGGCGATCGCACCGACCGCGAACACGACGACGCTCGACATCGCACGCATGTGCCCATGACTGTCGCGGACCTCGCCGCAATCGCAGATGAGAGATGGATGAGGATTCTCTCATCTTGACTCGCCGCGGGACGTCGGTACGTCGTCGACGAAGGCGGCGGCCGCGTCGATCACGGCCGCCTGGTGGGGTTGGAGATCCTGGTAGGGCAGGCCGGCGACCTCGTTGAACGGGTCGGCGATCCCCGACGGCTCACCGGTCAGCGACTCGAACACGGCGAGCCCGCAGAACGGCACGTGGAACGACGAGTACCCGCCCTCGTGCACGACCACGAGGCGGTCGCTGGCGAACTCGGCCGCGACCTCGACGACCGCGTCGGCCATCGCCCGGTAGGTGCCGGTGTGCGCCATCATGTGCGCCATCGGGTCGTAGGCGCCGGCGTCGTATCCGCAGGCGACGAAGATCAGGTCCGGACGGAACCGCCGCAGCGCGGGCACGACGACGCGCTCGAACACGTGGACGTACGCGCCGTGGCCCGAACCCGGCGGCAGCGGGACGTTGATGTTGGCGCCGACGCCGGCGCCCTCTCCCCGCTCACCGAGCTGACCGGTCCACCGCGGGAACCGGCCGTCCTGGTGGATCGAGACCGTGAGCACGTCGGGGTCGGCGTAGAACGCCGCCTGGGTGCCGTTGCCGTGATGGACGTCCCAGTCGACGATCGCGATCCGCCCGACGCCGTGCTCGGCAACTGCGTGCATCGCGGCCAGCGCGACGTTGGCGAAGATGCAGAAACCCATCGCTCGATCCGCTTCGGCATGATGGCCGGGCGGGCGCACGAGTGCGTAGGCGTTCGTGACGGCGCCCGTCAGCACGGCGTCGGTCGCGGCGAGCACACCGCCGGCCGAGAGGATGGCGATGTCGTACGAGCCCGGCCCGACGAAGGCAGACGTACCGAGCGCGGCCCACCCCTCTACGGCAGCGACGGACGCGACATACGGGTCGGTGTGGAACCGGAGCAGCTCGGCGCGAGTTGCCGGTCTCGGCGCGATCGGTGTCAACCGGTCGAGGTAGCCCGTCGCCGCCAGCAGGCCGTGGAGTCTTCGCTTCGATTCCGGGCTCTCGACGTGCTCGCCGGGCTGGAGCACGACACCGTCCGAACGGCGGGTGCCGGCGGCCGATCCGTTGTCGTGCCAGTAATAGCGCTCGTGGGTCACGATCCCGGTCGTTCTCACGTCGTCGTGCACGATCGGCACAGTAGAGCCCGATCTCGTGAAGTTTCGCCGTCCTGAGAGCGCCGAAACTTCACGAGATGGCGGGGGGACACATGATCCGACGGCAAGCACGCGACAATCGGGTTGTGACCTCGTCGCCCGACGACCATGGATTCCCGGCCGGGTTCTTCGAGCGCACGGACGAGTCGACCGACCACGAGTTCTACGGCCCCGACCGGTTCGTGACCCACATCGACGATCGGGCGATCGCCGCGGTCGGCGCACTGTACGAGCACCTCGAGGTGTCGGGACGCGTGCTCGACCTCATGTCGTCGTGGGTCTCACACTTCCGGACACCGCCCGCCGAGTTGTCGGTCCTCGGCATGAACGAGCGCGAGCTGGCCGCCAATGAGGCGGCGACGAGCCGACTCGTCCACGACCTGAACGCCGATCCGCGTCTGCCCTACGCCGACCGTCGTTTCGACGCCGCGACGTGCTGCGTATCGGTCGACTACCTGACCCAGCCGATCGAGGTGTTCCGCGAGGTCGGCCGCGTGCTCGTCGACAACGGCCTGTTCGTGTGCACGTTCTCGAACCGCTGCTTCCCGACCAAGGCGATCCACGGATGGCTGGCGTCCGACGATCGCGGTCACGGTGCGATCGTCGCCGAGTACTTCCGCCGATCCGGTGGCTGGACCGATCCGCTGGTCGCGCTGTGCACGCCGCCCGGCACGCCCGGCGACCCGCTGTACGCGGTGTGGGCGACCCGCCAGCCGGTCTGACGGGTTCGCATCCGCGATCAGCCTTCAGCCGGCCGACGCGAACTGCTCGAATGCGGCGTTCGAGAGCGTGGCCGGATCGCCCCCTTCGGTCGATGTCGTCACGATCACCAGGTCGAGCTCGGCGGAGATGATGATCTGCTGACCGAACAACCCGAGTGCCGCGTACGTTCCCATGTCTTCGTTCAGCCACCACTGCAGCCCGTAGGAGGCGTTGGTCGAGCTCGGCGAGCGGGACGCGTCGACCCATCCCTCGGGAAGGATCCGCTCGCCGTCCCACACGCCGTCGCGGAGGAACAGCAATCCGAACTTGGCGAAGTCGCGCGGCGTCGAGTCGGCCCCGAGCCCACCGAACCAGGTGCCCGTCCCGTCCTCCAACAACACCGTCGAGGTCATGCCGAGCGGATCGAGCAGGCGCGCGTGGACGTAGGCATCGAGTGCATCACCACCGCCGAGCTCGTCGGCGGCGATGTCGGCCAGGATCGCCGTGGTGCCGGTCGAGTACTCGAACTCGGACCCGGGCTCGGCGACGAGTTCCTGCGAGATCGGAATGTCGGCCGCGTGTGGCGCCTGGAGCATCTCGATCACCACGGATCCGGGGCCGTACTGCTCCTCCCACTCGAGGCCGCTGCTCATCCGCAGCAGGTCGTCAAGCGTGATCTCACCGCGCGGGTCGCCGGCGGCCTGCCATTCCTCGACCGGCGCCGGGGCGTCGAGCTCGAGCCGGCCGTCACCGATCAGGATCCCGATGATCGCCGAGGTGAAGCTCTTGGCGACGGAGAACGACGAGGTCGCCTGATCGGGGGTATCGAGCGGGTGGTAGCGCTCGTACACGATCTCGCCACCCTTGACGACGACGAGTGATCGGACACGGGCCTCGGCGTCGTCGGCGCCGAACGCGGTCGCGACGGCTGCGTCGAGTGCCCGTTGGTCGACGCCGTCGGGGAGCTCACCGACCGGCCACTCGAGGGTCGGATACGGCACGTCCGGCGACTGCTCGGGATACTCGGACGCCTCGTCGGTGACCGGCAGGGTGGGTGCCGGCGCGTCGGTCGGCGGCGGGTCGGTGGTCGGCGCCTCGGTCGTCGCCGGGGTCGTCGCCGGTGCGACCGGCGTCGATGTCGTCGTCTCGGCCGCGGCTGCGACGGTGCCGGGCGATGTCTCCGCGACCGGGGCCGAGCTGGCCGGCGTGGCGTCATCCGACGACGAGGAACACGCCCCGCACAGTCCGACGACCACGATGACGACGACGAGCGCCGTCGCCCCTCTCGTGACTCGTCGCACGGCCAGACGCTAGCGTCACGCGTCCCGCCGCGGCTGACGGGGCACGTCACGACCTCCGAGGTGGTACATGAACGAGAGCGAGACGTTCATCGAGCTGTTCGACCGCGTCGCGGAGCACGTGCACTCAGTTGTCGACGGGCTCTCGGCGGCCGACCTCGTCTGGTCGCCCGCTCCGGCCGCCAACTCCATCGGTTGGCTCGTGTGGCACCTGACCCGCGTGCAGGACGACCACGTCGCCGATCTCCTCGACGCCGAGCAGCTGTGGGCCAGCGGCCCGTGGGCGCCGCAGTTCGGCCTCGTGGCCGACCCGGCCAACACCGGGTACGGCCACACCGCCGACGCGTCGGCAGCCGTCCGACCCGCCAGCGCCGAGGTACTGGTTGCGTACTACGACGCCGTCGCGGCCCGCACGAAGGCGTTCCTCAAAGGTCTCACACCGGACGAACTGGATCGCGTCGTCGACGAACGGTGGGATCCACCCGTGACGATGGGTGTGCGCCTGGTGAGCATCGCCGACGACGACATCCAGCACGCCGGACAGGCCGCCTACGTGCGGGGGCTGCTCGCGACACGCTGACGGTCTGGTCGCCCGACCTCCGGGACGTCCTGGCCAGGACATGGCGTTCGCCACACACGGGGTTCGGCCGTTGGCCAGGTTGGGTACGACTCCGACATGGCTGACCGTACGGAAACCACCCGCATCCGGCCGCAGCGTCTGACCTTGAGCGAGTTCGTCCGGCGGGAGGTCCCACACCTGCGCATCGCATCGATGTCGCAGCCAGAGCCGGAGCTCGCGCACCACAACGTGGTCGCCGCGACCCGCGACATCGATACCGCACGTGCCGCAGTACTCGCGCTCGAGGCGCTCGAAGCCAACGATGCCAGGCTCGGGCTCGTCGTGCTCTCGACGAACGGCGACGCCGATGTGGTCGACGGGGGCGCCGACCCTGAGGGTGTCACCGGGATGGTGGCGTCACGAACGCTGATCGGCGGCGCGCTCGGGGCGCTCGCAGGCGCGCTGCTCATTGGCGGAGCCACGGCCCTGTTCGCCAACGCCAGCGCGGCGACGGCGATCGTGGCGGCCGTCGGCGGCGCCTTCATCGGCGGTGTGTTCGGGGCGATCTGGGTCGTGTTCGCCGGAATGGGTGGGAGTGACGCGTACCGGCAGAGCTTCATCGCGCCCGAGCTGACCGACGTGTGCATCGTGTCCCTCCACACCGACGACCCGGCGGAAGCCGCCAACGGTCGCGACCGGCTGGCCGGCAATGGGTGGCTCACAATCGTCGAGGTCGACGGCAACGGGAAGGCGAGGCGTGTCCATCACCCGAACGGGTGAGTAAGCTGGACCCGCCGAACTGGTGTCGGACACCTCCTCGCCAGGTACGGTGGGTTTGCTCGTCTACGTGTTCTGGGGATCGAAGATTGACAGACGCTCATCAGTCCTCGTCGGTGCACGACCACTTCGCCCTCGCGCTCGCAGCGGGTCAGCTCGGAACCTGGCGGTGGGACATCGCGACCGGTGTGACGACGTGGGACGTGGCCCTCGAGCAGCTGTTCGGCCTCGAACCCGAGACGTTCGACGGCACGATGGACGCCTGGGTCGCCTTGCTGCACCCCGACGACGTCAGTCATGTGATGGAGGTCGTGCAGCGTGCGACCGCCGAACGCTCGCCGTACGAGCTCGAACACCGGGTCGTGTGGCCGGACGGAAGCGTGCGATGGCTGTACTGCCGCGGCATGGTGACACTCGACGACGACGGGAACGTCACTGGAACCATCGGCTGCACCGGCGACATCACTGCTCGCAAGCAATTGGAGCTCGACGCCGAACGGAGGATCGCGGACGCCGAACGTGTCGCCGCTCGCGAACGGCTCCATCGTGAGCGGTTGGAGTTCCTCGACGGTCTCAACGACTCTGCGCTCTCCGCCACCGACCACCGCGAGTTGATGCGCAACGTCGCCGGCGCGGCCGTTCCCCAACTCGGCGACTGGTGCGCCATCTACTTCCTCCCCGAAGGAGCCACCGGGCCAGAAGTCGAAGTCGCCCACGCGGATCCGGACAAGACCGTCTGGGCCGAAGAGCTCCTGCATCGCTACCCCTACGATTCCGACGCGCCGCGCGGCGTGCCGGCGGTGATCCGTACCGGTCAGATCGAGTTCGTTCCACTGATCAGCCCTGAATCCATCGAGCGTGCGATTGCCGGAGTCGAAGACCGCGCGCTCGCCGAAGAGCTGCGGTCGATCGTGAACGCACTCCAGGTGACCAGCCTCATCACCGTGCCGTTGCGGACGAAACGTGGGGTGATCGGCGCAATCCGCTTCGTCAGCGCCGAATCCGGGCGTCAGTTCGACGACGACGACGTCGCGCTGGGGCGCACCGTCGCCGGCCGCATCGCCGAGGCGCTCGAGAACACATGGCTCACCGATCAGCAACGGGTGATCGCCGGAACGCTCCAGGCGGCGCTGCTCCCACCGCGACTGCCCGACATCGACGGCCTGAGTGTCGCGGTGCGCTACTGGGCAGCCGGCACGGCAACCGAGGTGGGCGGCGACTTCTACGACGTGTTCAAGATCGACGAACGACGATGGGCGATCGTGATCGGCGACGTCTGCGGCACCGGCTCGAACGCCGCCGCAGTCACGGCGATCGCCCGGCACACGATCCGCGCCGCGGCGACACATGGCGCACACCATCATGAGGTGCTCGCCTGGGTCAACGACGCGCTGCATGCCGGCAACCGCGACTTGTTCTGCACCGCGACCTACTCGACGCTCGAGCGCGTCGACGACGAGACGTGGCGGTTCATCTCCGTCGCCGGTGGTCACCCGTTGCCGATCGTGGTCGCGGCCGACGGCACGCCGACGACGATCGGTCGGCCCGGCACGCTCCTCGGTGTCCTCCCCGACATCCAGACCACGACCGGCGAAGTGCTCCTTCGCCCGGGAGACACGCTGATCCTCCACACCGACGGGGTCACCGACGTCAGACCTCCGTACGAGCTCGATCCCGAGACGGTCATCAACATCGCCATCGAGGCGGCCGCTGGCAGCCGGACCGCCGACGACGTCGCGACCCGGCTTGGGCAGGCCGTCCACCGCGTCCTGCCGATCCCCGACCGGCATGACGATGTCGCACTTGTCGTCGTGCATATCCTGCAGCCGTCCGAGTAGTCGGCCAGCGCTCGCTGCGTAACCGTCAGCGAGTCACAGGTACTCGTTAGGATCCAAGCGATGACTCCGAACTGGGAGTGGCAGCAGCGCACCGAAACAAGTTCGGTGCTGATCGTTCGCGGCGACCTCGATGTGGCGGTCGGAGTGGTGTTCGTGGATGCGGTCGACAAGGTCCTTGCGGCCGACGGTCCACCCGCCGAGGTCGTGATCGAGCTCGGCGAAGTCGACTTCATCGACTCGAGCGGACTTCGCGCCCTGTTGCAGCTGCGCCACAACTACGGCGAGCGGGTGCAGGTCGGGGCGATCTCCGCTGCGGTGGAGCGCCTGCTCGAGTTGACGGGCACGCTCGAACACTTCCGCCCCGGCGGAACCAATCCTCATGACTGAAGGTGAGCGGGCCACCGTGCCGAATCGTTCCTCGTCCAGAGCGATGGTCGTCTACGACCGGCACGCCGTCAGCGTGGGCGAGGCGCGTTCGTGGATCGACGCCTTCCTGGCGGAGCGCGAGATCGAGGACACCGTCCGCGACGACGTACAGCTCGTCGTCAGCGAACTGGTCACGAACGCGCTGATGCATGGGGATGGGGCGCTCGTGCTCCGGGCGTCGATCACCGGCGCCGCGGTACAGGTCTCGGTCACCGACTCAGGCGACGAGCTGCCTGAGGTGCTTCCGCTCGATCCGGCGCGCATCGGTGGTCTCGGCCTGATCGTCGTCGACCGGGTCGCCTCCGACTGGGGGGTCGCTCCATTTCCGGGCGGCAAGACGGTGTGGGCGGCACTCGCCCTGTCGACTTGATACGACTCGGCTTCCCGCGTCACACCGGGCGCGTCCACACGATGGGGAACAGCGGATGGTCGAGCGCGGCGCCGGCGGGGAGTTCGTCCTCCAATCCCGGGAACGGCGGCGACGTCGTCCACCTGCGGGGCGCGTGCACCATGTCGTCGCCGAGGAACCGCAGCGACAGCACCCGGCGGCGGTCCGGTCCATCGACGCCGCCGGCCCCGTGGAGGGTCAGCATGTGGAAGCACACCGCATCACCGGGCTCGAGCTCCCAGCCGAGCACGCGGTAGCGGTCGGGGTCGGCGGCGATGTCGGGCAGGTCGGCGAGCATCCCGTCGGGAAACCAGTTCGCCTTGCCATCGAGGAACGACCGGGGCATGTACCAGGGACCGAGGTGTGATCCGGCGACGAGCTCGAGCGTCGAGTCCCGCGACACGGGATCGACCGGACACCACATGCTGACGTTCTGGCGACCGTCGACGTTGTAGTAGGGCAGATCCTGATGCCACGGCGTGCGCTGGCGTGTGCCGGGTTCCTTCACCAGCACATGGTCGTGGTACAGGCGCACCGTCGACGATGCCATCAACTCGGCCGCGATCGCGGCCGCGGGTGAGACCCGGATGAAGTGTTCGATCTGCGGGATGCGCTGCCACGAGCAGAAGTCCTCGATGAACGCGCCGTCGTCGACACTGCTGGCGCGCTTCGCGTACGTCGACAGATCGGCGAGGTTGGCGTCGATGGCGTCGCGGGCCGACTCGACCTCCGCCGCCGAGAACGCCCCGCGGACGCACACCGCCCCATCCCGCCAGTAGTCGCCCTCGATCCTCACCTTGTCGATTGTGGCAGGCCCGATTGTGGCAGGCTCGATTTGGGCAGGCTCGATTGTGGCAGGGGTCGTTCGCGCCGGCCGATCGCCGACGATCTCAGCAGACCGCGCGGACGGCCGGGTAGGGATTCACGGCTGCGCCGCCGCCGGGGTGGATCTCGAAGTGGAGGTGGTTGACGCCCGCGTTCCCCGTCGCGCCCACGTAGCCGATGACCTCGCCCTGGCTCACCGCTCGACTCGAACCCGCCCACCCGCTGAGGTGGGCGTAGAAGTATTTCGTCCCGTTGTTGCCGCTCAGCCAGATCGAGTTGCCGCCGAGGCGCGTCGTCTTGAAGTTGACGCTTCCCGACACGACGGCCACGAGCGGTGTGCCACCAGCCGCCATCATGTCGACGCCCTGGTGACTCCGCCCACCCGAACGCGCCGCGCCCCACGTGTCGGCGAAGGCGGTCGAACCCGCGACGGGGCACGACATCCCGTCACCCGTCGGCAGCGGCGGGAGCGTCGGCGGCGCGGGTTGGTCGACAGGTGAATCCGCGGGAGCCGATGTGCCGTCACCGGTGGAGGCTGGGTCGGGGGCCGCAGGGGTCTGTCCGGCAGCCGGTTGGGCCAACGGTGCGTCGCCGGCGGCCGCGCTCGACGCCGCGGCGGCGATCTGCGCCTGGCGCTGGGCCTCGGCCTCGGCGGCGATCTCGGCCTCGCGCTGGCGCCGCTGCTCGGCGAGTGCCCGCTGGACGGCGACGTCCTGCAGGCGCTGCTCCTCGATCTCCTGGAGCAGCACGATCTCCTCCTCGGCCCGTCGCCGGAGCTCTTCGTACTCCTCGGTCGCGTCGCGCGCCTCTTGCTGTTGGTCCTCGAGCTGCTCGCGTGTCTCCTCGAGCTCACGGCCCACTTCGTCGAACTCGTCGAGGGTCACCGCCGACGAATCGGTGGCGACGGCGAAGAGCACGTCGGCGGCGGCGGCGTCGTTCGCCCCCTCGACGCCGGCGAGGAGGGGGTTCTGACCGACACCCGAGCTCACGAACTTGCGCACCGCCATCGCCTCGAGATCGGAACGGAGGGCGGCCACCTCGGACTCCAACGTCGCCAGTTCGGCGTTCGTCGTCTCGATCTCGACCGCGAGTTGGTCGATGCGCGACTCGGCATCGAACATCGCCTGGGCGGCGGCGTTGGCCCGATCGCGGGCGGCTTGGATCTCGCGCGCCGCGCGCTCGGCGGCAGAGTCGGAGTCCTGGGCGTCGGCCACACCGCCGAGCGCTGCCGCGACGGTCGCGATCGCCACGAGCGCGGCCGTGATGCGACGCGCGCGGCACGACCTCGACTTCAACAGCACGGTGAGACTCTAGGGCTTGGGCTGCCTGCACGTGACAGTCGGGTTACGAAACCACCCGCCTGGCGCCCATCGCCTCTCGACGCGACGCACGCCATAGGCTCGTGGCTGTGGAGTCGCCCGACACTGTCACCGACGCGGTGGTGCAGCTCCAAACTGCCGGGTTCGACGCCGACTTCCATCTCGAGGACACCGGGATGCGGTGCGAGCCCTGCCAACGGGTCCATCAGACCCAGCACCTCGTCATCGTCGAGCGATTCCGGTTCGAGGGCGAGAGCGACCCGGGTGACTCGTCGATCGTGCTCGGCGTCGAGTGCCCCAGTTGCGGGGCCCGGGGCGTCGTGGTGTCGTCGTTCGGCGCCGCCGCCGAGCCGCAGCTGATCGCCCTCCTGCAGCTCCTCGATCTCGACTGATCGACGTCGCGCGGTCCGCGGTCAATCCGGGTACGTCCAGTCCGGGCGCTTGCGGGCGTGCCGAGTCGCGTACACCACGGACCCGTCGTCACCGATATCGGTGATCAACGGCACGAGCACGGGTCGTGGTCGACGCATCCGGCCCTCGAGATGACGGGCGAAGTCCTCCGGGAACGCACGGAGCAGGCTCGAGACCACCTGTTGCTCCTCGGTGCCGAGATAGCACCGGTTGGCGTCGGTGACGGTGCGGAGGAGTGCGGCGATCGAGGCGAGATCTTCGTCGTGACCGCGGCTCTGCTCGATCGCGGTCAGATGGTCGGTGATCGCCAGCGATCCCTGCTTGCACGGCGGGCATTGCCCGCACGACTCGACGGAGAGGAAGCGGCTGTACTCGCGCGCCACGCTCACCATGTCGGCGGTGTTGTCGTAGACGGCGAAGCCGGCGGCGCCGAGCCCGGTGCCGCGAGCCTTGAAGTCCTCGTAGGTGAGGGGCACGTCGAAGTCGGCCGCCGCGAGCACCGGGTTCGAGATCCCGGAGAACGCGGCCTTGAACGTTCGACCGCGACGCGGGCCACCGCACCGCTCCAACAGCTCCGCGAACGGGGTGCCGAGCTCGACCTCGTGCACTCCCGGTCGTTGCACGTCGCCGACGACGGTGGCGACGATCGTGCCCGGCGAATCGGGCGTGCCGAACGTGCGATACCACGTCGGCCCCTTGGCGAGCACATGTGCGACGGCGGCGAGTGTCTCGACGTTGTTGACGGCGGTCGGGTTGCTCGACGGTTCGTCGTCGCCACGTGATGTGCCGGACTCCCAACCCATCGAGACGGTCGCGAACAATCCGTGCTGCCACGGTGGCAGCGTGCGTGGCATCGGATCGCGGCCCTCGATGACCTCGAGCAACGCCTTCTCCTCGCCGAACAGATATTCCTCGGGACCCTCGACGATCGAAACGGTCAGGTCGCCGAGCAGTCCGCTCGCGCCGAGCTCGACCGTCGCCCGACGCAGGTTGTCGGTCTCGCGCGTGAACGATCGCTTCGTCGCCACGTACACGTCGGTGGCGCCGACCACGAACGCCGCGATGGCCGCACCCTCGATGATGCGGAACGGGTCGAGCCGCATGAGGGTGCGGTCCTTGAACGTCGCCGGCTCGCCCTCGGCACCGTTGGCGACGACGTAGCGACGCCCGCCGCCAGCGTCGCGCACCGACCTCCACTTCTCACCGGTCGGGAAACCGCCACCACCGCGTCCGCGCAGCCCGCTCGCGGTGACCTCCGACAGCGTCGCCTCACGACCGAGCTCGTGGGCGGCGCGAAGGCCGCTCCCGCCCCCGGCGGCCAGATAGTCGTCGAGTGAGAGGATCGGCGACGCCGGCAGGATCACGTGCGCATCGGCCACCGCGAGCACGGTAGCCGAGGCCGTTCGGTCAGGTCCCTGACCCTCCCCCGGCGCGGATCAGGTGCTGGCCGCCCGGCGGAACTCGTCGGACGGATGGTGCAGGCTCCCGAGTGATACCACCTCGCGCCGGAAGAACAGTGCCAGTGTCCAGTCGAGGACGACGCGAGCCTTGCGGTTGAACGTCGGCACTCTCGACAGGTGGTAGGTGCGATGCATGAACCACGCCGGGAAGCCCTTGAGCTTGACGCCGTACACCTCGGCGACGCCCTTGTGCAGCCCGAGGCTGGCGACCGACCCCACGTGGCGATGGCGGTACTCGACCGGCGTCTTCCCGTCGATCACCCGAAGCACGTTGCCGGCGAGGACCTTGGCCTGGCGCACGGCGTGCTGTGCACTCGGGCTGCAGGTCGCGCCCGCCACGCTCGACGAGAGGTCGGGAACCGCAGCGTTGTCGCCAGCCGCCCAGGCGTCGTCGCATCCCTCGACCCGCAGATCGGGTCGGCATCGGATTCGACCCCGCTCGTCGAGCGGCAGCCCGGTCGCTGCCACCACCGGGTTCGCCTTCACGCCTGCCGTCCACACGATCGTGTCGGCCTCGAACCGTTGACCGTCGGACAGCTCGACATGACCGTCGACGCACGACTCGAGTCGGGTGTGGAGCAGGACCTCCATCGAGCGGCTCCGGAGCTGCTCGACGGTGTAGCGGCCCATGTCGTCGCCGACCTCTGGCAGGAT
Source organism: Ilumatobacteraceae bacterium (assembly GCA_035557475.1). GTDB lineage: Bacteria > Actinomycetota > Acidimicrobiia > Acidimicrobiales > Ilumatobacteraceae > JALOLG01. The sequence continues at coordinate 22,524 of DATMDV010000205.1, forward strand.
CCGGCCGGCGGCTTCCACCAACACCCAGCGCATGTCCTTCGGCTCGAGCGTGCCGTAGTACCGCGTTGCGTAACGGGCCATGTCCTCGAGCTCGGCGAACGCCTCGACACCTGCGTAACCGCCGCCGACGAACACGAACGTGAGCGCCCGGCGCCGTTGCGCTTCGTCATCGATGGAGGCGGCGAGATCGAGTCGACCGAGCACCTGGTTGCGCAGGGCGATCGCCTCCTCGACATGCTTGAACCCGATCGCCTGCTCGGCCAGCCCCGGGATCGGCAGCGTCCTCGCCACCGACCCGAGGGCGACGACGACGTGGTCGTAGCCGACGCCGTACTCGTCGCCGGTCGGCGGCTCGACAATGGCGCGATGGTTCGCGTGGTCGATCGACATGACGCGGCCGGTGATCACGCGGCATCCCCGCAGGACGGCACGGAGCGGCACCACGACATGTCGCGGTTCGAGGCTGCCGGCAGCGGCCTCGGGAAGGAACGGCTGGTAGGTCATCACCGACCGGGGATCGACGACCGTGACCCGCACGGCTCCCCTGCGGACCGCTCTACGCAGGCGGAACGCGGTGTACATCCCGACGTATCCGCCTCCGGCGATGAGCACGTGCGGAGCCACGCCGGTTCAGGCTAACCGTCGCCAGGATGACCCGGCCCTCCGTCTGGAGACGTACGGCTGGCGGCGTGACGACAGCACCCGAAGGCCGACGAATCCGAGGCCCGGGAGGCTCACGATGGACGCATGCTCCGACTCACGCTCAAAGGCCTGTGGGCCCACAAACTCCGCTTCGTCTTGACCGGCCTCGCCGTGATCCTCGGCGTGGCGTTCATGTCGGGAACGATGATCCTCACCGACACCATGGGACGCACATTCGACAATGTGCTCGCTACCAACAACGAAGGCGTCGATGCCATCGTCCGGCGTGAATCGGCGATCGATGGCGACATGGCCGAAGTCCGGGAGCGCGTCAACGAGGCGACGCTCGCCGGCGTGCTCGAGGTCGACGGGGTCGACGCCGCGGCCGGCTCGATTCAGGGCTTCGCCCAACTCGTGCGCGACGACGGTGACGTCGCCACCAACGAGCTCGGCGCCACGATCGGAACCGGGTGGATCGACGACCCCCGGCTCAACCCCTTCCAGCTCGCCGACGGACGCGCTCCGGAAGCGGCCAACGAGGCCGTCGTCGACCGCGCCACTGTCACCGACGAAGGTTGGGTGATCGGCGACACGTTCACCGTGCTGGCCAAGACCGGTCCCGTCGAGCTCACGCTCGTCGGCGCGGCGACGTTCGGCGAGATCGACGGGATCCCCGGCTCGACGATGATCGCCACCGACATCGACACGGCTCAGGAGCTGTTCGGTGAACCGGGCGCGTTCGACGGCATCGTGGTCGCCAAGTCGACTGATGTCACCGCCAGCGAGCTCGCGGTGCGCCTCCAGTCGGCGCTCGCCGACGACCAGATCGAGGTCATCACCGGCGAGGCCGACACCGCCGACAAGCAGGCGGAGCTGCGCGAGGACCTGAAGTTCTTCAACACCTTCCTCCTCGCCTTCGCCTACATCTCGTTGTTCGTCGGGATGTTCATCATCTACAACACGTTCTCGATCGTGATCGCCCAGCGCACCCGCGACCTCGCCATGCTGCGGGCCATCGGTGCCGGGCGCCGGCAGGTCCTGCGTTCGGTCCTGCTCGAAGCAATCGCCGTCGGGCTCGTGGCGTGCGCCGCCGGGCTCGGCCTTGGCATCGGGATGTCGTTCGGTCTCCGCGAGTTGCTCGCCAAGGTCGGCCTCGACATCCCGTCGGGCCCGACCGTGATCACAGCCGCCACGATCATCACGTCGGTCGTCGTCGGCGTCGTCGTCACCGTCGCCTCGGCCATCGCCCCGGCGCTGCGGGCCAGCCGGGTCGCTCCGATCGCCGCCCTGCGCGACGTGGCCATCGACCGGTCGCATCTCTCGATCAAGCGGGTCGTCGTCGGTCTCACGGTCACCGCCGGAGGCGTCGTCGCCACGGCCGCGGGGATCGCCGGTGACGGCGAAGGAGCGCTCCAGATGCTCGCCCTCGGCGCCGTCATGACCGTGCTCGGCGTGTTCGTGCTCGGTCCGGTCCTCGCCCGCCCCGTGCTGCGGGTGTTCGGCATGCCCGCCCGGGCGGTGTCCGGCACGGCCGGGCACCTCGCCCAGGAGAACGCCCGACGCAATCCCAAGCGCACTTCGGCCACCGCGGCCGCGCTCATGATCGGCGTCGCCCTCGTGGGATTCATCACGATCCTCGCCTCGTCGACGACGAAGGCCGTCGTCGACCAGGTCGACAAGTCGTTCCGCGCCGATTACGTCGTCGACTCCGGTCAGTGGGCGGAGGGTGGCTTCAGCCCTGAGCTGGCCGACGACCTGGCCGCCCTGCCGGAAGTCGATCTGGTCTCACCGATCCGGGTCTCACCGGTCGCGGTCGGCGAGTCGACCACGCAGCTCGCCGGCGTCGACACGTCGGTGTTCGATGGCCTGTACGACCTCGAGGTGACGAGCGGCAGCCTCGCCGCGGTCACAGCCGGCAACGTCGCCGTGTCGTCGGGCACCGCGACCGACAAGCACCTCTCGCTCGGTGACACCGTCGGCGTCACGTTCGCCCGTACCGGCACTGTCGACCTCACCGTCGCCGCGATCTTCGATGAGGTCGTGCCGGGACCCGGTGGCACGTCGTGGATCACCGATCTCGCCACCTACGAGGCCAACGTCACCGACCAGTACGACCGCCAGGTGTTCGTGATGGCCGTCGACGGCGTCGACGCGGCCATGTCACGCGCCGCCATCGACGAGGTGTTGACCGCGTGGCCCAACGGTGAGCTGCAGGACCAGGCCGAGTTCAAAGAGACGATCACATCGGAGATCAACAGCCTGCTCAACCTGATCTACGGCCTGCTGGCGCTGGCCGTGATCATCGCCCTCATCGGCATCGCCAACACGCTCGCCCTGTCGGTGCACGAGCGCACCCGGGAGCTGGGGCTCCTGCGGGCGGTCGGCATGACCCGCCGACAGGTTCGCACGCTCGTGCGCTGGGAGTCGGTGATGATCGCCGTGCTCGGCACCGGGCTCGGACTCGTGCTGGCCCTGGCCGGAGCGTGGGCGATCGTCCAGGCGCTCGCCGACGAGGGCATCACCCAGGTGGTGGTTCCCGGAACACGGATCGCCGTGATCGTCGGCTGCGCGATCGTCGCCGGCGTCGTCGCTGCCCTCGGCCCGGCCCGCCGCGCCGCTCGCCTCGACATCCTGCGGGCTGTCGCGAGCGAGTGACGGGAACTGCTAAATAGGTCGTGTGAGGATCGCCATCTCGACCGGAGGCGGCGACGCACCCGGGTTGAACTCCGTCATCCGCGCCGCCACCCTGTCGGCGGCGCGGCGTGGCTGGGAGGTGGTCGGCATCCGGGACGGGTTCAACGGCCTGATGTTCCCAGAGATGTATCCGAACGGTGGCGGCCTGATGGAGCTCACCCGCGAATACGTCCGTGGAATCGCTCATCTCGGCGGCACCGTGCTCGGGAGCACCAACCGGGGGAACCCGTGTGAGTTCCCGGTCCAGCAAGAAGACGGTACGTGGACGAGTGTCGACCGCACCGACGAGCTGGTCGGGATGTTCCGTGATGCCGGTATCGACGCCTTGATCACGATCGGAGGCGATGGCTCGCTCACGATCGCCCGGCGCCTCTCCGATGCGGGGCTGCGGGTCATCGGTGTGCCCAAGTCGATCGACAACGACCTGGCGATGACCGACACGACGTTCGGGTTCGACACCGCGGTCGAGGTTGCGACCGAGAGCATCGGCCGGCTGTTCACGACCGCCACGTCGCACAGCCGTGTCTTCGTCGTCGAGGTGATGGGCCGCTACGCCGGTTGGATCGCGCTCAACTCGGGGATGGCGGCCGGCGCCCACGCGATCTTGATCCCCGAGATCCCATTCACGCTCGAGCCGGTCGCGGCGATGATCGCCCGCCGCGAAGAACGCGGCGCTCGATTCGCGATTGTCGTCGTGGCCGAAGGTGCACGACCGCGCGACGGCGTGCGTTCCGTGATCGGCCAGTCGGTGGGTCAGGCCGAACGCCTCGGCGGGATCGGTGCCGTCGTCGCCGCCGAGCTCGAGCGACTCACCGGCAAGGAGGCCCGCACGATGGTGCTCGGCCACCTGCTGCGCGGTGGGACGCCGACCGCGCTCGACCGCCTGCTCGGCCTGCGCTTCGGTGCCGCCGCCGTGCGCGGCCTCGAGGAGGGTCACCGCGGCGTGATGGTCGCCCTCGTGCCGCCGAGCGTGCACTTCGTCCCACTGGTGTCGGCCGTGGCCAAGATGCACTCGGTCCCGCTCGACTGCGACACGATCATCTCCGGCCGCGACCTCGGCGTCAGCTTCGGCGACGACTGACGTCCTGTTGACGTACGCGTCGGCAGGACAGCTGCTCGGATCACGCTCATGGCGGACCGGTCGCCCGCGCCGTCGCTACACGGTTGCCGCGCTCGACAGTCCGTGACGGCCCATCGCGGCCGCTGCGATTGACTGTCGTGCCGTGGAAGTGTCGGGTGCCGTCTGGTCGGTGGATGGTGATGATCCGGTGTTTGTCGAGTGTGAGTCGCCATCGTCCTTCGTGAACCAGATGGTGGTGCCGGCCGCAGAGCGGCAACAGATTGTCCAGATCGGTTCGGCCGTGGCGGAGCCAGGCGATGACGTGGTGGATGTCGCAACGGTCGAACGTGACGTCGCAGCCCGGGTAGGCGCAGGTGCGGTACATCGCCCGCAGCGCCCGCCGCTGGGCCCGGTTGGCGACTCGGATCTCGCGGCCGCAGTTCAATGCTTCGCCGTTGCTGTTGAGCACGATCGGCACGATCGCCGCTTCGCACGCCAGGCGGCGCACCGTCTCGGGTGGGAGCGGGATCCCGTCGGCGGTCTCACACACCGAGTGTTCGTGCAAGCCGTTGAGCATCGTGTCGTAGTCGACGTGGACACAGATCTCCGGTACGCGCCGCTC
>DATMDV010000206.1:0-6705 GCA_035557475.1 Ilumatobacteraceae bacterium
TCCCGTCGACCGAATGGGCACCACTGCCGATGTAGACAGCGACGGCCACCGTCGGCGTGAACGACCCTGACACCGTCGTCCACCCGTCGCCGTTCACGGTCGTGTTGCCGATCCACGTGAACCCCGGATCGGTCACGAACCGGAACTGCGCCGTGCCCGGCGTCGCCAACTTGACCTCCATCGAGAACACGTACTCGACTCCGGCCTCGAACATCGGCGGGCTCTTGATCCCATCGAAGTCGTTGGCCCGGTTGGCGACCTGCAACACCCCGTTGCCGGCGTCGTCGACGACGCTCAGCGCCGGACCGCCACTTTGCACCCAATCATCCCAGGTCCCGTCGTCGAAATCGTTTACGGAAATGTATACAGGGACGGCCTCGGCGGCCTCGGTGAGGCCGACCAGGGCGGTCGCCGCCACGAGGAACGCACCCGTCACAAGACCCGCGAAACGGCGGTTGGCCATGTCTCTTCCCCTCGATCAGTTCGCCCGATGAGTTCGGCAGACACGGCGCTTCCGGTGACCCAGTCCCCCACCCCACCGGCGGTGCGGCGATGCTGCGCGATTCGCAAGGTACGGCACGAGACCCATGCGGTCAAGGTCGCGAGCCGGTGAACGGTGCGCCTTCAGCCGCTCACGATCGTCGCCGCGAGTGCGATCCGATGGTCCTTCGTCCAGGGCGGCCCGAGCGTTGCCCGGGGACCCTGCAGGACCTCGTCGGCCCGGTCAGCCAGCATGCCTGACGCTCGCTCGATCACGTCCTTGGCGGCATAGAAGTGGACTGCCCAGCCACGAGCTCGTGCGAGCTCGGCGAGCACCTGGCGGTACATGATGGCGTCGACGCGGGACTCGTACGGCGGGCGACGTTGGACAGCGATGTCGTCGGGGAAATTCGGTGGCCAGGCTCGGAGCGAGATCGACACGACCGGTGCGGCGAGCGCGGCTGCGATCTCGTCGAGCGCAACTGACGTCGCCCGACCGACCGACGCCCGCACCCTTGCGACCAGCGCTGCGGTGGCTGAGATGTCGAGACGGTGGGCCTCGTAGTGAATCGGTGCTGCCGGCAGGCCGGGTTCGATCAGCTCGATCCGTCGACGGTCGACGACCTCGTGATCAGCCGACGCCGTCACGGCGACCGCCCAGCCGAAATGATCGGCGATACCGACACGCATGCCACCAATTATCAGTGCAGGTGCGACGGACGAACGGATCGAGGCGATCTACGGTGTCGGATCGAACGGGCGGAGCCTGCAAGCGAGGTACCGACGACCGCGCGGCGATGCACCGTCACGTCGAAGGGTCACCGCAACCGAAAGGAGACGGCCGTGCGAAGGGTCGTGCTGTACCAATTGCTCTCATTCGACGGCGTCGCCGAGGAGCCCAGCGACTGGATGTTCGACGCCGGGCAAGAGGTCGTCGACAACCTGCGTCGGATCATCGCCTCGCAAGACGACGTCCTGTTCGGCCGTGGCACGTACGACTATTGGGTCGATTACTGGCCCGCGTCGGATTTCGAGCCATTCGCCAGCTTCATCAACCACACCGAGAAGCACGTGTTCACCTCGCGTGCTCTCGATCGGGAATGGGAGCACTCGACGGCGGTGTCGACACCGGCGGCCGAGTACGTGGCGCAGCTCAAGCAGGGCGACGGCGGCGACATCGGCATCCACGGGAGCATCCAGCTCGCCCAGTCACTGTGGCGCGACGGGCTGATCGATGTGCTCGAGCTCGTGATCGCGCCGACCGTCGCGGGTCGAGGTCGCCGGCTGTTCGAGCACGAACTGCCGGCCGGCAGACTCGACCTCGTCGATCTCGCACGCACGCCCGGCGGTTCCCTGTTCCTCTCGTACCGACGCTCCGGCGACGACAGCTCGTGAAGCTTCCTCGCGTTAGGCGTGAAGTCTGCTCGGGGTGATCACGATGGCCTCCGAGAAGGCTTCGGAGAATTGCTCGGGTGTTCCGAAGATCGCTCCGATGCGCTCGACGTACTTGGCCACGTAATCCGGGACGCCGGCCGCGGGCGGATGGTCGGCTGCTCGGACGGCCGTGCCCTCGACCCGGATGACGTCGCGGCCGATGTCTGTCACATCGAGTCCCAAGGCGACGTTCGGGTTGGCGTCGATGTTGCGCAGCTTCGCCTTCCCCGGCTGGCTGTACAGGAGGATGCTGTCGTCGTCGCGTAACAGGAACCACACCGGCACCGAGTCCGGTCTGCCTGCCGGGCTCACGGTCGTGAGCCACGCCATCAGATTCGTTTGCAGTCGCGTGTCGACGCGAGCGCGGCGATCGGCGGGAAGGTCAGCAGTCAGCCCCATTGGCAACCTCTCGATGTCACGTACACGTGCGCAACCTCTCCGATCGATGTTTATTCCGGCTGTGACCCAATCGGGTGACGAAATCGGGTCCGGACCCGTGTGACCGGTCCGGCCGCCGGTACCGTCGCAGAAGTGGGTGGCGGTGCGGTGCGGTGGGGACGGGCGACCAACGGTCGGCGCCACCTCGTTCACACGCTCCCCCAGTATCTCGGCCGACCCGGTGTCACGCCGGTGGCGCTGTGTGGCATCGACCTCGAGGTCATCGCCAGCCCGGATGCACCGTGGGACGAAACCCCCGCCCTTGCGTGCGCGGATTGCGAGTCGGTGCGGGTCGCGCGGATTTCGGGCGCCGCCACCGACTGACCGGAGCGCCCACCTCGCCCCGACCGGCGCCCACGGCGTTGCCGACTACATCTCTCGCAAGGTCGCGTTCATTGACTCGCTGCCCTGCCCGATGCCGCGCGAGCCCGGCGCTGCAGTCGAGGCGCCTTGCCCCGACCCGGACGCCAGCGGGCCCGTCGTCGACTTGGTCACGCTCTACGCCGCCTGATCAGCGCCGCTGTAGGCGCGTGACAAACCCGCCTGATTCCCCGGGTTGACGTATGCCGATATGGGTATACGATTGCGCCATGGCACGAGCAGCGACGACGTCGGACGTCTTCAACGCGATTGCCGAGCAGCAGCGTCGGGAGATCCTGGTGCTGCTGCGGGCGGGTGAGGCGCCGGTGACCGAGTTGGCCCAGGAGCTGGGAATGACCCAGCCGGGGGCGTCCAAACACCTGCGGGTGCTCCGGGAGGTCGGACTGGTGCGGGACCGCAAGGCAGGCAAGCAACGCCTGTACGGCCTCGACGCCCGCGGGCTGCGACCCGTTCACGAGTGGACCGGCGGGTTCGAGCGGTTCTGGAACGAGAGCTTCGACCGGCTGGACGAGTACGTGCAGGACCTCAATCAGGCAAGGCAGGAGGAGTAGCTGATGAGCGCGACGGGACGAGGAGCGCCGGCGCAGTCCGCGACGGCCGACCGCGAGATCGTGATCTCCCGGGTCGTCGACGCCCCGCGGGAGCTGGTGTTCGAGGCGTTCACCGAGGTCCGGCACCTGTCGCGGTGGTGGGGACCGGAGGGTTTCACCACCACCACGCGGGCGTTCGAGTTCCGCGTCGGCGGGGAGTGGGAGTTCGTGATGCACGGACCGGACGGGACGGACTACCAGGAGTGGATCTCCTGGACCGAGATCGCCCCGCCGGAGCGGATCGCGCTGCGGCACGGTGAGTCCCGCGGCGACCCGAACGCCTTCGAGTCGGTCTTGACGTTCGCGCCCGACGACGCGGCGACCCGGATCGAGATGCGCACGGTGTTCCCCACCAAGGAGTTGCGCGACGAGGCGGTCGAGAAGTACCGCGCGATCGAGGGCGGCCAGCAGACCCTGAGCAGCCTGGCTGCGTACGTCACCGAGATCGTTCGGAAGGGAGTCGAGGACTGATGGCCGGGAAGGTGTTCTTCAGCGTGACGATGTCGCTGGACGGATTCATCGCACCCGAGGAGCGCACGGTCGACTCGGATGTGCAGCGCGGGATGGCGCAGTGGATGGAACTCCAGCAGTGGATGTTCCCGCAGCGGTTCATCCGGGAGAACCTGAAGCTCGGCGAGGGCGGCGAGGAAGGTCGCGACAACGACATCGTGCGGGGGACGTTCGAGCGCACCGGCGCGAGCGTGATGGGCAAGCGCATGTTCGACGCCGGCGAGCACGCGTGGCCGGAGGAGGCGCCGTTCCACACGCCGGTCTTCGTCGTGACACACACCAAGCGTGACCCCTGGGAGCGGCCGGGCGGGACCACCTTCCAATTCGTCAACGACGGCATCGAGCCGGCGCTCGGCCAGGCCCGCGAGGCCGCCGGCGACCGGGACGTCCGCATCGCGGGTGGCGGCGCAACGATCCTGGAGTACGTGAACACCGGTCTGGTCGACGAGTTCACGATCGCGCTCTCACCCGTGCTGTTCGGCTCCGGAGTCCGCCTGTTCGAGGGCGTGGACGCGGGCCGCGTGGCCCTGGAGCCGGTCCACGCGGAGCACTCCCCAAGGGTGACGCACCTGACCTACGCAGTCCAGGAGCGGAAACTGCTCACTCTCTCGTCGGGCTGAGAGGATTTGAACCTCCGACCTCTTGACCCCCAGTCAAGCGCGCTAACCAAACTGCGCCACAGCCCGTGTACGTCGTGCGATCCTAGCGAGGGGCCTTCGATCAGCGGTCATGTGAAGAGCTGGTAGAAGCGCCACACCAGGTAGACGACGGTCATCACGACGAGCAGCTTGAAGTGCCACGGTGCACGTTCGTCGTCGGTCGCCTCCTCCGCCTTCAGCATCGGGGTCTCCACGTCGTTGCCGCAGGTTGGGCAGGTGCCGTCGGGTCGCATTGCGCTGGGTGCCATGTACTTGGCGCACTCTTCACACCATGGCATCAGTACACCGGGGCATCACTACACCAGGGCATCAGCGGATCGCATCGATCAGTCGTGGCGCTTGCGGACGCGCAGCTTGAGCGGGGTCGAGCCGAACTTGAACGCCTCGCGGAGCATGCGCTCGAGGTACCGCAGGTAGTGCTGGGGCAGCTCGCGGTTCACGAAGAGCGTGAACGTCGGTGGATCGGTGGCGCCCTGCACCGCGTACATCACCTTCGCCCCGCCGCCTGCCGGTTGACGCTGCTGGGCGTCGGCGATGACCTTGTTGACCTCGCGGGTGGGCACCCGCCGGTGGTACTGCTCGATGGCCCCGGCGAGCACGGGCCGCAGCCGGTGCACACCCTTGCCGGTGAGCGCCGAGACCTTGAGCACGGGTGCGTCGCCGAGGAAGGCCAGCTTGCGGTTGAGCTCGGTCTCGATGTCGAGGCGGCGGTCGGGATCGTCGATCAGCTCCCACTTGTTGAGCAGCACGACGATCGGACAGCCGGCCGCGTCGACGCGCTCGGCGAGCCGCTGGTCCTGGCCGGTGACACCTTCGAGCGCGTCGATCACGAGCAGCGCGATGTCGGCGTCGTCGATCGCCCGCAGGGCGCGCACCAATGAGTAGTACTCGGCCGCATCATCGATCTTCGCCCGCCGCCGCATCCCCGCCGTGTCGACGAACACGATCGGGCCGTCGGGCGTTTCGACGAGGGTGTCGACCGCGTCGCGGGTGGTGCCGGCGATGTCGTGGACGACGGAACGGTCCTGGCCGACCAAGCGGTTGAACAGCGTGCTCTTGCCGACGTTCGGCCGCCCCACGATGGCGACCCTCGGCGGCCGCCCGTCGCCGACGGACCACTGGTCGTCGCTGGACTCCCGCGCTGGCTCGTCGACCGGATCGACGAACAGCGCCTTGTCGCCGAGGCGCTCGAGCACGACGTCGAGCAGGTCGCCGGCGCGCCGGCCGTGGAGGGCGCTCACCGGGACGGCGTCGCCCAGCCCGAGCGAGAGGAACTGCCACAGATCGGTCTCGCGTTGGTTGTTGTCGGCCTTGTTGGCGACGACGAGCGTCTGATGGTCGCCACGCCGCAGCCAGTTGGCGACGGCCTCGTCGTCCTCGCGACCGCCGACCGACGCGTCGACGACGAACAGCACGAGGTCGGCCTCGTCGACCGCGGCCTCGACCTGCTTGCTGACCTTCGACTCGAGGTCGTCGCCGCCAGGCATCCAGCCGCCGGTGTCGATGACACGGAACGGAACCCCGAGCCACTCGGCCTCGAGCTCCTTGCGGTCGCGTGTGACACCCGGTCGGTTCTCGACGATCGCCGCCTGCTCACCGACGATGCGGTTGAACAGCGTGCTCTTGCCGACGTTCGGCCGCCCGACGATCACCACCGTCGGTAGCTCCTGCTCGCTCATCGCCCGTGCCCGATCGCTTCGCCGAGCGCGGCGCGTAACGCGAAGCCATCGGTGGCGACGACCTCGACCGGGCGCGGGAGGTCGGCGACGCTCAGGCCGTCGAGGAAGCGGTGGTCGTCGGAGAGGCACACGTCGGGCAGCAGGTACCGGTGCCGTTGCGGCTCCCCCGCCAGCACCCGGGAGAGATCGGCCCCGGTCATCAGGCCGGTGACCGCGGTGTTGCCACCGAAGAACTCGTTGCGCACCGGGATGACCCGCACGTCGTCGCGCCCGAGCCCGGCGATCAGCGGCCCGATGACCCGCGCACCAAGCTCGCCCGACAGGACGCCGATCGGCGCGCGTCGGGCAGGCCCGAGCGTGACCGAGGCCGCGCCGTCACCCGCTCCCCCGGCGCCGTTGCACGACGTGGCGCGCAGGCCGGTGTACGCAGCGGGGTTGGCGGGAAGGTCGACGGCGGCGAAGAACCCGCTCCGGGTCCCGGTGGCAGCGGTCGCATCGCCGAGGAACTCGAGCTCGAACGTGCGCGCCATGCCG
>DATMDV010000207.1:0-3703 GCA_035557475.1 Ilumatobacteraceae bacterium
GCGGGGTCTTCCAGCTGCCAGTCCTCGTACCGCTTGCCGGGGAACAGCGGGCAGGCATCGCCGCAGCCCATCGTCACCACGACGTCGGAAGCGCGCACGATCTCGTCGGTCCATGGTTTGGGGAACTCGCTGGTGATGTCGATGCCGGCGTCGGCCATCGCCGCGATCGCGGCTGGGTTGATCTGATCTGTTGGTTCGGAACCGCCGGAGTAGACGATGATCCGGTCACCGGCGAGGTGACGCAGCCACCCGGCAGCCATCTGGGAGCGGCCGGCGTTGTGGACGCACATGAACAGCACCGATGGCCGGTCGGCGATCTGCAGGCCCTCGACCTTGGCGAGTGCTTTGAGTCGTTCCCGGGCGAAGCGTTCGGTGAGCAGCGGCAAGAACGTGGTGACGGTGGCTTTCGGGGCGAGCTGATCGAGCGAGTCGATGATGAACTTCTCGACGGTCTCGGGTCCGAAGATGCCGTCGAACTCGCGCTCGAGTCGTGCTGTGGCGTGGCTGACGAGGTTCTGTACATCGAGGGGGAGGTTGTCGTAGTGGGGGCTGTGCATCTCAGGGTCTCCGTGGGTAAAGGAATCGGATGAGCGCGAACGCGAGCAGGGCGCCGAGGAGTTGCATGACGATGAACATCGGCGCCGACGACGGTTTGATGCCGGCGAAGCTGTCCGACATCGTGCGGGCGATCGTGACGGCCGGGTTGGCGAAGCTCGTCGACGAGGTGAAGAAGTAGGCGCCGCCGATCCACACCCCAACCGCGTACGGCACCGCCGCCGTCCGTCCGGTGCGCACACAACCATGGATCACCAGCAGCAAACCAACGGTGGCCACGACCTCCGACAACCACAACGCCCCCGACGATCGGGATTTCGTCGACCACTCCACCGCCGGAAGCTCGAACATCACATTGGCGACGATCGCGCCGACACAGCCGCCGACGCACTGGGCGGCGACGTAGCACACGCTGTCGCGGGTGGTGAGGGTGCCGGAGAGCCGGTCGACGAGGGTGACGACGGGGTTGAAGTGGGCGCCCGACACGGCACCGAACATCAGGATCAGCCCGATCAACGCGCCGGCGGTGGCGGCCGCGTTCTGCAGCAGCTGAAGGCCGACATCGTCGGGTGACAGGCGGCTGGCCATGATGCCGGAGCCGATCACGGCGATGATCAAGAACCCGGTGCCGAGCCCTTCGGCCACGAGGCGGCGGGTGAGGTCGAGGTGCAGGGCCCCGCTGCCGGTCTCGACCTCGTCGGCGAGCGGCCGTTCGGTGCGCTCGGTCACGGCTCCGCCGGAGTGCCGTCGAGCAGCCCGCCGATCCGGTCTCGCAACTCGTCGACCGCGGCGTCGAAAGCCTTCGCTGAGCCGGCCGGCACTGGGTCGGGGATCGACCAATGCAGCCAGTCGTCGGGCGGGTCGAGCTCCTCGTGCGCCTGATCGCAGACAGTGATCACGAGCGACGGCAAGCTGCCCAGCTCGTCGAGCGATCGCGGAGCCGTGCCGTCCATCATGACCCGGGTCCGCTTGGCGGCCGCGATCGCACCGGGATGGACCCGGTCGGCCGGGTGCGTCCCGGCCGACTCAGCCGGCGCGTCGGCCAACGAGCGCCACAGCGCCGCCGCGAGCTGGCTACGAGCCGAGTTCCGGGTGCACACGAACAACGCCGCACCAGGCACCACACGCCGACCGTGATGGAGACCAGGCAGGGAGCTGCGAACGAGATGCACGTACCGGCGGCGGCCGTCGCCGCTGGAGCGGGACCGGTTGATCATCCCGACCTGCTCCAACACGTCGAGATGATGGGCCAGCAAGTTCGACTCGATCCCGACCAGCCGGCGCAACTCGACCGGCGAACGATCCGACGTCGCCAACTCGTCCACGATCGCCAACCTCACCGGATCCCCTAACGCCGCATGTCGCGCCGCCCGCCTCTCCAGCTGCCCGTCTCTCACGAGCCCACACTATTTCACTCATCAGACGTTGAGTCAACATCGGACGAGCTTCATCTGCCGGCGTCGCGGAACCATCGAAATTTCACGCACGGATGCCGGGCCCGGCGATGCCAGGCGTGTGACCGGAACATTCGCGACTTCGGCAGTGCTGAGCCAAGCTGATGGGGTGCTTCGCGGCAGATGGACATGGAACAGATTTGGCGCGATCGCCGTCGGCGGGGCGTTGGGTGCGACGTGCCGCTGGTGGGTCGTGGTGGCTGCGGGTCCGTCTCGATTCCCGTGGCCTGTGCTCGTCGTGAACATCGTGGGATCGTTCGTGCTCGGGCTGCTGCTTGCCGAGGAGCCCTCCCAGCCGCGGGCTCGGGTCGCGCTGCACGACCTCGGCGCGATCGGGTTCTGCGGCGGACTGACCACGTTCTCGACGTTCGCCGTCGAGGTGGTCGATCTCATCGATCATGGCAACGCCGCGTTGGCAGCGTCGTACGTCGGGGCGTCGGTTGCCGGCTCCCTCATCGCGGTGCTCGCCGGTGCGATCGTTCTGCGGCGAACTCGCGCCCTGGAGTCGCCAGTGGAGGAGGCACCATGATCACCGCGGTCGCCTTCGCGGTTGCGGCCGGTGTGGGCGCGCTGGCGCGCGCTGAAGCAGGGCGGAGGTGGAATCGGCACGAGGGGCTGGCTTGGGGCACGTTGATCGTCAACGTGGTCGGCTCTTTCGCGCTCGGCCTGCTGCACGACGTCGGCCGACCCACGATCACCATCATCGGTGTCGGGGGACTCGGTGCGTTCACGACGTTTTCGAGCTTTGCCCGCGATGCTGTTGCACTTGCCGAAGCACGTCAGATCGCGCTCTGCGTTGCGTACATCACCATTTCCTGCTCGGCCGGCTTCGGTGCGGCGGCACTCGGTATGGCCGTCAACCAGTAGGAGCCGCTCCGAACGGACCCTGCCCCCGTCGACGCGGTCAGTTGTCGGTGAATTCGCAGAACGTCTCCATGCCTTCAATGAAGTGTGCCGACTGCGTCGACCGACGATCTGGCACTTGGCGGCGTCATGCACGCTGAGCCGCGGTCGCGTCGCCTTCGAGCTCCCACGGCACGGGCTGAGCGGGTCGGGTGATCATCGGCCACACGTCCCCCGGCGACCACTGAGCAGCGGATGCCGGCAGGTGCATCGGCGATCGGTGCGAGAATCGAGGGATGCCCGAGGACACGTCGAGCGGCGAGGTGGGAGCGGTGACGTCGTTCAATGAAGCGATCAACGCGCGCGACCTCGACCGGTTGGCCGAGATGATGACTGATACACATCGCTTCGTTGACTCGGCCGGGGCCTCGATCGACGGCAAGCTCGCGTGCGTGGATGCCTGGCGCGGCTTCTTCGTCGCGTTTCCGGACTACCGAAACGTCTTCGAGGAATGCCGCCGTGAGGGTGACGGGCTGGTGTTCGTCCGCGGCCACTCCGAATGCAGCGTCGCTTTCCTCGATGGACCCGCTGAGTGGCACGTGGTCGTGCGCGACGGGCTCGTCGACCAGTGGCAAGTCTTTGATCCGTCGACGTGACCACCGACCGGTACAGCTTGGTCCCGTCACTCCTTGACGCCCGATCCAGTGTCTCCTAAATTTAGCATTTGCTAAACTTGGAGGTGAAAGTTGAGCTCAGGAGATCCGGTCGCGCTGTTCGAGCGGGCGACCACGCATGCGGTGAACGTGATGAGCGGGGTGTCCCCGGAGACGCTGAGCGACGCCACACCATGT
>DATMDV010000208.1:0-4320 GCA_035557475.1 Ilumatobacteraceae bacterium
CCGGCCGCAGACGGCACCTTTCACTCACCCATCTCGTGAAGTTTCGGCGCCCTAGAAACGCCGAAACGTCACGAGATCGGGATTGGTTCAGCCGCGGCCGCCGCCGGGGGCGATCGAGCTGACGCCGTCGGTCCGGAACGCCGGGTCGTACTTGCGAAGTTCGGCACGGGCGATCGTCATCTTGTGGACCTCGTCGGGCCCGTCGGCGAGGCGCAGCGTGCGGATCCCTGCGTACATCGCGGCGAGCGGGAAGTCCTGACAGACGCCGCCTCCACCGTGGGCCTGGATCGCCCGGTCGATGATCTTCAACGCCACGTTCGGCGCCGCCACCTTGATCGCCGCGATCTCGGTGCGGGCGCCCTTGCTGCCGACGGTGTCCATCAGCCACGCCGTCTTCAACGTGAGGAGACGGATCATCTCGATCTCGATGCGGGCCTCTGCGATCCAGTCCTGGATGTTCGACCGCTCGGCGATCCGCTTGCCGAACGTCGTGCGGTCGAGCACTCGCTGGCACATCAGCTCCAACGCCCGTTCGGTAGCCCCGATCGTGCGCATGCAATGGTGGATCCGGCCCGGGCCGAGGCGGGCCTGGCTGATCATGAACCCGTCGCCCTCCTGGGCGATGAGGTTCGACACGGGCACGCGGACGTTGTCGAAGATCGTCTCGGCGTGGCCCACGTTCTCGACGTAGCCGAAGACCTTGAGGTTGCGCTTGAACGACAGCCCCGGCGTGCCGACCGGCACCAGGATCTGGCTCTGCTGGCGGTGCGGCGACGCCTCCGGATCGGTCTTGCCCATCACGATCAGGATCTGGCAGTTCTTGTGGAACGCGTTCGACGTCCACCACTTGCGGCCGTTGAGCACGTAGTGGTCGCCGTCGCGTTCGATGCGCAGCGAGATGTTCGTCGCGTCGCTCGATGCGACGTCGGGTTCCGTCATGCCGAACGCCGAACGGATCTCGCCTTCGAGCAACGGCCGCAGCCACACGTCCTGCTGCTCCGGGGTGCCGAACATCGTCAGCACCTCCATGTTGCCGGTGTCGGGCGCGGAGCAGTTGCACGCCTCGGAGGCGATGGGGGAACGCCCCATGATCTCGGCCAGCGGCGCGTAGTCGAGGTTGCTGAAGCCGTCGCCCCAGAACCCGGCGTGGGGCTGGAACAGGTTCCAGAGCCCACGGTTGCGGGCCTCGGCCTTCAGCTTCTCCATGATCGGTGGGTAGAAGTGCGGATCGCCCGACTCCTCGATCTGCTCGTCGTGCACGTGCTCGTTGGGATAGATCCACTCGTCCATGAAGGCGAGCAACCTCTCGCGGTACTCGAGGCAACGGTCGGAGAAGGCGAAGTCCATGGATCGAACGTAATCGCGTGCGTCAGCGTTTGCGGTAGCCGCGGCGGTCCTGGAGCTTCTCCTGGCGGTGTTGCTCATCCTCCAGGGCGGCCTCCTCGGCGACGAGGCGCTCAAGGCTCGCGAACCGAGCCGGGTCGAGCGTGCCGGCGGCGATCGCGGCGAGCACCGCGCAGCCCGGTTCCTGGTCGTGCTTGCAGTCGCGGAAGCGGCAGTGGTCCATCAGGTCGAACACGTCGGCGAAGGCGCGCTCGATCCCGCGGCCCGACAGCCACAGACTCACCGCCCGCACACCGGGTGTGTCGATCATCCAACCCTCGCCCGGAAGGCGCAGGAGTTGGGCGGCGACGGTGGTGTGGCGGCCGCGGTTGTCACCGTCGCGCACGGCCGAGGTCGCCTGCACCTGTCCGCCGAGGAGGAAGTTGATCAACGTCGACTTGCCGACCCCGCTCGCACCGAGAAACGCGAGCGTGCGGTTGCCGGTCGCGTACGCCGAGATCGCGTCGAGTCCGGCGCCGGTGCGGCCGCTGGTGAGCAGCACGGGTACGCCGAGCGCCACCTCGACGAGCTCGGCGCGCGCGGCCGCCGGGTCGTCGACGAGGTCGGTCTTGGTCAGCACCACCACCGGCTCCGCTCCCGAGTCGAACGCCAGCACGAGCTCGCGTTCGAGCCGCCGTTGGTTCGACGGTGTGTCGAGGGCGTGGACGAGGAAGACGACGTCGATGTTGGCGGCAATGGTCTGGGCCTCGAAACGGGCACCCTCGAACGACGCTCGCCGCACGAACGCAGAGTGGCGGTCGACGATGTGCTCGACCCGCTCACCGTCCGACGACGGCACGACCCAGTCGCCAACTGCGACGTCGGCGCCGATGTTGCGGATCCGCAGCGGTTCCATCGTCGCCGCAGTCCGAATCACCGTGCTCCAACCTCGGTCGAGCCGCGACACGCGCCCAGGCTCCCCGGGCGATCCGATCCGCTGCCAGGCCGTTTCGAGCTCGGGATTCCAGCCGAGGGCCGGGTCAGGTGCCATGAGGCGAAACGTAGCGCTGTGACGGATGCACGTGGATTGTCGGTTCGCCCGTCCGTAACGTGTCCGACATGCTCGCCCGCCTTGCCCGCGCCTGTGTCCACCACCGCTGGATCGTCATAGGAGCTTGGGTCGTTCTGCTCCTCGGCATCAACGCCGCCGCGGGAGCGGTTGGACCCGACTATCGCACCGACTTCACGCTGCCCGACAGTGAGTCGAAGGTGGTGCAGGAGCTGCTCGAGGAGAACGACCCGAACCGGGCCGGCTTCATCTCCCAGATCGTGGCCAAGACCGATCGCGGCTTCGACGATCCGGAGGTCCGGTCGACGCTCGAGCAGCTCTACGAGTTCAGCGCGTCGCGTGAGGGGATCACGGTCACCAGCCCGTACGACAATCCGCTCCAGGTGAGCGACGACGGCACGGTCAACTTCGCCCAGCTCGACATCGCCGACCGGGGCTTCGAAGAGGTGATCGAGCTCGGCGAGGAGATCACCGAGTTCAGCGAGGGCTTGCCGCCGGTCGAGGGTCTCGAGATCGAGTACGGCGGCGACATCTTCTCCGAGTTCGAGCTCCCCGAGAGCGAGGCCTACGGCTTGCTGGCGGCTGTCATCATCCTGATCCTGGCGTTCGGATCGGTGCTCGCCATGGGCCTGCCGATCGGCACCGCCCTGTTCGGTCTCGGCGTTGCGTCGGCGCTCGTGTCGCTCGGAAGCAATGTGATCTCGATGCCCGACTTCACCACGGCGATGGTGGCGATGATCGGCATCGGCGTCGGTATCGACTACGCGCTGTTCATCGTGACGAGGTTCCGCGAAGGTCTCCGGCTCGGACTCGGCGTGGAGGACTCCGTGGCCGAGGCGATGGACACCAGCGGACGGGCCGTGCTGTTCGCCGGCGCCACCGTGATCATCTCCCTGTTGGGCCTGTGCCTGATGGGCCTCGACTTCGTGCAGGGCGTTGCCATCGCCTCGGCGCTCGGCGTCTTGTTGATGGTCCTCGGTTCGCTCACCTTGCTGCCGGCACTCCTCGGCTGGGTCGGCAAGCGGATCGACAACACCACTCGCGCCGCGTTGATCGCGGTGGGTGTTGCGGTCGTCGCCACGTTCGTCGGCGTGGCCACCGGTCAGGCTGCGATCTTCCTCGCCGGCTTCATCGGATCGATCATCTTCTTCGCCCTCAGCTTCGCGATCAAGCCATTGCGGGCGCTCGTCCCGCACCGTGCCGAACGGCCCAAGGAAGAGCGGATGTGGTACCGCTGGAGCCGGTTCGTACAGCGCCGGCCGTGGCCGAGCGCGCTCGGTGCGGTGGCGATCCTCGTGCTCCTGGCGATCCCGCTGTTCGGGATCCGGCTCGGGTTCGGCGACTACGGCAACTATCCCGAGGACAAGACGGTGCGGCGGGCGTACGACCTGCTCGCCGAGGGTTTCGGGCCTGGCACCAACGGCCCGCTCATCATCGCCGTCGAGGGTGAGGCCGTCACCGATCAGCCGCAGCTCGAGGGATTCGTCCAAGCGGTCCAGGGGACCGAGAACGTCAACATCGTCGTTCCCACCCCGATCAACGACCAGCTGGCACTGCTCATCGTGTACCCCGACAGCGCCCCCCAGGACGAGGAGACCGGCCAGCTGGTGAAGGCGCTTCGCGACGACGTGATCCCGGCGTCGGGTGTCGACGCCAACGTCGGTGGTCTGACGGCGGCGTCGACCGACTTCTCCAGGTACCTCGGCGAACGCATGCCGCTGCTGATCGGGGTCGTGCTGTTCCTCAGCTTCATCCTGCTGATGGCGGTGTTCCGCAGCATCCTCGTGCCGCTCAAGGCGGTCGTGATGAACCTGCTGTCGATCGGCGCCGCCTACGGCGTCATCGTGGCCGTGTTCCAGTGGGGCTGGGGCAAGTCGTTGATCGGCGTCGGCAAGGAGGGACCCATCGAGGCGTGGGCGCCGATGATG
>DATMDV010000209.1:0-6325 GCA_035557475.1 Ilumatobacteraceae bacterium
GCGCCTCGACCATCACGCGGACGAGCGGCTCGGTGCCGCTCGTCCGTACGAGGATCCGACCCGTGCCCTCAAGGGCGCGGCCGGCCTCGTCGATCTCGGCAGCCAGCAGCTCGGCGATCTCGGGCATCTGGCGCGACACCCGCACGTTCACGAGGACCTGCGGCAGCTGCGTCATCGACTCGGCCGCCAGCGCTCCCAGGGCTCCGCCCGACCGGGCGACGACGTCGAGGAGGACGAGACCGGTCACGAGCCCGTCGCCGGTGGAGGCCCGATCGTGGAAGATCACGTGTCCGCTCTGCTCGCCGCCGAGCGAGTAGCGACCCCGTTGAAGGGCCTCCAGCACGTACCGGTCGCCGACGGCGGTCTCGACGACCTCGACCCCGGCTGCCGCCATGGCCAGCCGGAACCCGAGGTTCGTCATCACCGTGACGACGACGGTGTCGTCTCGCAGCAGCCCCCTCGCGCGCATGTCGACGGCGCAGATGGCGAGGACGTGATCGCCGTCGATGACCCGACCCGTCTCGTCGACCGCGATCAGCCGGTCGCCGTCGCCGTCGAGGGCGAGGCCCGCGAACGCGCCTTGCTCGATGACCACTCGAGCGAGCCCGGCCGGCTCGGTCGCGCCACACTCACGGTTGATGTTCGTGCCATCGGGCGTGGCGTTGATCAGCAACACCTCGGCCCCCGCTCGCGTGAAGACGTCACTGGCGACCTCGAAGGCGGCGCCGTTGGCGGCGTCGACGACGATCTTCATCCCGCCGAGCGAGCGTCCCTCGATCGTGGCGACGACGTGATCGACGTACGCGGCCCGATCGTTGATCGCCCACGAGTCGACGATCACCCCGGACTCACCGGCGGGCTCCCCCAACGCCGAGAGCTCGGCCTCGATCATCCGCTCGACCTCGTCGGGGAGCTTGTTCCCACTCGGCGAGAACAGCTTGATGCCGTTGTCGGCGTAGAGGTTGTGCGACGCCGACACCACGGCTCCGATGCCCCCCAGCCGCGCCGCGTGGTAGGCGATCGCAGGTGTCGGTGCGACGCCGAGGCGGTGCACCTCCAACCCCTCCGAAGCGAGGCCGGCGACCAGCGCAGCTTCGAGCATCGGGGTCGACCGGCGCGTGTCGCCGCCGACCACCGCGCACGTCGCGCCCAGCACACGCGCGGCAGCGCGACCCAGGTCGAGCGCGAACGAAGGGGTCAGCTCGGTGTTCGCAACCCCGCGGATCCCGTCTGTGCCGAAGCGCATGCGTCGGCGACCGCCCTGGTGCAGATCCGGCCCAGGGCCGATCAACGCTTGGTGAACTGGGGGGCCTTGCGAGCCTTCTTGAGGCCGTACTTCTTGCTCTCCTTGCGACGCGGGTCGCGGGTGAGAAGCCCGGCCTTCTTGAGCGCCGCCCGCATGTCGGGATCGGTCTCGACCAACGAGCGGGCGATCGCCATCCGCAGCGCGCCGGCCTGGCCGCTCACTCCGCCACCGTGGATCGACGCGTCGATGTCGAACGCCTCGAGACGGTCGGCGACGCGCAGCGGCTCTGAGACTGCCATCCGCTGGGACGCGGTCGGGAAGTACACCTCGAACGCGCGACCGTTGATCGTGAGCTGACCGGTGCCGGGACGCAACCGGGCGCGCGCAACGGCTTCCTTGCGACGGCCGGTGGTCTGGGTGAGCGGTGTTGCCATGATCAATACCTCAACGTTCGAACGGGGTCAGCGGGCGGCGGCGCCGGGGATCGTCAGCGGGGCCGGCGACTGGGCGGCGTGTGGATGGTCGGGACCGGCATACACCTTGAGCTTGGTCAACATCTGACGGCCGAGCGGGCCCTTCGGCAGCATGCCCCTGACGCTGCGTCGTACCGCGTCCTCGGGCTTGCGGGCGAGCAGTTGGGCGAACGACTCGGACTTGATGCCGCCCGGGTACCCACTGTGGCGGTACAGGATGTGGCGCTCGGCCTTGTCGCGGCTCATCACGACCTTGGCGGCGTTGACGATGATCACGTGATCGCCGGTGTCGATGTGCGGCGCGAAGATCGGCTTGTGCTTGCCGCGCAGGAGGCGGGCGACCTCGGTGCACAGACGCCCGAGGATCAGGCCGTCGGCGTCGACGACGTGCCAGTCGTGCTGGATCTCGCTGGCTTTCGGTGTGTACGTGGGCATCGGTCTACTTCTGATCCTGTCGTGACGACGTGAGAGCTACCGGCGACACGGCGCGGCGGGCTGGCACGGGAACCCGGTAAGGATACGGCCCGACCCCACGTCTCGACAACCGGAGACGCACGAGCCGGCGACCAGACGTGTACCGCTCCAACGTAGGGTGAGCCGGCTCAATCAGAGACGTAACCCACGTCCCAGAGCACGAGGCCTGTGGGAGGGGCGACCTGGCCGGCGACGTTGCGGTCGCGAGCGCGCAGGATGGCCGCCAACTCGCCGGCCGAGCGATGACCGAGCCCGACGTCGACCATCGTGCCGACGATGCTGCGCACCATCTGGTGGCAGAACGACGTCGCCCGGATGTCGAACCGCAGCATGGCCGTGTCGTCGAGCCGCGACCATCCGACGTCGAGTACCCGCCGCACGAGACTCGGCGTGGGCTCCCCCTCGGCCACCTTCGGCCTCCGGCAGAACGACGCGAAGTCGTGCTCGCCGATCAACGGGTCACCGGCCGCCTGCATCGCCCACACCGCGAGCGGCTGGGGGACGTGCCACGACGTCCGCACCTCGAGCGGGTTCGGCGCCGGATCGTTCCACACGTGGTAGCGGTAGTGCCGGTACTGCGCCGAGAAGCGGGCATCGAACTCGGCGCTCGCCCACGCCGCGTCACGAACCGCGATCTCGGGACCCTGCATCTTGTTGACGCGTCGCGCCAACGCGGCGAGATCGGTGTCGGCCGGCAGGTCACCGCTGACGACCTGCCCCCACGCGTGCACGCCGGCATCCGTGCGACCGGCTCCTGTCAACTCGACCGGCGCCCGCACCACCAGCGAGATCGCCGCCGACAGCTCGCCGAGCACCGTGCGCACGCCGACATTGGGCGCGAACCCGTGGAACTCGGTCCCGTCATACGCGACCAGGAACCGCGCGCGACGCGTGCTCATGACACCTCAGTTTGCACGGTTACCGGACCGCCCGGGGGTAGACGTGAACTACCGGTTCGGCACGCCGGCGCCGTCAGGCGCTTCGGCGGCCGCGTCAAGCAACAGCGCCAAAGGCGCTTCGGCGGCCGACATTCAGACGAGCTCGATGCGCGCCATCTTGGCGTTGTCGCCTTCGCGCGTGCCGACCTTCAGGATCCGGGTGTAGCCGCCGTTGCGCTCGAGGTAGCGCGGCGCGACATCGTTGACCAGCTTGTGGGTCATCTCACGGTCGCCCAGGTACCCCTGGATCTGGCGGATGCGGTGGACCCGCATCGGTCCGTCCTGGGCCTTCTTGGCCTTGGTGATCAGCTTCTCGGCGAGCGGGCGCAACGCCTTGGCCTTGGCCTCGGTGGTGGTGATGGCTTCGGCGGCGAACAGCGACGCGGCCAGGTTCGCCATCATCAGCCGCTCGTGGGCGGAGCTGCCGCCGAAACTGCGGCCGCGACGTGGGGTTGGCATGATTGGTTCTCCGCGTTCTCGCTTGGCGTGCTCGTCGGTTCGGGCTCAGCCGCGCAGCGACAGGCCGCGCTCGTCGAGCTTCTCCTTCACCTCGTCCAGGCTCTTCTGCCCGAAGTTGGTGATGTTCAACAGGTCGTCCTCGGTCTTGGTGAGCAGCTCGCCGACGGTGTTGATCTGGGCCCGCTTCAAGCAGTTGCGGGGGCGCTCCGACAGGTCGAGGTCCTCGATCGGCAGGTCGAGGTCGGGCGAGCTGGCAGCGGCGTCGACGACCTCGCCCAACTCGAGCCCGTGCGGCTCGTCGCTCAGGCTGGCGACGAGGTCGACCAGTGAGCGCAGCGTGGCACCGGCCGACGCCAGGGCGTCGCTCGGCGTGACGGCGCCGTCGGTCTCGATCTCGATGACCAACTTGTCGTAGTTGGTCGACTGCTCGACGCGGGTCGGCTCGACGTCGAACGACACGCGCCGGACGGGCGAGAAGATGGCGTCGATCGGGATCACACCGATCGTGCGCGACTCCACCTCGCGCTGGCTCGACGAGTACCCGCGGCCCTGCTCGACGGTGAGGTCGATGGCGAGACGGGCCTTGCCGTTGAGTGTTGCGATGTGGAGGTCCTTGTTGAGGATCTCGACGTCGGCCGGGCACTCGATGTCGCCGGCCGTCACCGACGCCGGACCGCGTACGTCGAGGCGCAACGTCACGGCGTCTTCCGACTCCGAGGTGAGCACGATGTCCTTGAAGTTGAGGATGATGTCGGTGATGTCCTCGGCGACCCCGTTGATGGTGTCGAACTCGTGCAGAGCGTCGTCGAAGCGGACGGCGGTGATCGCCGCACCTGGGATCGACGACAGCAGGGCGCGGCGCAGTGAGTTCCCGAGGGTGTGGCCGAAACCCGGCTCGAGTGGGCCGACGGCGAATCGCTGACGGTTGTTGGTCTCCTCACCGATGGCTTCGACGGTGGGGCGCTGCATGACGAGCATGGGCTGCCGGGTCCTTTCTGACGCTGACGATCGTTATTACTTCGAGTACAGCTCGACGATGAGCTGCTCGCGGACGGGCACGTCGATGTGCTCGCGCTGGGGAAGATCGCGCACGGTGACCTGCTTGCCGCCGTCACCGGCTTCGAGCCAGCCGACGACGTTGCGGTCGAGCACGTCGATGTTGTGCTGGATGACGATCATGCCCCGAGCCTTGGGCGACAGCGACACGATGTCGCCCTTGTGCCCGCGGTAGCTCGGGATGTCGACCCGCTTGCCGTTGACGTTGACGAGCCCGTGGTTGACGAACTGGCGGGCCTGCGGCCGCGTGCTCGCCCACCCGGCGCGGTAGACGATGTTGTCGAGTCGCAGCTCGAGCAGACGCAGCAGGTTCTCGCCGCTCGGGCCGCTCAGGCGGGTGGCTTCGTTGTACGTCTTGCGGAACTGGCGCTCGAGCAGGCCGTAGATGTACTTCGCCTTCTGCTTCTCCTGCAGCTGGGCGAGGTATTCGCTGCCGGCGTTGCGCCGGCGCGTGCGGCCGTGGGCGCCAGGTGGGAACGGACGGCGCTCGAGTGCCTTGCGGCCCTTCTCGTTCTCGAAGATGTTGACACCGAGGCGACGCGTCACGCGCACCTTCGGACCTGTGTAGCGAGCCATGGCGGATCAGCCCCTTCGACGCTTCGGCTGACGGCAACCGTTGTGCGGTACCGGAGTGACGTCCTTGATCGAGGTGACCTCGATGCCCGTGTTCTGGATCGAGCGGACGGCGGTGTCGCGCCCGGAGCCCGGGCCCTTCACCTGGACCTCGGCGCGGCGCAGACCGTGCTCCATCGCGGCGCGAGCGGCGCGCTCGGCGGCGAGCTGGGCAGCGAACGGGGTGCTCTTGCGCGACCCCTTGAACCCGACCGCTCCCGACGACGCCCACGAGAGCACGTTGCCCTCGGTGTCGGTGATCGACACGATCGTGTTGTTGAACGAGCTCTTGATGTGCACCACCCCGGTGGACACGTTCTTGCGGTCACGCTTGCGTGGGCGGCGCCCAGCTGGCTTCGGTTTGGCCATCGCTTACTTCCTCACAGCCTTCTTCTTGTTGGCAACCGTGCGCTTGGGACCCTTGCGCGTGCGGGCATTGGTGTGTGTGCGCTGGCCGCGCACCGGGAGGCCCTTGCGGTGCCTGACACCCTGGTGACAGCCGATCTCGATCTTGCGCTTGATGTCGGTCTGGACGTCGCGGCGCAAGTCGCCCTCGATCGTCAGGTGCTCGTCGACGTAGGCGCGGATCTTGGAGACCTCGTCGTCGGTGAGCGAGGAGACCTTGGTGTCGCGGTCGAGGCCGACCTCGGAGATGATCTTCTGGGCGGTCGGCTTGCCGATGCCGAAGATGTAGGTGAGCGAGATCTCCAACCGCTTCTCACGGGGGATGTCGACGCCTGCGATACGTGCCATTGCTGCTCTTGCCTCTTTCCTGTCTCAGCCCTGGCGCTGCTTGTGGCGCGGGTTCTCGCAGATGACCCGGACGCGCCCATGGCGGCGGATCACCTTGCACTTCTCGCACATCTTCTTGACGCTCGGACGGACCTTCACAACGACTTCTCTCTCACTTGTACCGGTACGTGATACGACCCCTGGTCAGGTCGTAGGGGGTGAGCTCGACCTGCACCTTGTCGCCTGGGAGGATGCGGATGTAGTGCATCCGCATCTTGCCCGAGATGTGCCCCAGGATGATGTGCCCGTTCTCCAGCTTCACCCTGAAGGTCGCG
>DATMDV010000210.1:0-31984 GCA_035557475.1 Ilumatobacteraceae bacterium
CGTCGTCGTCGTCGTCGGTTGCGGTTGGCTCGACCGGGGCCACCGCGGCGCTGGTGTCGACCTTGTTCTGGATCGCCGCCCTGGCGATGCGGATCTGCACGTCGTCGTCGATCTCGAGCCAGAACTTGTCGCCCTCTTCGCCGGTGATGAAGCCGAAGATCCCCGACGTCGTGACCACTTCGTCACCGACGCCGATCGATCGTTGCAGAGCCTGCTGGTCGCGAACGCGGCGCCGTTGCGGCCGGATCATGAAGAAATACAGCGCGAGCGGGATGAGCGCGAGGAGGATGAGGGATGGCAGCGGCGAACCGCTCGAGTCATCGCCGCTGGCCAGGATCGACAGGAAGTGCATAGCGGCGCGGAATCCTATCGACGGCTATCCCCACACCGACAGCACGTCGGAACGCAGGCAGGCGAACGTCCCCTGCTCGATCGCGGCCCGCATCTGCGCCATCAGGTCCAGGGTCCACGCCAGGTTGTGCACACTCAGGAGCCGGGCGGCCGTCGGCTCGCCCACCTGGAACAGGTGGCGGAGGTAGCCACGCGAGTGTCGCCGGCACACCTCGCACGGACATGTGACGTCGATCGGCTCGTCGCTGTCGGCGTTCCGCACCGCTTTCATCTGCACCTTGCCGGCCGACGTGAGCGCCGTTCCGTGGCGGCCGAGTCGCGTCTGCATCACGCAATCGAACTGATCGACGCCGAGCCCGACCGCCTCGACGAGGGCGGCCGGGTCACCGACCCCCATCAAGTACCTCGGGCGGTCCGTCGGCAGGTGTTCGAGTGCCGCGGCGAGGGCGGGGAGCATCTCGTCGCGCGACTCGCCGACCGACAGGCCGCCGATGCCGTAGCCGTCGAAGCCGAGCTCAGCCGTGCGACGGGCACTCTCGGCCCGCAACCCGATGTCGGTGCCGCCCTGCACGATCCCGAACATCGCCTGGTCGGGTCGTCGGTGCGCGGCCCGGGCGCGGGCCGCCCAGGCGGCGGTGCGCTCGACCGCCAACCGCACCACGTCGGCCGGGCTCGGCAGCGGTGGGCACACGTCGAGCACCATCTGAATGTCGGCGCCGAGCAGCTCCTGGGTCGCCACCGCGGCCTCCGGTGTGAAGCGGTGCTTCGAGCCGTCGTAGGTGCTCTTGAACGTGACCCCGTCGTCGTCGACCGTCGGCGAGAGCGAGAACACCTGGAAGCCGCCCGAGTCGGTGAGCGTCAGACCTCGCCAGCCGGCGAACGGACCGAGGCCACCGAAGCGGGCGACGACGTCGGCGCCGGGACGCAGCATCAGGTGGTAGGTGTTCCCGAGCACGATCTCGATGCCGAGCCGCTCGTAGTCGGTGGCGCTCAGGTACTTGATCGCCCCTCGCGTACCGACCGGCATGAAGCACGGGGTGCGATACGTGCCACGCGCCGTCGTCGCGGTTCCGGTACGGGCCGTGCCGTCGTTCGCGGCGGCTGCGAACACGACGGGGTGCATGACCGGCGAGGTTAGGCGGCATGCCTGTCGAGCAGCATCGCATCGCCGAACGACAAGAACCGGTAGTCCCCGTCGAGCGCGACGCGGTAGAGGTCGCGCCAACGGTCGCCGACGAACGCGTCGATCATCATCAGCAACGTGGTCCGCGGGAGGTGGAAGTTGGTCATCAACAGGTCGACGAGCTGCCACTCGAACCCGCGATGGACGAACAACTCGGTCCGGCCGCTCATCCGGCCGGTGGCCGCCGCCGTCTCGAGCGCCCGCACTGCGGTGGTGCCGACGGCGACGACACGGCTGGCCGCCCGGCACCGCTCGTACGTCTCGCGCGGCACGTTGTACCGCTCGGAGTGCATGCGATGCTCGAGCGGGTCCGGTTCGCTCACCGGTTGGAACGTGTCGAGCCCGACGACCAACTCGACCGTCGCGTGCTCGATCCCGCCGGCCGCCAAGCGATCCAACAGCTCGGGTGTGAAGTGCAGCCCGGCCGTGGGTGCCGCCGCCGAGCCCGGCTCCCTGGCGTAGACCGTCTGGTACCGGTCTCGCGCATCGAGGCGGCGGGTGATGTAGGGCGGGAGCGGCATCTCGCCGTGCCGGTCGAGCAACTCGAGGGCGTCGACCGGTCCGAGCAGTTCGACGATCAACGTGTCGCCGGCCGCGGTGCGCTCCCCGATCCTGACGATCTCCTCGCCCGTTGCGGCGAGCAGCACCTCGCCCGCCCGCATCTTGCGGGCCGGACGCACCAGCGCCTCCCACACGCGGCGCGCACCGTCGGTCGGTTCGAGCAGCAGCACCTCGGCGGCTCCTCCGGTCCGGCGGGTGAGACGGAGACGGGCCGGGATCACCTTGGTCTCGTTGACGACGAGCAGGTCGCCGGGTCGGAGGATGTCGGAGAGCTCACGAACCACTCGGTGGTCAGGTGGCGCTGACCCGCGATCGACGAGCAGTCGCGCCGCGTCGCGCGGTTCGAGGGGCACCTGGGCGATGCGGTCAGCGGGCAGGTCGTAGTCGAACTCCTCCAGCCGCACGGCCCGCCACGCTACGGGAGCGGCGAGGCGGAGGGAGGGGTCCCGACGTGTGCCAGGATTCCGCCCGTGACCGCTCCAACGACCATCGCCGTGCCGTGCGACATCGGCAACATGAACATGTACGTGTGGACGCCGGAGTCGGGCTCCGGTCCGGGCCTCGTGCTCATCCAGGAGATCTTCGGCGTCGGGGCGTACATCCGCGCCGTCGCCGAGCGTCTCGCGGCGGCCGGTTACGTCGTCGGCGCGCCGGACGTGTTCTGGCGATTCGCGCCGGGGTGGGAACAGGATCACGATGCCGCCGGCCTCACCGCTTCGTTCGAGGCGATGGGCAAGCTCGACATGGGCAGTGCGGTCGCCGACTGCGTCGCCGCCGTTTCCACACTCGGCGAGGTCGAGGCGGTCGACGGAACACCAGGTGTGATCGGGTTCTGCCTCGGCGGCACGCTCGGCTGGGCGGTCGCCGTCAACGACGACCCGAGCGTCTGCGTCAGCTACTACGGCTCCGGCGTCCCGTCGATGATCGACCAGATCGGCAACGTCACGTGTCCGACGTTGTTCCACTTCGGCGGTTCCGACGACTTCATCCCGAGCGACGGCGTCCATGCCGTCGGCGCCGCGATCGCCGGTCGTCCCGGCTTCGTGCTCAACGTCGAGGCCGCCGGCCACGCATTCGACAACCACGAGAGTGCGATGTTCTACAACGAGTCGGCCGCCAAGGCGGCCTGGTCGAAGACGATGGCGTTCCTCGGCGAGCACCTGCCGGTGACCGCCGCCGCGACCTGAGCCTCAGTCGAACAGTCCGGGCTGGGGCCCGGTCCCACGCTCGGGCGCGACGATGCCGACATGGGTGTAGGCCGCCGGGAGCGCGACGCGCCCACGAGGCGTGCGGGCCAGCATGCCCTGCTGGATGAGGAACGGTTCGTACACGTCCTCGACCGTCTCGGCGAGCTCACCGATGCTGATCGCGAGCGTCGACAGGCCCACCGGTCCACCCCCGAACTGGCGGCAGAGGGCGTTCAGGATCGCCCGGTCGATCTTGTCGAGACCGAGATCGTCGACACCGAACAGCGCCAGACCGTCGCGGGCGATGTCGGCGGTGACCTCGCCGTCGGCACGGACCTCGGCGAAGTCGCGGACCCGGCGGAGCAGCCGGTTGGCGATGCGCGGCGTGCCGCGCGATCGACGCGCGATCTCCCACGCGCCGGCCTCGTCGATCGTCACGTCGAGGATCCCACCGGCGCGCACCACGATCTGCTGCAGTTCGTCGTCGTCGTAGTAGTCGAGTCGGGCGACGAGCCCGAAGCGGTCGCGCAACGGACCGGTGATCATGCCGGTGCGAGTGGTGGCGCCGACGAGCGTGAAGCGCGGCAACGTCAGCCGGATGCTCGACGCGGCCGGGCCCTTGCCGACGACGATGTCGAGCTGGAAGTCCTCCATCGCCGGGTAGAGGATCTCCTCGACGGCGCGCGAGAGGCGGTGGATCTCGTCGATGAACAAGACGTCGCCCTCCTCGAGCTTGGTGAGGATCGCTGCCAGGTCGCCCGCGCGTTCGAGCGCAGGACCGGACGTGATGTGCAAGTGCACGCCCATCTCGGTGGCGACGATGCCGGCAAGCGTGGTCTTGCCGAGCCCCGGAGGTCCGGCGAAGAGCAGGTGGTCGACCGCCTGGCCACGGTTGCGCGCTGCTTCGAGCACGATCGCGAGGTGCTCCTTGAGCTCGCGCTGACCGACGAACTCGGCGAGCGCACGCGGCCGGAGCCCGACGTCGACGACCTCCTCGGCGTCGTTGCCGATGCCCGGGTCGAGGAACTCGTCACGCACGGCCGGCCCCCAACAGCTTGAGCGCGTCGCGCAGCAGCGTCGGCGCGTCGTCGGAGGGCGGCAGCTCGCGCAACGCATCGCGGATCTCGTCGAAGCCGTAGCCGAGACCGGCGAGCGCTTCGCGGACGTCACCGATCACCGAACCGCCGGACGTGGATCCGCCCGGGTCGAGCACGGGCACCGACAGCCGGCTCTTGAGCTCGATCAGCAGCCGCTCGGCCGTCTTGCGGCCGACGCCGGGGACCAGGGTCAGGGCAGCCACATCAGCGCCGGCGACGATGTCGACGAGCGCGGTCGGGGGGTGGGTGGCGAGGATCGCCATCGCCAGCGCGGGTCCGACCCCGTGCGTCGCGAGCAGCACCTGGAACGTGGCGCGCTCGTCGCGGGCGAGGAAGCCGTACAACGTCTGGGCGTCCTCGCGGATGTGGTGGTGGATGTACAAGAACGCGTTGGTCGATGGTTCGAGCTCGCCGAGTGCGCGGGGCGAGACGACGACCTGGTACCCCACGCCGCCGACCTCGATCAACACCGTGCCGTCGAGCGCACGTTCGAGCACCACACCACGCAGCGAACCGATCATGACGACGGACTCCCGCCCGCGGCGCGGCCGAGGGCCGCGGCAGCGACCGCGGCGGCGACGCTGCGTCGCATCGGCGCCGAGGCCAGGTGGCACAACGCCAGCGCCGCGGCATCGGCGGCGTCGGCGGGTTGCGGTCGGTGGGCCAGCCCGAGTCGCGCCTGCACCATCTTCTGCACCTGCTCCTTGCCGGCGCCACCCCAGCCGGCGACCGCATCCTTCACCTGGTTCGGTGTGTACTGCACGACCTCGCATCCCCGCGCCGCGGCCTCGGCGAGCGCCAGACCGCTCACCTGGGCGACGCTCATCGCGGTTCGCACGTTGACCTGGAAGAAGATCTGCTCGACGGCCACGGCGTCGGGTTCGAACTCGACGAGCAGGGCTGCCAGTTCGCCGCGCAAGGTGGCCAGCCGACCGGGCAACGGATCGCCGGCCGGTGTGCGGATCACGCCGAGCGAGACGGCGACCGCCGCGCCGGGGCCACGACCGTCGAGCACCGCGAAACCACAACGGGTGAGGCCGGGGTCGATGCCGAGCACGCGCATGGTGCCGTCAGCACGAGCGGGGACGAACACAGGTTCGTAGGATAGTCGATCATCCCCGCCCCACCGGTGATCCCGGCCCTCCCGCCGAACTGTCTGCTCCAGACGAACCCAGAGGCCGGATGAAGCAGACAGAACCGGATCAGTCGAGCTCGCGGAGGGCGTCGAGCAGCTCGGCCACCGGTCGGTAGGTGAGGCCGGCGATCGCCCGGTGGGCGTACCGGATCACACCGCTGCTGTCGATGATGAACACGCTGCGGCGGGGGAACCCGATCGGCCCGAGCGTGCCGTACCGGCCGGCGACGACCTTGTCGGTGTCGGCGAGCAGCGGGAACTCGAACCCGTGCTTCCCCGAGAACTTCTCGTGGCTGGCGATGTCCTGGGCGGAGATGCCCACGACCTGGGCGTCGAGCTCGGCGAACTGGTCGAGGCCATCGTTGTAGGCGTTGAGCTGCTTCGTGCACACCGGCGTGTCGTCGCCCGGGTAGAACACGAGCACGAGCGGGCGCCCGGCGAAGTCGGCCAGCGAGTACTGACGCCCGCCGGTGCCCGGCAGCGTGAACTCTGGTGCGCGATCACCCACCCCGACGCTCATCCGGCTGCTGCTTCCAACACGTCGTCGTCGATGTCGAAGTTCGAGTACACGTCCTGGACGTCGTCGTTGTCCTCGATCGCTTCGAGGATCCGCAGCACCTTCTTGGCGTCTTCGATCTCGGTGACCGGCACGAGCGTCTCGGACACCATCGGCGAGTCGGCCGAGATCACCTCGAAGCCGGCCGCTTCGAGCGCCGCCTTGATCTCGAACGTCCGCGACGGATCGCACGTGATGCGCCACGTGCCGCCGTCGTCGGCGACGTCGTCGGCCCCGGCGTCGAGTGCCGTCAGCATCACGTCGTCCTCGCTGACGTGCCCACCGACGAGCACGACGCCTTGGCGCTTGAACTGCCATCCGACCGCGCCGGGCTCGGCCATCGAGCCGCCCATCTTGGTGAAGATGTTGCGGATCTCCGACCCGGTCCGGTTGCGATTGTCGGTCAGCACGTCGATCAGCAGCGCCACCCCGCCGGGCGCGTAGCCCTCGTACGTGATGGCCTCGTACGTGCCACCGTCGTTCTCGCCGGTGCCGCGCTTGACGGCCCGGTCGATGGCGTCGTTCGTCATCTGCGCCGCCTTCGCCTTCTGCACGACGGTGCGCAGCGTGGCGTTCGTGGTCACGTCGCCGCCGCCTTCACGAGCCGCGACCTCGAGTTGACGGGCGATCTTGTTGAAGAGCTTTCCCCGCGCCTTGTCGACGGCGCCCTTCTTGTGCTTGATGGTTGCCCATTTGGAGTGGCCGGACATGTGGAGTCTCCGTTCAGGTCACAGATCGGCGACGAACTGGGCGTGCAGGCGGTGGTCGGCGGTGAGTTCCGGATGGAACGATGCCACGGTAATGCGCCCTTGCCGCGCGAGCACAGGGACGCCCTCGTGCGTGGCGAGCACCTCGACCGCCTCGCCGGCCGACTCGACCATCGGTGCGCGGATGAACACCCCGTGGAACGGCGGCGCGTCGGGTCCCAGCCCACTGATCTCGAGGTCGGCTTCGAAGCTCTCGACCTGACGCCCGTAGCCGTTGCGGCGCACGGCGAGGTCGATCATGCCGAAGTTGCGCTGGTCAGGCCGGCCGTCGAGGACGTCGGTGGCGAGCAGGATCATGCCAGCGCATGTGCCGAACACCGCCAGCCCGTCGCTCATCCGCGCCTTCAGCTCGTCGAACAGCCCGCTCGACGTGAGCAGCTTCGACATCGTGGTGCTCTCGCCGCCCGGCATCACGAGCGCGTCGATCCCGTCGAGGTCGGCGGGCGTGCGCACCTGGCGCGT
Organism: Ilumatobacteraceae bacterium; assembly: GCA_035557475.1. Classification (GTDB taxonomy): domain Bacteria; phylum Actinomycetota; class Acidimicrobiia; order Acidimicrobiales; family Ilumatobacteraceae; genus JALOLG01. Next base: position 7,300 of record DATMDV010000210.1, read on the forward strand.
CGGGACCGAGAGGTCAGCGAGCCGCTGCTGATGGGCGACGAACGCGCCCTGCAGGGCGAGCACGCCGACGAGCGGCGCGTTCACCTGGGGGCTCCGTCGTCGACCGGGCGTTCACCAGCCGCGCTCCGCGAAACGCTGGTTGATCTCGTCCATACCGATGCCCGTCATCGGTGCGCCGAGACCGCGACTGACCTTGGCGAGGATCTGCGCATCCTTGAAGTGCGTGGTGGCCTCGACGATGGCGCGTGCGCGCGGCGCCGGATCGTCGCTCTTGAAGATGCCCGACCCCACGAACACCGCCTCGGCGCCGAGTTGCATCGCCATCGCCGCGTCGGCCGGCGTCGCGATGCCTCCGGCGCAGAACAGCGGCACGGGGAGCCAACCCGTCTCGGCGATCTCCTGGACGAGCGGCAATGGTGCGCGCAGCTGCTTGGCCCAGTCGAACAGCTCGGCCGGATCGGCCTGCGTGATCTTGCGCATGTCGCCCGTGATCGAACGCAGGTGGCGCACCGCCTCGACGATGTTGCCGGTGCCGGCCTCACCCTTCGAGCGGATCATCGCCGCTCCCTCGCTGATGCGTCGCAGCGCCTCGCCCAAGTTGGTGGCGCCGCACACGAACGGAACCTTGAACGCCCACTTGTCGATGTGGTGGGCCTCGTCGGCCGGACTCAACACCTCGGACTCGTCGACGAAGTCGACGCCGAGCGCCTCGAGGATCTGGGCCTCCACGAAGTGGCCGATGCGCGCCTTGGCCATGACCGGGATCGTGACCGCGGCCTTGATGCGCTCGATCATCTCCGGGTCGCTCATGCGCGACACGCCGCCGTCGCGGCGGATGTCGGCGGGAACTCGCTCGAGCGCCATCACGGCACACGCGCCGGCGTCTTCGGCGATCGTGGCCTGCTCGGACGTGACGACGTCCATGATCACGCCGCCCTTGAGCATCTCGGCGAGACCTCGCTTGACCGGGAACGCGCCGGTGAGGCGCCCAGCTGACGACTGGGTGGAAGTCGCGTGCTCGCTCATGCCCTCATCGTACCGATCGCCGCCCACGGTTCTGTGGTGGAATCGCTACCCGTCAGCCCTGCCAGGTGACGAAGTTCTCGGCGTTGTAGGCCAGCTCGATCCATGTCCGTCCGGCCGGCAGCTCGATCAGCGAGTCGTCGGCGGCGACCAAACCGTACGGGTCGAGACGATCGAGGTGGATCCACACGCCGATGCGCAACTTGCCCTCGGCGAACACGTAGACCGGACCGGAGCCGAGCGTCTGCGCCTCCGGGCTCTTCGGATCGGCCGCGCTGCGGTGGTACTCGACACCCATCACCACGATGTTGTCGGCGATGACCTGGCCGGCGTCCTCGGTGTCGTGGCTGTTGTCGTTCTGGAAGCGGCGGTACACCTCGTCGTCGGCGTCCCACTCCCAGCGGACGCGAACACCGTCCATCGGGACGTCGACAATCGTGGCGGCCTGTCCGGTGAACGTCTCCTCCGGGCGGAGGTACGACAGGATCGCCGGCGGGGCGGCCATCTTTTCGGGCGGCACGTTCGCCCACAGCGCAGTGGTGCTCGAGTACAGGTTGTGCGGCGCACCCCCGCGACCCGATCGACGGTAGTACCCCGGTGTGAAGCCGGCGTCGAGGTTGATGAAGTCGGAGTTGCGGATGAGGGCGCGGACGCCGCCGTTGCCGCCGCTCCAAGCGAACACCGGGCCGTTCAGCGGTCCGAGCATGTCGACGTCCTGCGACCGGCCCGACCGGATCGGCCCGACCGGGTCGGCATCGCCGGACTGGAAGACGGCCGCGAACCGGGTCAGGGTGCCTTCGACGATCTCCTCGAAGACGATGTCGGCCTGGTTGAGGCCGGACTGTGGGCGCGCCCGTGGGTGGTTGTCGATCTTCACCACGAGCGCCGGGCGCTGGACGATCTCGTCGGCCGAGCTCACGGGCTCGCCAGTGAGCGGCTCGCGCACGATGACCGGCAGCGTGGTCGTCGTGCTCGTCGATGTCGAGGTCGACGTCGTGGTGCGCGCAACGGTGGTGGTCGTCGTGGTCGAAGCGGTGGTGGTCGACGTCGCCCTGGTGGTGGTCGACGTGGTCGAGTCGGCGTTGCCACCCCCCGAAGAGCAGGCGGCAAGGAAGGCGACCACGAGCGCGACAACAGACGTGCGGTGGATGGTTGATGTCACAGTTCTCTCAGCAATGCGATGCGCTCGTCGAGCGGCGGGTGAGTGTCGAACAACCGGTGAATGCCGCCCAGCCGACCCTTGTCGGCCACCCCGCTCATCGGTTGTTCAATCCACAAGTGTGCCGTAGCCGTCGACGCCGCGTGCGTCACCGTCGTGTCGGCCTTCAGTTTTTCGAGCGCCGCGATCAGTCCTGGGGGGTAGCGGGTGAGCTGGCAGGCGCCAACGTCGGCCAGCGTTTCCCGACGCCTCGAGATCGCCGCCTGCATCAACTTGGCGATGATCGGCGCCAGGATCAGCAGGACGAAACCAACCACTGCCAGCGGGTTGTTGGAGTTCTGACGGTCGCCCGATCGGGCGACGCGCCCACCGTTCCACCACATCGTGCGGATCGCGATGTCGGTCAGGAGGGCGATGCTGCCGACCAAGGTGACCGCCAACGTCGACACGAGGATGTCGTAGTGGCGGATGTGACTCAATTCATGGGCGATGACACCTTCGAGCTCGACCCGGTTCAGTTTCTCGAGGAGGCCGGTGGTGACCGCGATCGCCGCGTGCTTCGGGTTGCGGCCGGTCGCGAACGCATTCGGCGCCGAGTCGTCGATGATGTAGACGCCCGGCTTGGGGAGTCCGCCGGCGATGCACAAGCCCTCGACGAGGTTGTGCAGGCGCTGGTACTGCTGGGGATCGGCGGGTCGGGCGCGGCTCACGGCGAGGGCGACGGCGTCGGCCTTCCAGTACGAGAAGAACGCCACCCCGCCGGCGATGACGAGGGCGATGACGGTGAACAGGATCCCGTTGCCGATGAGCACACCGACCGCGGCCCCGACGAGGGCGAGGATGACGACGAAGGCGGCGACGAGCGCGATGCTCCGGCGCTTGTTCGACGTGATCTGGTCGTACATGGAGGGGGTGCTGGGGCCGCCGGCGAGTCGTTCAGAACTCGACGGTCGGTGCGGTGCGCGCCGCCTCGTCGGCCTCGAAGTACTCGCGCCGCTCGAACTTCAGCATCCGTGCGAAGTACATCGTCGGGAACTGCTGGAGCTTGTTGTTGTAGGCGAGAACGCTGTCGTTGTAGAACTGCCGCGCGTACGCGACGCGTCCCTCGGTCGCGGTGAGCTCCTCCTGCAGGGCGAGGAAGTTCTGGTTGGCCTTGAGGTCGGGGTAGGCCTCGCCGAGCGCGAACAGTTGGCGCAGGGCGCCGGTGAGCTGACCCTCGGCGGCGGCCTGGGCGTTGGGCGAATCTGGCGCGGCGATCGCCGCGTTGCGTGCCCGGATCACCGCGTCGAGTGTCTCTTTCTCGTGGGCCGCGTAGCCCTTGACGGTCTCGACCAGGTTCGGGATCAGGTCGAGGCGGCGCTTCAACTGGACGTCGATCTGCGACCACGCGTTCTCGATCTGGTTGCGCCGGCGGATCAAGCCGTTGTAGGCGGTGATCAGGTACACGACGAGCAGTACCACGATGATCACCACGATGATGAGAAACCACATGCGGGTCATTGTAGGTCGGGGTCGCGCGAACGACCCGGGATCACTGGCGGGCCATGACCTCGTGGTAGATCACGGTGTAGAGGCCTGCCAGCTTCGACATCGCGAGCTCATCGGCCCGTGTCGCGCCGGCCGTGACGAGGCGCGTCGCGAGCTCGTCGTCGTTGATCACACGGGTCAGCGCGGCGGCCAGTGCCGCGGTGTCGCCAGGGGCCACGAGCACCGCGTCGACGCCGTCGGTCGCCACGTTGCGGTAGCCGGCGAGCCCACTGGCGACGACCGGGGTGCCGGCGGCCATCGCCTCGGCCAGCACGACGCCGAACGACTCGCCGTGCAGCGAAGGCGCGCAGAACACCGACGCACCACGGAGGCGGGCGAGCTTGTCGCCCTCCGACAGCCGTCCGAGCCACGTGATGCGCGGGTGGTGCCCGTGGGCGGCCTTGAGTCGCGCGGTGTCGGGACCGTCGCCGGCGACCCAGCACTCGATGTCCGGATCGAGTTGCTCCATCGCCGCGAGCAGGATGCCGAGACCCTTGCGCTCCTCGTGCCGGCCGATGAAGAAGATCGCGGGCCGCGTGCGCGGGAACGGCACAGCGGCGCGGATCGCAATCGTGTCGACGCCGTTGAACAACACCTCGTACTCGCCGCCGAGGTGCGCCTGCACGAGCGCGAGCGCGTCCTTCGACACCACGACGCGGCGGTCGACGCGATCGAGCAGGCGCTGCAGAACGGGCCGGAACACGCGGTAGCTGGTCGAGCGACCGGCGGCGTGGAACGTGCCGACGATCGGTGCCGGGTGCACGTTGAGCGTGGTCAGCGACGGTCCCGGAACGAGCGGCTCGTGCACGTTGAGCACGTCGAACTGCTCGTCGTTGAGAGCGCGGATCGTGCGCATCGCGGCCGCCGGGTCGGGCGCGAGTGGCGCGATCGACCCGTTCGCTGCCGTCGGCAGGCTGTCGCCGAGCGGGGTCACGAACGACGTCGGCGGTGGGCCGTCACACGGCCCGAGCACGCGTGCCTCGTGCCCCTGGCGGCGCAGTTCGCGGGCGAGCCCGAGCACCTGGGCCTGGACGCCGCCGGGGATCGACAAGCTGTACGGGCACACCAAGCCGATTCGCAACATGACGCGCGAACCGTATCCGAGGCAGTCGTCAGACGATCGCGGCACCAACCGCCGATGTCACGCCGGCGAATCGCCGTACGAGGGCATGCGTCTCGAGCGGCCGCGACAGGAGATAGCCCTGACCCAGGTCGCACCCGAGGCGGCGCAGCTCGCGGAGTTGCACGGTGGTCTCGATGCCCTCGGCCACGGTGCGGATGTCGAGCGAGCCCGCCATCTGCAGGATCGTGCGGGCGAGCGTGTTGCCGAGCGGTTCGCGGCCCAACTCGTCGATGAACGCCCGGTCGATCTTGATCATGTCGACCGGGTGACGCTGGAGATAGCTGAGCGAGCAGTACCCGGCGCCGAAGTCGTCGATCGCGATCCGCACGCCGTGGTGACGGAGCTGGGCCACCGTGTCGGCGGCTCGCTCGTTCTCCTCGACGAGGACGCTCTCGGCCATCTCGACCACCAACATCTGCGGTTCGATGCGATGGCGCTCGAGCGCCGTGATCACGTGCTCGACGAAGTCTGGCTGGCGCACCTGCACCGGAGACGCGTTGATGCTGACGAACAGGCCCGCGTCGGGACGCCAGCCGGACGCCTGCTTCAGCGCCTCGTCGAGCACCCAGTAGCCGATCGGCACGATGAGACCGGTGCGCTCGGCGATCGGCACGAACTCGATCGGTGAGATGTCGCCGTGTTGCGGGTGATGCCAACGGACGAGCGCCTCGGCACCGCGCACCTCGCCGCTGCGCATGTCGACGAATGGCATGTAGACGACTCGGAGCTGACCCTCGTCGAGGGCGTCGCCGAGCTCGGCCCGGTACTCGAGGTGCTTGGTGGCGACCATCCGCATGGCCGGGTCGAAGATGCGGAGCTGACCCTTGCCCGCCCGTTTCGCCTCGTACATCGCGATGTCGGCGTCGCGCAGCAGGCTGGTGGTGTTCATGTTCGGCGTCGCGACGGCGACCCCGATGCTGGCCAGCACGGTCAGGTCGTAGCCGGCGACGGCAACGGGCACGCGCAGCAGCTTGAGCAGCCGCTCGGCGACATCGATCGCGCGGTCGACGCCGCCGACGTCCTCGAGCAGGATCGCGAACTCGTCGCCGCCGAGGCGGGCAGCGGTGTCGCCGGAGCCGGCGCTCTTGCGGATGCAACTGGCGACCGATTTGAGCACCTGGTCACCGACTGGATGACCGAGCTCGTCGTTGACCCGTTTGAAGTCGTCGAGGTCGACGAACAGCACGACCACTGGATCGCGTTCGGATCGTGCCACTCGGAGGGCGTGGTCCATGCGGTCGAGGAACAGCGCGCGGTTGGCGAGCCCGGTGAGCTCGTCGTGGTAGGCGCGATGGCTCAGTTGCCGTTCGAGATCGCGCTGTTCGGTGATGTCGCGGAACGTCGCGACGATGCCGTCGACGGCGGTCTCGCCGAGCAGGTTGGCGATCACGACGTTGGCTCGGCGGCGGTTCCCATCGACTCGCAGCAACGTCGCCTCGAACTCAACGGTGCTGCCGGTGCCGGCTTCGAGCAGGCGCCGCAACTGGTTCGCGACTTTGCCGCGCTCCTCGTCGGCGATCACGTCGACGAGGTGACGTCCGACCCAAATCGCCGGCTGATGGCCGAGTGTGCTCTGCAGACCGGGGCTCGCGTAGCTCACTCGGCCGCTGCGGTCGGCGAGCAGCACGACGTCGCTCGAGTGCTCGACCATCGCCGCCAGCCGATCGTGGCCTTGTCGTTCGGTCAGCTCCCGCACCCGGTTGACGAGTCCCCACATCCGGGTCAGCGAGAGTAGGACGATGCCGAGCGTCGACGCCGAGATCACGGTGACAGTGGCGCGCGACGCTTCGTCGACGACCAGCATCAGCGCCATCGCGCCGACGGGAACGAGCGATGCGATGGACAGCCCGACGAGCTGCGTCCAGCGCAACTTCAGCGCCTGTTCGGCACCGCTCGGGGTCGACGCCATCGATGGGATGAGGGCGGCCACCCCGATGATCGCCGGGGCGACGATCAGAGAGCTCGACGCCAGAGTCCCCGGCTCGATGCTGCCCGCGTCGCGTTGCCAGCCGACGAGCGCGTGCGCACCCGCCATCGCCACGAACGCGCCGGCGAGCGTGACGAGCACCCGACGCCCGGCCGGCCAGAAGTCGGCGCGGCGGTAGGCGAGCAGGGCGAGGAGCACGTCGAGCCCGACGAACAGCCAGATCCACTGCGATCCGTCGACCGGCAGTTGGCGCCGGTCGAACCACGGCTCCATCACGGCCAGCCACACGAGCGCGGAGAGGGCGATCGTGTAGATCACCGGCTCGGCACCCCCCAAGAGGTCGCGCGCCCCGCGCTGGCGCGACGTGATCCCGACGACGCCGACGAAGATGGCCGGGTAGGCCAGCACGGCCACGGCCTCACCGATACCCGGATAGGCCACGTCGCCGCCGAAGAACGCGTCGGACCACGCCAGGCTGGCCGACGCCAGACCGAGCATTCCCAGGGCGAGCATCAACCACGGCATCGGCCGCACTGGCCGGTACCTCACCACGCCGGCCACGATCGCGATCGCGGCCACCGCTGGTACGGCGGCGACAACTGCCTCCGACAGTCGCGCCGAGGGCGCGACGAGAGTTGCGAGGGCCAGACCGACCGCTGCCACGACGGCGCCTGACGGCGCTCTCGCCGCATGCATCATCGGTTTCTCATCGGCAGCATCCCGGATCAAGTTGACCTCCCGCGCGGCCCGACCCGGTCGGATCTCGGGATCGTCAAGCATTGCGCCTCACCACGAGAGCGCGATCGGCAGGCGGTGATACATGGCCCGACTTCGTCGTCCGGCGGCCCCATCTCAAGTTTCTCCGTTTGCTCCCAGGCCGCGCGGTCCGTCTGCGGTTCTCGGGAGGCAACAGCGATGCGGGCGCCTCCCGTCACCGGACGACGACTTCTCGACTGCTAGCCCCCGCTCCAACCGGCCCGCTGAGTCCGATGGAGCGGCCGTGCCCACCATGTCAGCGGGGGGTACCGTAGCAGCTCGTCTGGCCGATGTTTTCGTCGGAGAGCAGAGCTGGATCGACGGAACGTGACGCTTTCTGCCGACCGGAGCAACCGAATTCGCGGTTGCATCGGTTGGTCGGCACTGACACCGTCTCGGCGGCAGGGATGGCCGAAGCGAATTGCACCCCTTCGGATGAACTGTGACATCCGGCCACCCGATGTTCACAGCGATTGGCGGGCGGTCCGGTCGTTGCGGGCGGGATGACGGCCGGACCGCCCTCTCGACCCGTGTCGTTCCCCGCCGCCGCGTGTTCCAAACATCGTTATTTCAATGCGATGAGCAGCCCTCCGGAATCAGCCAACCGCCCGCCCCTGTCAGCAGGGCGGGCGGTTGCGCGTCCGGGGTCTGGTGGCGCGGTGTTCAACGGACGGCCATCCGTGGGCGGCCTGGATGGGCGGACTCGGTGACCGGCCGCGGCATTTGGTGTCCCCCCGGATGGGCGGCTTCAAACACTCTCCCCGGACGCGGTTGGCTGACTACGGTCCGCACTCGATCGCCCCGGAAAAATTCTGCTCAAGCTTTGTGACTCGCGTGCCGATTCGAGCAGATCGAGATTTGGAAAGACGCATGAGCCACACCGTCCTGAGTGCAAGAGAGCTGGACAACCTCGAACGTCTGCGTGCCTTCGATGCGGCAGTCGCACACCGGGGCGCGATGCAGCGACTCGCCCGCGACTTGAAGCGAGCCGCCACGGTCGACGAAGCCGACCGCATCGTCGACGAGATGCGTCACGTCGGCGACGAATACGAGGCATGGCTGCGGGCCGAGAGCGCCAGGATGCAGTTGCGTCACGATGGGCGCGCTGCCCAACCGGACAACGCGACCGCCGTCGCCTGACGGAGCACCCGCCACCGGTGGTAGGGCGGGCGGTTCCGCATCTACCCGCGGTTGTCTCCGTAGCCGGGATCAGACGGCCAGTTGGGCTGGAACATGTGCCACTGCTGCGGCGCTCGCGTGATCAGCAGTTCGAGCTCGCGGGCGAGCTGCTGGGTGACCTTGACGACGTCGTCGCGCAGCGATCCCGACCGTGTCGTGTCGAGCGGTGGACGGACCAGACCGAAATGGCCGTTGTACCGCGGTGTGAAGTACACCGCGGTCGGCAGGATTGGCGCCCCGGTACGGATGCCGAGCGTGGCGGGGCCGGCCGGCAACGTCGTGCGCTCGCCGAAGAAGTCGACCTCGACCCCCCGACCGTCGAGGTCGCGGTCAGACAGGAGGCACACCACCTCGTTGCGCTTGAGTGCTCCGAGCACCGCCTTGCCGGCGTCTGGCCCGAGCGCTACGACGGTCATTCCGAGTTGGCTGCGGAGCTTGACGAACCAGTCGAACAGCTCGGGCGGATCGAGCCGCTCGACGACGACGGTGATCTTGATGCCCCGGAGCGTGAGCCACCGACCTGCCCACTCCCAGCCGCCGAGATGTGGAAGGGCGAGGATCACGCCGTGGCCCTTGTCGAGACCGTCGGCAACGTACTCGTACCCCGAAACCTTGAGGCCCGCGTCGACGACCCGCTTGTTGAGGCTCGGGAGGCGGAAGCTCTCGATCCAGTACCTGGCGTACGAATCGAATGCCTCCTGCACCGCGCGGCGCAGCGCCAGCCCTTCGAGCGTCGGGTTCGCCCGCCGCAGATGGCGCTCGATCATCGCTCGGCCGTCACGGTTGGTGGCGCTCGCCCCGAACCCGATCGGCGTGGCCAACGCCGCCGCCGCCAGGCCGGGAAGTGCTCGAGCCGCGAGCGCACCCAGGCGGAAGCCACCGACTGTCAACGCGTCGGTGACAGCGCGACTGCGCCCATCAGACACGGCCTTCCCGCGCTTTTCGGATTCGGCCATCGGACGGATCAGCTACGTCGCCGCGGAACTCGCGTGTGGCGCCGGTCGAGGCGCGCGACCCGGCGGCTCTGGCGGCGCGATCGACGCAGTTCGATGCGGGCCAGCGTGACGGGCGCAACCGCCGCCTGACGCCACACCTTCACGAATCGCTGCACCGCCGTGACGCACGTCAGCACCAGCATCACCCACAGGATCGGGATCAACAGGACGTCGAACAGCAGTCCGAGACACAGCAGCACGATCCGCTCGGCACGCTCCATCAAGCCGCCCTTGGCGTCCAGACCGAGTGACTCGGCCTTGGCCCGTTGGTACGAGATCAACGACGACACGGCCATCACCGCGAACGGCAGGATCGCCATGTGTGCCGACTCGGTCGAGGCCAGATGCCAGGCGATGCCACCGAGAAGTAGCGCGTCGGTGAGCCGGTCGACGGTCGAGTCGAAGAAGGCCCCGCGCTGGCTCGACGCACCGGACGCTCTGGCGAGCGCCCCGTCGAGCAGGTCGGGAAGGGCGGCGAGGATCACGAGCACGAGGCCGATCAGCAACTCTCCGGCGCCGATCGCGAACGCCGCACCCGCGCCGACGACGAGGCCGACGATCGTCAGATGGTCGGGGGTGAGACCGGTTCGCCGCAAGCCGTCGCCGACAGGTTTCACCGCCTTGTCGATCGTGGTGCGGAACTTGCCGTCGAACATGCGGTGCGAATTTTACTCGGACGCGGAGATCTCGGGCGGTGCACCCGACGCCCATTGCTCGGGATTGGCCTCCACGAGATGCTCGAGCACCCGCCCGTCAACGGCATCGACGAGGACGAGCCCGCGCTGTCGCGGCGGCTCCTCGATCGAATAGCACAGGACACGCCAGGTGGGCCGGCTGCGGATGCCGTGCCACACCTGCTGGGCCGATGCATGTCCGACGGGGAAGGTGACCGCTCGTTGGGCCTCGACGAGGGCTTGCTTCTCGTCGATGCGCATTCGCCACCCGGACGTCACGCTGAGGAGACCGACGCCGCCGAGCACGATTGCCGCCCACACGAAGCCGACGTTGACGATCGCCGAGTCCTCCCCGACCAGATACGCGATGACGCAGCCGACGGCGAGGGCGAGATAGATGAACCCCGGGATGCGGCGGCGACTGTTGTCGGGGAACTGATACGGACCGACGAAGCCCGTCGCGTCGAGGTCGTCGGGAAGCTCGTCGCGTTGCTCGTCGCGGTGCTCGTCTCTTAGACCCGCGGGCTGCTCGTCGAGGTGCTCGTCGTCTGGGGCCATCTCGGGCCCCAGCCTAGGTCGCCCGCCCGGCGACGGTTCAGGAGCGCGGCGGCGGCCATGCCGCCCGCAGCCGCGACGCGGTGTCGACGAGCGCCTCCGGCAGCGTGCGGGTGTTGGCGATGGCGGTCATGAAGTTGGAGTCGCCCGTCCATCGCGGCACGACGTGGGCATGGAGGTGCTCGCTGATCGACCCACCCGCCGGCTTGCCGAGGTTGACGCCGATGTTGATCCCCTCCGGCGTGTACGCGCGCTTGATCGCGACCACGGCATCGGTCACCGTGCTCCACAGCTCCGCAACTTCGTCGGCCGAGAGATCCTCGAGCTCGGCGACCTCCCGGTACGGCAGGACGAGCACATGCCCGGTGGAGTAGGGAAACGCGTTCAGGATCGCGAAGCACGTCGTACCGCGGTGGACGATGTTCGTCTCGATGTCGTCGAGGCCGGACGCGAGGATGCGCGTGAACACGCTGCCCTCATCCGTGTGCAACGACTCCTCGACACCGCCCTGGACGTACGCGGAACGCCAGCCGTTCCACAGACGCTCGAGCACCTCGGACCTCAGGCTCCGAGTGCGTCGTGGGTGGCGACAGCAAGCTCGTCGGTGAGCCGCCCGATGAACTCGTCGATCGCGACGCCACGCTCGGGTTTGTCACCGCCGCGGACGTTCACGCCCACCGTGTTGTGGGCGACGTCGTCGTCGCCGACCACCAACACATAGGGGATCTTCTCGAGCTTGGCGTTGCGGACTCGCTTGCCGAGCTGGTCGTCGGCGTTGACGATGTCGACACGCGCGTCGACCGCGCGGAGGCGATCGGCCACGTACACCGCGTATTCCTCGTGCGCGGTCGCCACGGGCAGCACGCGCACCTGCACCGGGGCCAGCCACGTCGGGAACGCACCCGCGAAGTGCTCGACGAGCACGCCGAAGAAGCGCTCGATCGAGCCGAACAGCGCGCGGTGCAACATGATCGGCTGATGGCGGCCATTGTCGGCGCCGACGTACTCGAGCCCGAATCGCTCGGGCAGTGTGAAGTCGGCCTGGATCGTCGAGAGCTGCCAGGTGCGACCGATCGCGTCACGGACGTCGATGTCGATCTTGGGTCCGTAGAACGCGGCGTCGCCGTGCTTGACCTTGTAGGCGAGACCGTGGCGCTCGAGGGCCTGGCGGAGGGCGTCGGTCGCCTCTTCCCAGATCTCGTCGCTGCCGACGTACTTGTCGGGGTCCTTCGTCGAGAGATTGAACGTGAACTCGTCGAACCCGAACGCCCGCAGGACCGAGATCACGAAGTCGAGCAGCGACGAGATCTCGTCGGGCATCTGCTCCTTGGTGCAGTAGATGTGGCTGTCGTCCTGGGTGAAGCCGCGAATCCGCATCAGGCCGTGCAACGTGCCGGCCCGCTCGTAGCGGTAGACCGTGCCGAGCTCGAACAGCCGCAACGGCAGCTCGCGGTAGCTGCGCTGCCTGGCTCGGAACACGAGGCAGTGCATCGGGCAGTTCATCGGCTTCATGTAGTACGTGCCGTTGTCCATCTCCATCGGCGGATACATGCCGTCGGCGTACCAGTCGAGATGACCGCTCGTCTCGAACAGCCCTGCCTTGCTGAGGTGCGGCGTGAACACCATGTCGTAGCCGCCGCTCTCGTGGCGGGTGCGGCTGTAGTCCTCCATCAGCTTGCGCACGACGGCGCCTTTGGGGTGCCACACCGCCAGCCCGCCACCGAGCTCGCTCGGGAAGCTCAACAGGTCGAGGTCGACAGCGAGTTTGCGGTGGTCGCGCTTCTCGGCTTCCACGAGCTGTTCGAGGTGGGCCTCGAGCGCCGCCTTCGACTCCCACGCGGTGCCGTAGATGCGCTGCAGCATCGGGCCCTTCTCGTTGCCGCGCCAGTACGCCCCGGCGACCTTCTGCAACTTGAAGTGACCGAGCCGTCCCGTCGATGGGACGTGCGGTCCCCGACACAGGTCGACGAACGAATCGGTGTTGCGATACAGGCTGATCGACCCACCCGGGGCGACCTCTCCTAGATCCTGGTCGCCCGCATCGTGCTCGTCGGCTTCGACCCCGCTGACGCGCTCGATGATCTCGCGCTTGTAGGGCTGATCGGCGAAGATCTCGAGGGCATCGTCGGGCGACACCTCGGACCGGACGAACGGCTGGTCGTCGGCGATGATCTTGCGCATCCGGTCGGCGATCCGGTCGAGATCGTCCTCGGTGAACGTCCGGCCGTCGGGAAGGTCGAAGTCGTAGTAGAAGCCGTTCTCGATGGCCGGCCCGATCGTGTACTTGGCGCCCGGATACAGCTGCGTGACCGCCTGCGCCATCACGTGCGCCGTCGAATGCCGCAACACGTGACGGCCCTCGTCGCTGTTGTCGGTCACGATCGCCACCGTCGATCCGTCAGGGACGGGCACCGTCAGGTCGGTCTCGGTGCCGTCCACCGTCGCGGCGACGGCCGCCTTGGCGAGGCGCGACCCGATCGACGACGCGACGTCGAGCGGGGTCGAGCCGGCCGGATACTCACGCGAGGACCCGTCGGGCAAGGAGATCGTGATGTTCGACATGGCGCGTCGAAGTCTACGAGCGCCCGCCCGGTTGCTCGTTGGTGGTTAGTCGTGAACGGTCACCGGTCGGCGTCAGCCGCTACCGACGGATACGAGCTCGCGGTCGCCGGCGCGCTCGTCGACCTCGTCGACGCTGCCCACCCTGGCCGGCACCACGGCCTCGGATTCGGGCTGCTGACCCGCGTAGACGTCGCGGTACACCTGACCGGTGAGCTCGCGAATCTCGAACATCACCTCGTCCATCATCGAGCGGTAGACGATGCGCGGTGGCCGGTCGCGATAGCGCGCCGGCGTGATCGGTCGGCCGATCTTGATCGTGCACTCGCGGAACGGCTTGGGAAGCTTGGCGTCGGGCGGCTGGATCTTGTCGGTGCCGACGATGCCGACGGGGAAGATCGGGCAGTCGAGCTTCATCGCCAACCGAGCTGCGCCGGTGCGCCCCCGGTAGAGGTAGCCGTCACGGCTGCGGGTGCCCTCGGGGAAGATCCCGAACAGCTCGCCGCGCCGCAACACGTCCTCGGCGGCGTCCAGGGCGACCAGGCTCTTGGCCCCGCCCGAGCGGTCGATCGGGATCATCCCCATCGCCGGGAACAAGAACTTGGTCTTCCACGAGTCCATGTACTCGGCCTTGCCGACGAAGCTGATGTTGCGTGGGAGCGTCATCAGCAAGAAGGCCGAATCGAGGAAGCTGATGTGGTTCGGGCACAGGATCGCCGGCCCGTCGGCAGGAAGGCGCTCGTAGCCCTCGCGGTTGATGGTCCACAGCCGTCGGATCACCGGACCGACGATCGCACGCGTGCGACGCTGGGCGACGCCTGCACCGGGACTCGAGGTCATGTCGCACCGGGAGCCGAGGTCATGTCGCACCGGGACCCGAGGTCATGACGCGGAGTGTAGGACACCATCTCGAACGCCGGGGTGTGGTCCGGTTGAACTTCTTGTGAACGCCTGGTGTGGCAGGACAACCACAGCGTGAATCCCCCGCGCGCTCACCCCGCTGGCTGGAGTTGCACGCCGAGCAGGTCAGCCGCCGCTCGTGTCGACGCGCCACGCGCTGCCGCGGCATCGATCGCCGCCACCGCACCGGGGGAGTCGAGATCGTCGTCGAGACGCTCGCGGACCTCCGCGAGCAGGTCGTTCGGGGTCCCGTCGGCGGCGTCCCGCCACCGCTGCAGCCGCTCCGCGTTGCGGGGCAGCAATTCGTCGTCCCACTCCCATTCCGTGCGGTAGTGGTGCTCGATGAGCCCGAGCCGGATGACCATCGGATCCCACTCGGTGCGCAGCTTGTCGACGAACACGAGGTTGCCGAGGCTCTTCGACATCTTCTGTCCGTCCTTCGAGACCAGACAGGTGTGCATCCAGTGCTTGACGAACGGCTCACCGGTGGCTGCTTCGGATTGGGCGCGCTCGCACTCGTGATGCGGGAAGATCAAATCGGTGCCCCCACCGTGCAGATCGATCGTCGTCCCGAGCTCGCGCAGGGCGAGCGCGCTGCACTCGATGTGCCATCCGGGGCGACCAGGGCCCCACATCGTCTCCCACGACGGCTCGTCGGCCGCCGACGGGAGCCACAGCACGAAGTCGAGCGGATGGCGCTTGTTGGGGTCGTCGACATGCCCACCGCGTTGCCTCGCGAGATCGATCATCTCGGCCTCGGAGTAGTGGCTGAGTGAACCGAACGCCTCGAACCTCGACACGTCGAAGTACACACCGCCGCCCGCCTCGTACGCGTATCCGCGATCGAGCACCATCCCGATGAAGCCGCGGATGTCAGGGATCGCCGACGACGCGCGCGGCGCCGACGCGACCGGAAGCGCGTTCAGAGCGAGCAGATCGCGCTCGAAGCGCGCCTCTTCTCCCGCCGCCAGGTCGAGGTAGTGCACACCGAGCTCGCGCGCTTTGGCGAACAGCGGGTCGTCGACGTCGGTGACGTTGCGCACGCACTTCACCGTGTATCCGGCGTCGATCAGACGCCGCTGCAGCACGTCGTACGAGATGAACGTCGCCGCGTGCCCGAGATGGGTGGCGTCGTACGGGGTGATCCCGCACGTGTACATCAACACGTGCTCGTTCGGCTCGAACGGCACGATGGCGCGCCGGGCCGTGTCGTACAGGCGCATCGAGATCGGCATGCTCAGGGGTCAACCGCCCGCGGGTCGCGTTTGATTCCCGTGAGCTTGGGTGCGACCCGCGTCTTGTAGCGCACGTTGAGCTGCAACAGCACGGCCGTGAACGCCTCGATGGCGGTGGCGTTCGACAACTCGCCGGCGTCGAGCGGCCGGCAGCCCGGGATCTTGGCGACGATGCGGCTCACCTCGCTGACGGCTTCGGGGTCGTCGCCGCAGATCAGCACGTCGGAGTCGATCGGCTCACCGAGGTTGCCGAGCTCGGTCGCCGGGAGGTGGTGGAACGCGGCGACCACGCGACAACGCGGCACCGCTGCCTGCACGTGGGCAGCCACACTGCCCCGCGGCGGCACCAGTGGCTGGAACTCGTGACCGACCCGCACGAGGGCGTTGGCCATACTGATCACGACCTTGCCGCGCAGGGCGTCCTTGTGCTCCTGAGCGGTGGTCGCGGCCGAGTCCCATGGCGTGGCGATGACGACCATGTCGCAATCGGCAGCCGCCGGGTTGTCGCCGAACGCCAGCAGTTCGCCGAGGTCCGGCCACTTGTCGACCAACCCGTCCCGGGCCTCCATCGCCCGGTACTTCGAGCGCGAACCGATCACCACTGCGTAGCCGATGCTCGCCAGCCGGGCCGCCAAGCTGCGCCCCGCCGGGCCCGTGCCGCCCAAGATGCCGATGCGCATGACCCGCCAGCCTGTCACATCGCCGTGCCCCCAGCCCAAGGGCGGCTACCGTCGCCGGACATGGGTCTGCTCGACGGCAAGAAGATCGTGATCACCGGCGTGATGACCGATGCGTCGCTGGCATTCGGGGTCGCCCGCACGGCACTTGACGAGGGCGCCGAGATCGTGCTCACCGGCGCCGGCCGGGCGCTGAGCCTCACCAAACGGACGGCCCGCAAGCTCGGCAACGACCTCGACGTGTTCGAGCTCGATGTCACGGTCCCGGCCCACGGGGAAGCCGTCCGCGACGCGTTGGCCGAGAAGTGGGGGCGCGTCGACGGGGTCCTGCACGCGATCGGGTTCGCACCCGAGGCTTGCCTCGGCGACTCGTTCATGACCGCGACGTGGGACGACGTCGCGGTGGCGATGCACATCTCGACGTACTCGCTGAAGGCGCTCGCCGACGCGTTCGTCCCGCTGATGTCGGCGGGCGGTGCGTTCGTCGGGCTCGACTTCGACAATCGCGTCGCGTGGCCCGCCTACAACTGGATGGGCGTCGCCAAGTCGGCGCTGCAGAGCGTGTCGCGCTACCTGGCCAAGGAGCTCGGACCACTCGGCATCCGCTCGAACCTGGTGGCCGCCGGGCCGATTCGGACGATGGCCGCCAAGTCGATCCCCGGCTTCGCGCTGTTCGAGGACACGTGGGACGGCCGGGCGCCGCTGGGTTGGGACGTCAACGACTCCGAACCGGTCGCCAGGGCGTGCGTGGCGCTGCTGTCGGACTGGTTCCCCAAGACCACCGGCGAGATCATCCACGTCGACGGCGGCTACCACGCCGTCGGCGCCTGATCAGCTCCCCGCAGGTCGCGTCGGTAGGGTCGGCTCGATGAACCGGCTCGCGGACGAGACCTCGCCGTACCTGCGCCAGCACCGCGACAACCCCGTCGACTGGTACGCGTGGGGGCCGGACGCGTTCGAAGCGGCCCGCACCCGCGACGTGCCCGTGCTCCTGTCGGTCGGGTACTCGGCATGCCATTGGTGCCACGTGATGGCCCACGAGTGCTTCGAGGACGGCGAGGTGGCGTCGGCGATGAACGAGCGGTTCGTCAACATCAAGGTCGACCGCGAGGAGCGGCCCGACGTCGACTCCATCTACATGGATGCCGTGCAGGCGATGACCGGGCGGGGCGGCTGGCCGATGACCGTCTTCATGACCGCCGACGGCCGGCCGTTCTACGGTGGCACGTACTTCCCCAAGCCGGCCTTCTTGAAGCTGATGGACGCGATCGACGACGTCTGGCGCAACCGCCGCGACGATCTCGACTCCAACGCCGCGGCACTGGTCAAGGCGATCGGGACGTCGGCCACGATCCAGCCGGCGGCGACGATCCCCTCGATGGACGCGGTCAACGGTGCGCTCAAGCAGATCGCCGGCTCGTTCGACGCCGACTGGGGAGGGTTCGGCCAGGCGCCCAAGTTCCCGTCGACGATGCACATCGAGCTCGTGCTGCGGGCGTACATGTCGTCCGGTTCGGAGGCCGCGACCACCGTCGTCACGACGTCGCTCGACGCAATGGCGTCGGGCGGCATCTACGACCACATCGGTGGCGGGTTCGCGCGCTACTCCGTCGACCGCGAGTGGCTGGTCCCCCATTTCGAGAAGATGCTGTACGACCAGGCATTGCTGGCGCGCGCCTATCTGCATGGCTTCGCGCTGTTCGGCCACGCACGATGGCTCCAGGTCGTCGACGAGACCATCACCTACGTGTTGCGCGATCTGCGCCACCCCGAGGGCGGTTTCTACTCGGCCGAGGACGCCGACTCGCCCGACGAGCACGGCCACGGGCACGAAGGCCTGTTCCACACGTGGACACCCGACGAGGTGCGAGCGGCCCTCGCCGGCAGAGTCGACGACACCGACGCCGACGTGAACGCCGTGCTCGAGTGGTATGGCATCACCGACACCGGCAACTTCGAGGGCCGCTCGATCCCGAACCGCCTCGCCGCGCGCGGCGAACTCGCCCGCTCACCCGCGATCGAAGCGGCCCGCCAGCGGCTGTTCGACGTGAGGGCGCGCCGGCTCCGTCCGCTGCTCGACGACAAGGTGCTCACCGAGTGGAACGCGCTGTTCCTCGCCTCGCTGGCCGAAGCCGCGGCGGTGCTCGGACGTGCCGACTGGCTGCAGGCCGCGATCGACAACGGCGAGTTCCTGCTCCGCGAGCTCCGGCGACCCGACGGCCGGTGGCACCGGAGTTGGCAGGCCGACGGCACGCCGCCCGCCCGCCACGACGCGCTCGCCGCCGACCACGCCGCGCTGGTCGATGCGTTCACGCGCCTCGCCGAGGCGTCCGGGCAGGCGCGCTGGATCGACGCCGCCCGCGAAACGGCCGACGTGATGCTCGATCACTTCTGGGACGTCGAACACGGCGGCGTCTTCACGACGGCCGACGACGGTGAGCTGCTCGTCGCCCGCCAGAAGGACATCCTCGACAACGCCACGCCGTCGGCCAACTCGACAGCGGCGATCGCCCTCACCCGCCTCGCCGCGCTCACGGGTGAGATGCGCTACGCCAACCACGCCGACCGCATCTTCCAGCTGCTCGGCACCGTGATCGCGCAGGCCCCGGGCGCGGTGTCGAACGCACTGCTCGGGATCGAGACCCGCAGCCGGGGCGTCACCGAGGTGGCGATCGTCGGCGACCGGCCCGACCTCGTGCGGCTGGCCCAGTCGCTGTTCCGGCCCGACGTCGTGCTCGCCTGGGGCGAGCGGTACGACTCGCCACTGTGGCACGAACGGACGGACGGTCTGGCGTACGTGTGCCGCGACTACGCGTGCGAGGCGCCCCAGGACACACCGGAGGGGTTCTTCCGACAGCTCACCGGGCACGAGCTCCCGTCAACGCTCACCAACCACCGAAGTGGATGATCTCGTTCGGTCGGCGGCGGCTGCGTCCGGAGCTCCGACCGGACGGTTCGGCGGCCGCGTCGTCGCTGCGATGACCGAGCGCGATCGCGCCCAGCAGATCGAGACCCGGTGGGATGCGGAGCCGTTGGCGGAGGCGACGCTCACCCTTGAACACGCCGAAGAACAGCGCCCCGAGGCCGGCGTCCTCGGCCGCCAGCAACAGCGTCATCACGGCCATCGCGGTGTCGATCGTCCAGTACGGCGCCGGCCACGCCTGGGCACCGGCGCCGAGACCGGTACCGGCCTTGTCGGGCTCGGAGTATCGCGACGTGTACGCCCGTTGGTCGGCCAACGGGAGCGCGATCACCGGGGCGTCGAGCAGGCGTTGCCACTTGAACGTGCCACGGCCCATGGCCGGCAGCGTGATGTCCCAGAACAGGGCGGTCTCCTCGCCGCGGAGCACCACCAGATGCCAACCCTGGGCCTTGCCGGCGCTCGGCGCGCGCGAGGCGATGTCGACGAGCGCGTTGAGCAGCTCGGGCTCGATCGGTCGGGGGTCGAACGCCCGGGTCATCCGTCGGCGTCTCGCGACGTCGACGAACTCGCCCATGGCGGTCAGCGACTGCCGAGCTTGACCAGGTCCTCGGCCATCGTCCACCCGTAGACGACGAGCGAGCCGCCGTCGGCGGGAATCGGATCGAACATCGCCGTGTGGGCGGCACTGATCTTCTCGGGCTTCGATGACTCGAAGTCGAGGAACCCGCCGCGCCCGTTGGCGGTGACGATGAACGTCTTTTCGTCGTACGCCTGCTCGACGCCGAAACGCTTGGCGAGCCGGCGACCCCATGCCCGCTCCTCGCCGACGGCCCGCGAGCCGGGGCTCGGCGTGACCTCGTCGAGCTCCTTGAACCCGTCGAGCGCATCCGCGGCGATGAACCGCGAGCCGATCACGACGTCCTCGTCGGGGAACGCCATCAGCGCCCGGTGGTAGGCCTCGTGCATCAGGCCCCGCAGGACCTGGTCGCGCTTGGAGTGGCGACGCACGCTCATCATGCCGATGAGCACGCACGGCGTGCCGCCGATGCGCTCGAGCGTCGAGAAGCTGAATCCGTGCAGCTTGCCGTCGATGCGGGCGACCGTGGCGAGGACCCAGTCCTCTTTGGCCTTGGAAACGGCCCCGATGTCGAAGGCCCCACCCATCGACGCCATCTCGTCGAGATCACTGTCGGTGAGGGCGACGGCGTCGTTGGTGACAATATCGATCGACATATCCTCTCTCCTACCGAGTCCTCTCCTCGTGCGGCGTACCGCTCTATTCTGCCATCCGTTCGGCCCACCCGGACAAGTGAGGCCACCAGGCGGCGTCGAGAAGCGTCAGAACTTCACGACAAGACGACGGCTTCGTGCCCGAAAGCCATGCGCAACTCGCCCACGGAACGGTCGATGTCGACGCGGAACTCGTCCGACAAGCGCAGCACCTTGCCCTGACCGATGTCGATCTGCACGACCGAATCGCCGGGGTGGTCGCGCAGGATCCGCTTCAAACGGTGGATCTTGAGCTCGTCGAGCGACGTCGACGGCAGCTTCAGCCGCAACGGCTGGGCGGGGTCCTGGGTGAGCGCCAGCACCGTGATCGTCTGACCGATCAGACCGAAGCGGGAGTCGTCGCGCCGGTCGAGGCGGCCCTTGACGGTGACGATCACGTCGTCTTCGAGCTTGTGGCCCTGTTCGGCGAGGGTGCGCGGGAAGACCGTCACCTCGATCGACGACTCGAGGTCCTCGAGCACGAACACCGCCATCTGATCGCCCTTCTTGGTGAACTTTCGGCCGAGGTTGGTGATCACACCCCCGACGAGCACCAACGCCCCATCCTCGAGGTCGTGGAGATCGGCGATCGACTGCTCGACCTTGCGTTTGAGCGCCGCTTCCACCCCGAACAGTGGGTGGTCGGAGACGTAGAGCCCCAGCATCTCCTTCTCGTTGCGGAGCCGGTCGCCCTTGTCGAACTCGACGTTGGGGATCGCCAGGCGCTCGTCGAACCCCATGCCGGGCAGGCTCGTTCCGGGCTCGGCGGCGCCGTCCTCGGCCCCGCCCCAGTCGCCGAACAGGCTCATCACCCCCTGGTCGCGCTCGCGCCGGCGGATCACGGTGGTGTCGATCACCTGCTCGAACACCGCCAGCAGACCTCGGCGCGGATGCCCCATCGCATCGAACGCCCCGGCCTTGATCAGCGACTCGACGGTCCGCTTGTTGAGCACCCCTTCCGGCGCCCGTTCGGCGAACTCGTGGAAGTCGGCGTACGGACCGTTCTCGGCGCGCTCGACGAGCAATTGTTCGACCAGCCCTTCGCCGACGTTGCGCACCGCCGAGAGACCGAACGTGATCGCGCCCGGGCTCCCCACCGGAAGGTTGACGCTCGCCGGGACGTCGTCGGGCAGCATCGCCGCGAAGTCGGTGACCGACTGGTTGATGTCGGGCGTGAGCACCCGGATCCCCATCGCCCGCGCGTCCGACAGGTACACGGCGGCGCGGTCGAGGTTGCTCTTCACGCTGCTCAACATGCAGGCGTAGTACTCGACCGGGTAGTGCGCCTTGAGGAACGCCGTCTGGTAGGTGATCAGGCCGTACCCGTAGCTGTGGCTCTTGTTGAACGCGTAGTCGGCGAAGCGCTCGATGGTGTCGAACAGCGTCTTGCCGAGTGGGCGCCCGTATCCGGTGCGCTCGCAGCCCGTCTCGAACGAGTCGCGCTCGCGGGCCATCATCTCGCGCACCTTCTTGCCGCACGCCTTGCGCAAGTTGTCGGCTTCGGCGAGCGAGTACCCAGCGAACTTCTGGGCGACCCGCATCATGCTTTCCTGGTAGATCATCAACCCGTAGGTGTCGGCCAGCAGCTCGGCGGCATCGTCGTGGAACAGGACCACCGGCTTGCGACCGTTCTTGCGGTCGGCGTAGTCGTAGTGCATGTTGGCGCCCATCGGACCCGGTCGATAGAGCGCGATCAAGGCTCCGACGTGGTCGAACGTGGTCGGTGCCATCGCCTTCAGCAGCTGGCGCATCGGCGGTGACTCGAGCTGGAACACGCCGATCGTGTCGCCGCGTGACAGCAACGCATACGTCGCCGGGTCGTCGAGGCTGACGGTGTCGATGTCGAAGTCGGGGTCGCGGCCGGCGCGGATCATCTGCACCGTGTCGGTGATGACGTCGAGGTTGCGCAGCCCCAGGAAGTCGATCTTCAGCAGGCCGAGCGCCTCGACGCCGCCCATCTCGTACTGGGTGACGATCGGTGCGTCGTCGGGGTCCTGGCCGGACTCCGGCTTGCGTTGGATCGGGAGGTAGGTGGTGAGCGGCTCCTTGGTGATCACCACCGCCGCGGCGTGGATGCCGTCGGAGCGCTTGAGACCCTCGAGACCCTTGGCCACGTCGACGACCTTCTTGACGTCGGTGTCGGTGTCGTACATCGCCCGCAGCTCGGATGCGGACTTGTACCCGTCGGCGTACTTGTCGACCTTCTCGAAGCAGTACTTCAGCGGCGTGTCTCGACCCATCACCAGAGGCGGCATGGCCTTGGCGATCTTGTCGCCCACCGCGTACGAGTAGCCGAGCACGCGGGCTGCGTCGCGCACTGCGTTGCGCGCTTTGATCGTCCCGAACGTGATGATCTGGGCGACGTGGTCGCGCCCGTAGCGCTCGGCGGCGTAGCGGATCATCTCGTCGCGGTAGCGGGAGTCGAAGTCCATGTCGATGTCGGGCATCGAGATCCGGCTCGGGTTCAAGAAGCGCTCGAACAGCAGGTCGTACTTGATCGGATCGAGGTCGGTGATCCGCAAGCAGTACGACACCGCACTCCCGGCAGCCGAGCCACGCCCCGGCCCGACCCGGATCGCCAGGTCACGGGCGTGCTTGACGAGATCCCAGGTGATGAGGAAGTACGACGCGAAGCCCATGTCGTTGATGACCTTGAGCTCGTAGGCGATGCGGTCAACGACGGAGCCGGGCAGGTCGTCGCCCCAGCGGTCGCGGGCACCGGCCCAGGTGAGGTGGTCGAGGTACTCGCGGTCGGATGTGAAGCCTTCCGGCACGTCGAAGTTGGGCAGCAGGGCCTCGCCGAACGTGATGTCGAGCTCGGCCCGCTCGGCGATCCACAGCGTGTTGTCGCACGCCTCGGGGACCTCGCGGAACAGGTACCGCATCTCGTCGGCGGTCTTGAGGTAGTGCTCCTGACCCTCGAACTTGAATCGCTTCGGGTCGGACAACGTGGCCCCGGTCTGGACGCACAGCAGCGCGTCGTGGGCCTCGTGATCCTCGCGGTGCGTGTAGTGGGAGTCGTTGGTGGCCAGCAGCGGGGCGCCGATGCGCCCGGCGATGTCGAGCAGCTTCGGGTTCGTCTCGCGCTGGGCCGGCAGTCCGTGATCCTGGAGCTCGACGAAGAGGTTGTCCTTGCCGAAGATCTCCTGCAGCCGGCCCGCCTTCTCGAACGCCCCCTTGTCGTCGCCCTGCAACAGCGCCTGCAACACGTGACCACCGAGACACCCGGTGGTGGCGATGAGACCCTCGTGGTACTTCTCGAGGAGCTCCCAGTCCATCCGCGGCTTGTAGTAGTAGCCCTCGAGGAACGCCAGGCTCGACAGCTGGATCAGGTTGCGGTAGCCGATCTCGTTCTCGGCCAGCAACGTGAGGTGGTAGTAGAGCTTGCGGCCGCCTTCGGTGTCGCCGCCGGAGTCGTCGAGGCGGCCACGCCGGGCGGGACGCTCGCTGCGGTGGTCGTGCGCCATGTAGGCCTCGGTGCCGATGATCGGCTTGATGCCCTGGCGCCGGCACTCCTTGTAGAACTCGAGCGTGCCGTACATGTTGCCGTGATCGGTGATGCCGATCGCCGGCTGGCCGTCGGCAACTGCCTTGCCCACCATCTCGTCGAGGCGCGCCGCGCCGTCGAGCATCGAGAACTCGGTATGGACGTGGAGGTGGCTGAACGACTCGGTCACGGGTCAGTGACGGCACGCGGCCCGGGAAATGACAACGATGTGATTCGCTCGACCTTAGCAGTCACGCTCGCGTGGACAACACGTGCCAAGGCGACGAGGGAAGCGCAGCGACGAGTCGCACGGAGGGAGCGGCCAAAGCGGAGCGGAGGCTAGTCCCGACCATCGTTATAGATATGTACCGGGTCGCTCGCCTTGGCCGGGTCGCTGACCTTGGGCGGGGGGACCGCCGGGGAGCTGGCGGAGCTGCTCGAACTGCTGGCGGGCGGCGATCTGCTGGGCGAACAGCGTGGCCTGGATGCCGTGGAACAGCCCTTCCAGCCACCCGACGAGCTGCGCCTTGGCGACCCGGATCTCGGCTTCGCTCGGCACGACGTCGGGACGGAACGGCAGCGCCAGCGAGTGCAGCTCCTCTTGCAGGTCGGGTGAGAGTGCACCCGAGACCTCGACGATCGAGCGTTCGTAGATCTCCGCCAACCGCTCGCGACTGGCCTCGTCGAGCGGTGCTTGGCGCACCTCCTCCAGCAACT
>DATMDV010000211.1:0-9158 GCA_035557475.1 Ilumatobacteraceae bacterium
GAGCGCAAGCCGATGGCCCCGTGGTTCGCCGTCAACATGCCGCACCTCGACTTCCAGGACATCTACTACTACCTGAAGCCCACCGAGGGACAGGTCAGCGAGTGGGACGAGTTGCCCGAGCAGATGCGGATCACCTACGAAAAGCTCGGGATCCCCGAGGCCGAGCGCAAGTACCTGGCCGGCGTCACGAGCCAGTACGACTCCGAAGTCGTGTACCACAAGAACAAGGAAGACCTGGAGCAGCAGGGGATCCTGTTCACCGACATGGACACCGCGCTGCGGGACCATCCGGAGATCGTCAAGCGGTACTTCGGCACCATCATCCCGCCCGGCGACAACAAGTTCGCGGCGCTCAACTCGTCGGTGTGGTCGGGTGGATCGTTCGTCTACGTGCCGCCGGGTGTCAATTGCGAGATGCCGTTGCAGGCCTACTTCCGGATCAACTCCGAGAACGCCGGCCAGTTCGAGCGCACACTGATCATCGCCGACGAGGGCTCGCAGGTGCACTACATCGAGGGCTGCTCGGCGCCGGTCTACACGAGCGACTCGCTGCACTCGGCCGTCGTCGAGATCGTCGTCAAGCCGAGTGCCCGCGTCACGTACACGACGATCCAGAACTGGTCGCCGAACGTGTACAACCTGGTCACCAAGCGCGCCCGGGTCGAGGCCGAGGGCCACATGGAGTGGATCGACGGCAACATCGGATCGAAGCTCACGATGAAGTACCCGAGCGTCTACCTGGTCGGCCCCAAGGCCACCGGCGAGGTGCTGTCGGTGGCGTACGCCGGTGCCGGTCAGCACCAGGACGCCGGGGCGAAGATGATCCACGCCGCGCCCGAGACGACCTCGAAGATCGTGTCGAAGTCGATCAGCAAGGACGGCGGCAAGACCACGTACCGCGGCCTCGTCCGCGTCGAAGAGGGCGCCACCAAGTGCAAGAGCCACGTGCAGTGCGACGCCCTCATCCTCGACGAGGACTCCGTGAGCAAGACACTGCCGTACATGGAGGTCGGCGAGCGTGACGCCGAGATCGGCCACGAGGCGACTGTCTCGAAGATCGCCGACGAGCAGATCTTCTACCTCCAGAGCCGCGGCCTCTCCGAGGAGCAGGCGATGGGCATGGTGGTCAACGGGTTCATCGAGCCGATCACCCGCACCCTGCCGATGGAGTACGCGGTCGAGTGGAGCCGCCTGATCGAGCTGCAGATGGAGGGCTCGGTCGGCTAGCGCGACGAGGCCCCGGCGATCGTCATCGACGGGGCCCCGTGTCTGACCGTTGGCCAGAGGTGTGTGTGATCAGAGATAGAAGCCGAAGACGTCGACGATGAAGTCGGTGCTGCCGGCCTGATCGCCACAGAACACCTTGATCTGTCGGGTCGCGTCGAGCGGCACGGTGATCGAGTTGGCGATCTGGGTGACGCCGAGGTCCCAGTTCAGCAGCGACGTCGGCGTCGACGCCGCGTCACCGGCCGCGACCGCGAGGAAGTTCTTGTTGGTCGGGCTCGACACGGTGACGTTCACCTCGGCCGCGGTGGCGCCGACCGGCACGACGTTGGCCGTGATCAGCGCACCCTCGGTCGTGTGGCTGTCGGCGAGGCTGACGACCCGGTTGGAGTTGGGTGCGAGCGGTCCGTTCACCGTGTACGCCGTCTTGCGCGAGTCGTACGCACGTGACGGGGTGATCGCGTGATACGCGCCGGCGGAAGTCGTGCCGGCGAGCTTGACCCAACGAACTCCCGTGCCCCCAGGGGTGGCGGGCACCGCGAACCAGAGTGTGCCGTCGAGGTCGGCGTAGAGCTCGCCGGGAACGTGGGTGCCCGTCGTCGGACCCGCGACGGCATCCGGCAGCTGTACGAACTGGATCTGCGAACCGTGCATCGACGCGACGGCCAGACCCTTGGGTGCCGGCTCGGTACCGGTCGCGGCGTCGGGCGTGAGGTTGGCGACGACGGCGCCGTAGCCGAGCGAGTTGGTGGTCGAGCCGTGCAGGCCGTTGGCGACGAGGTCGTTGCCGTACCCACCGACATTGCCAGGGAATAGGGCGTCGGCGGCGGGGACGGCGTCACCGACACCGAGCACGCTCGGGCCCTCGGTCAGTTCCGCTGCACCCTCGAACACGAGGGTCGTGGGAGTCTCGCTGTTGTTGTCTGCGGCGGCGCCGAGAACCAGGTTGGCTCCGTCATCGGCCGCGGCGTCCTTGCCGAGCACCATCGCGCCCGCCGTAGCACCGGCGGCACCGAGCGCGACATTTCTCAGCCAGGTCCTTCGCGTGCGGGTCTCGTCCGGGAGTGCGTCGTCG
The DNA here is from genome assembly GCA_035557475.1 of Ilumatobacteraceae bacterium. GTDB lineage: Bacteria > Actinomycetota > Acidimicrobiia > Acidimicrobiales > Ilumatobacteraceae > JALOLG01. Next base: position 2,300 of record DATMDV010000211.1, read on the forward strand.
ACGACGCGATCGGGATGGACGTTGGTCATGAGGGGATCTCCTTGGGGTTCTGTGGATTTCCGCCCGCTACAGAGCCCGTCCGCCGCCAACACAACTACCACGCCGGCGAGGCACCGAAACGTCGCGCCACCGTGACGGAGCGGCACGCGTACAGTACGGCCATGCCGATGCGGACGGAGTGCAAGAACTTCGAAAGCCGCACGTATCCCAGTGGCGACACGGTCCGCAAGTGCAACCTCGATCTCGCCCCCGACGCGCCGTGGCGCTGCCCCGACAACTGCCCGGCCTACGAACGGCGCCTCGCCGACCGGGCCTGGGCGCACGGATCGCTCGCCGTCCCGCCGACTCCTCCCGAGCCGGCCGGGCTCGATGACGGCACCGCGGCGGCCCTGCTCGACGAGGCCGAGGCGATCCTCAACGCGGCGGGCAGCCAGATCCGCGCCGAGGTCGAGACCGAGCGGGCACGGGCGTCCGGTCGCCGTCTGTGGCCGTTCCGCCGCCGCCGGTGACGCGGTCGTCCGGCCGTTCGGCGCCGACCGCGAGCCCGTGAGCACGTCGCAATTACCACTACGCGGATAGTAGAATTTCGGCCGTGCCGGCGTTCACCCCCGACGCGGTCCGCGTCCTCGATCCTGATCTGGCCGGCCCCGTCCTCGAGCAGCGGCTCGCTGCCGCCGAGCGGTTCGCGGCCACCGAGCTGCCCACCACCGAGGAGGAGATCTGGCGCTACAGCCGGATCGGCGAGCTCGACCTCGAACGCTTCGCCCCGGCAGCTGTCGACACCGTCGTCACCGGCGCCGAGAGCGTCGGAACGCAGCTCCCGCCCGGCGGCCTCGACTTGTTCCCGGGTGACGCACCCGACGCCTTCGCTGAGTTGAACGCAGCGTTCATGTCGCCGGTGGTGCTCACCATCCCCAGGGGCGCCGCCATCGACGGACCGATCACCGTCACCCACACCGTCTCGGCCGACGGCGCAGCGGTGTTCCCGCGGCTCGTGATCGACGCCGGGCCCGACAGCGAGGTCACCGTCATCGAGCGGTTCCTGTCGCCCGACGGCATCAGCGCCCTCGTCGTGCCCGTGCTCCACGTCCGTGCCCAACAGGCGTCACGGGTCAAGTACCTGGCGGTCAACGAGCTCGGCGCCGACACGTGGCAGATCGGCAACCAGCAGGCGCTCGGCGAGCGCGACTCGACGATCATGCTGGCCACCGTCGCCCTCGGCGGCGACTACGCACGAGTGCGCACCGAGGCCCGAGTGAGCGGCGCGGGTGCCAGCACCCGTCAGGTCGCGCTGTACTTCGCCGGCGGATCACAGATGCACGACTTCCGCACGATCCAGGATCACGACGCCCCGCACACCACGAGCGACCTGCTGTTCAAGGGCGCCGTGCAGGACCGGGCGCGCAGCGTGTACACAGGGCTGATCAAGATCCGCGAGCACGCCGGCGGCAGCGTCGCGTTCCAGACCAACCGCAACCTCACACTGTCCGAAGGTGCCTGGGCCAAGAGCGTTCCGAACCTCGACATCCGCACCAACGACGTCAAGTGCAGCCACGCGTCGACGGTCGGCCCGATCGACGAGGAACAGCGGTTCTATCTCGAGAGCCGCGGCATCGAGCCCTCGATCGCCGAACGGCTGGTCGTGCTCGGCTTCTTCGACGAGGTGCTGCAGCAGCTCCCCGCGGGGGCACTCGCCGACGAGCTCCGCCAGCGCGTCGCAGCCAAGCTCGTCATCGGCACAGCGGCGGAAGTCGGCGCATGAGCAGGACCGTCGTCTGCTCGTTCGACGAGCTCGCGCCGGGTACGGCGCGGCGTTTCGAGATCGACGGGATCGCCGTCGCGGTCGTGCGCATCGGCGACGATGTCTACGCGATCGGCGACGTCTGCAGCCACGCCGACGTCTCGCTCAGCGACGGTGAGGTGTGGTGCGACGAGCGCGAGCTCGAGTGCCCGAAGCACGGCAGCACGTTCGACCTCACCACCGGCGAACCGGTCACGTTGCCCGCCACCCAACCGGTGCCGGTGTTCGACGCCCGCGTCGTCGACGGCGACATCGTCGTGAACGTCACGGTCGACTCCGTCGACATCAGACACGACTCCCGAGACGCGGTCGACCAGTGACGACGCTCGCGATCGCCGGGCTGCGGGCGGCCGTCGGTGGCAAGGAGATCCTGCGCGGCATCGATCTCGAGGTGTCGTCTGGCGAGGTGCACGCCGTGATGGGCCCCAACGGTGCCGGCAAGAGCACGTTGGCCGCGATCGTGGTGGGCAAGCCGGGCTACGAGGTGATCGAAGGTTCGGTCACGCTCGATGGTCGTGACCTGCTGGCGATGCCGGCGTGGGAGCGCGCCGTCGCCGGGCTGCATCTCGTCATGCAATACCCGACCGAGGTACCGGGCGTGACCCTCGTCGACGCGATGGCCGAGGCGTTGCGATCTCGCGGACGCGACACGGTCGAGCTCGAAGCGTTGCTGCGCGACGAGGCCGAGCGGATCAGCTTCGAAGAGCGGTTCCTGCACCGCCCGCTCAACGTCGACCTGTCGGGCGGCGAGAAGAAGCGCAACGAGACGCTGCAGCTCGCCGTGCTGCAACCGAAGATCGCGATCCTCGACGAGCTCGACTCGGGTCTCGACATCGACGCCCTGCGCGACTGCGCCCGTCGGGTCGAGGCGATGAGCAACGAAGGTCTCGGGGTGCTCGCCATCACCCACTACAGCCGGCTGCTCGCCGAGCTCCGGCCGGATCACGTGCACATCCTGTCGAGGGGCCAGATCGTCGCCAGCGGCGGCCCCGAGCTCGCCGCCGAGCTCGACAGCACCGGCTATGCCGCCTACGTCGACGCCGACGAAGCCGACGAAGAGGCCGCCGAGCCCGCTTCAGGCAGCCTCGACGACCTGTTCGCCCCCTGAACCGCTCCCAACCAGCCGTTCTGTCTGCTTCAGACCGCGCGTGCGTTCGTCTGAAGCAGACAGAACGGATCATTGGGGTCGGTTAGAGGTTGCGCCACACCTGTCGGACGGCATCGAGGGTGGTGGACTCATCGGCACCGAGCTGTCGGGCGATCACGACCAGCGATTCGGCCGCCGCAGCCAGTCCGACCGTCTGTTGGTGCTTGGTCGCTCTCGCCATCTCCATCACGAATGTCCCCTTGCGCCCTTTCGTCTCGATGACGGTGTCGTTCTCGAGCAGTTCGTAGGCGCGCTCGATCGTGCCCTTGGCGAGCCCGAGGTCGGCGGCGAGCTGGCGGATCGTGGGGAGTCGGGTTCCAGCCTGCAGCGTGCCGGACGCGACCATCCGCTTGATCTGCTCGCGTACCTGCTCGTAGACCGGCAGGGCCCGACCGGGGTCGACGGAGAGGATCACGCCAGCACGGGGTCTCGCGGTTCAGTCAGCAGGAAGTCGAGACCGAGCCGGCGGTTATGCCACCACAGGTACAACGCGTACAGCCAGGCGGCGCCGCCGAGGAGCTCTCCGAGCCCGCCGATCGCAGGAGTGAGCGAGAAGAATCCCCTGGCCACGAGCGCCAGCGCGAAGAACGTGGCCGGTCTGGCGAGCCCGCGGCCGATGGCGAGTTCGCGAGCGAGATCGTCAGCGCGGGTCAGCTTGGCCGAAATGGCGCGACGCGGGCGACTTGCGACGCGTTGCTGCGCGAGGCGCGCGGCCGCGAGCACGGCGCCTGCACTCAGCCCCCACCAGATCGCAGGCCGTGCGTCGGTGGCGACCAACCCGGTCGCGGCGATCGCGAACGCGACGACGCCCACTCCGATCATCCGCCGAGCGTCCTGACGCATCAAGTAGTCGCCGACCGAGCGGACATCGAGTCGAGCCGTGCGTGGACCCCTGCGGGGTCGAATGTGGTGGAGCTCGGCGAGCGTTGCTCCGACTGCGATCCCTCCGGTGCCGTAGAGCAGGAGGTCCCCGCGCGTGTGGGTGGCGAGAATCCAGATCAGACAGCCCGAGAACCCGCCGACCAGCCGGGCCCATCGAGCCCGGCCGAGCCACCGTGCAAGCAACCGCCGTTGCTCCAGGTCATTGGAAAGGTGTTCGGCGATCTCGGACGCCTCGCCATCGAAGCCGGCAAGTTGCAGCCCGAAGTTCAGGATGACGACGAGCACGAGCGCCGCCAACACCACGAAGACGACGATGCCCGTCACGCTCCACCCCGAGCCGTCGCCGCCGTTCCGTGCGACAAGCAGCACCGATAACGCGGTCGTCGGGACGGCGACTGCCATGGCCGTCCTCCGGAAGACCAGTCGCTTCCAACCAGTCACGGACCCCACCGCAGAGTTGCAACCTCGAGAGTCGCGCTTGACTGTCCCATTGTCATAAGACAATATGACAATAGACTTCGATTCGCAAGACCCAATATCCATGCACGCTCAAACCACCTCCGATCCGATCGACGAGCTGATCCCTCCGCCACGCCCGTGGTGGGTGCGTCTCGTCGTGGGCCTCGTCATCGTCTCGGTCGTGGGCGTGGGTGCCGCGCTGTGGGGGTACGGCTTCGTCTTTCCGCAACCCGGGTGTTGTGGCAGCGGAGGTGGAAGCGCACAGATGTCGACCACCGCCGACCGGACGGCCGTCACCGTGACCGTCGTGTTCTTCAATTCGAGCGGGCGCGAGTTGAGGATCTCGGATGCTTCGGCCGACCTGCCCGGCGCCACCGTGTTGGGCATCGCGATGCTCGACGAGGACAACGACACGTTCCCGATCAGCCGCACGACACCGCTGCCGGCGACGATCGACGGCACGACAACGAGACGCCTGGTGGTCACCTTCGTCCCGACGAGTTGTCGGGACGATCGAGACCCATGGGGCAAGCTGACCGTTGAGCTGGACGTGGTGAACGGTTGGTTGCCTTCGATCGGCCGTACGTACACGGTGCCGGGTGCCATCTTCGACGGTGATCCCAGCAGCTTGTCGCTGTTCCCGCCGGAGGGCGTGGACAGCTCGACACTCATCACACCGCTCGCTGCCGCGTGCGCGCTCCTCGGCCGTTGATCCCCGGAACTGTCTGCTTCAAACGCGGCGGTGCGCCGTCTGAAGCAGACAGAACGGGTGGGCCGGTCTTCGGGTACGTTGGGAGTCGGGGTAAAGCACTGAAGACGGGAACCGATCAGCTCGGGCAGTCGTACCGATGGAAGTGACCGCAGCACTGCACGTCGGCGTCACCGGGGCTCGCGGCGCGCCCTCGGACGGGCGGCAGACGGGTCGCCTCCTCGGTCGGACCGCCGAGCTGGGGTCGATCACTCGCTGGCTCGAGGACGTCGCGTCCGGCTCCGGTGGGACGTTGATCATCATCGGCGACGCCGGCATCGGCAAGAGCGCGCTGCTCGACCATCTCGACGCCGAGGCCGGCCGGCGGGGCGTGTTCCGTCGCCGGGTCGCGGCGAGGCACGCCGAGCGCACCCGACCCCTGGGTCCGCTGCTCGACGCCGTCGAGCCGACGGACCGACGGGCCTTGGTCGGCTCGACGGTACGGATGTCGATCGACACCGGCACCGAGTTCATGGCGCTGGAGCGGATCCTCGACGAGTTCGAGCGGGCGAGCAAGGGCGTGACGCCCCTCCTCGTGATCGACGATCTCCACTTCGCCGACATCGCAACCGCCCACTGCCTGCGGCTGGTGTCGGAACGGCTGGAGCGTGGCGGCGGCGGGCTGGCGATCGCCAGCCGTCCGATCCCCGCGGAACACCATGTGACCGGCGTGCTCGAAGAGCTCGCGCAGTCGCCGTCGGCGACGGTGCTGCATCTCGCGCCCCTCGGTCAGCGGGCGGCGGCGCGCTTCGTGCGCGAACGCCTCGCCGGCCGTCCCCCGGCCGAGTGCGATGCCCGCTCGGTCGACGCGATCGTGCGCTCCGGCCATGGAAACCCGTTGCTCATGGACGCACTCAGCCGGGCGACGGAGCGCGCCTCGGACGACGACGCGATGACGACTGCCTGCGCGTCGCTGGACGCGGCGTCGCTCGAGATCCTCCGTGTCGCGTCGGTGCTCGGAACGACCATCGAGCCCGACGTGCTCGCGCTCGTCGCCGAGGTCTCGGTGCAAGTCGTCCAGCGCACGCTGTCGGAGGCGCACGTCGCCGGCGTGATCGCGATCGGACCTGATGAGGCGACGTTCCGTCACGATCTCTATCGCGAGTACCTCTATGGCTCGTTGAACCCAGGTGTCCGGCGTGCGCTGCACCTCGCGGCAGCACGCCTCCTGGGCCGCCTCGGCCGGCCCAGCAGCGTGATCGCGGAGCACTATCGCCTCGGCGCGTTCCGCGGTGATCACGAGGCGGCCGCCGCGCTCCACGCGGCCGCGATCGAGATCGTCGGCGCATCTCCGAGCGCCGCGTTGCCGTTGTTCGACGCAGCCCGCGAGATTCTCGGATCGGCGCCGCCGCCGGTCGAGTTGCTCGCCGACCACATGCAGGCGCTGGCGTGGTCGGGCGACCTGTCCGCCGCCGAGGCCCTCGGTGACGTGATGCTCGGCCAGACGCTGCCAGACCCCGTGCGCTACCGGGTCCACCGCGAGCTGGCGTTCACGGCGTTCGTGCGGGGCGCGGTGTTCGACGCCATCGAACATCTCGATCAGGCCGGATCGGTGGCCGAAGGGTCGGTGCTGCGGTCCCGCACGCTCGCCGAGCGATCGTTGGCCGTCTTCACGACGGCCGACCTCGTCGCCTCACGTGAGGGGGCTACGCAGGCGCTCGAGCTGGCGAGGACGTGTGGCGACGTGCCGGCGATGTCGCTTGCCACCTCTGTGTTGGCGATGATCGCCCTCCTGCGGGCCGAGGTCGACGAGGCCACGACGGCGTGTGACCGTCTCGAGGCGTGGTCGACCGGTCCGCTGGCGGCTGGGGCGGTGGTGTAC
>DATMDV010000212.1:0-19148 GCA_035557475.1 Ilumatobacteraceae bacterium
GACCGGCTCAGGTAGGCGAACAGGTTGAACGCCGCAACCTCGTCCTCGAACCCCGGCTCGGCGTGGATCTCGGGGGCGTCCTGGGTGACGTCGGCAAACATCCGGTTGATCGTGTGGGTCGCGTCGGTGCGGATCTGCTCGTCGCCGGGCACGCCGACCATCCGCGAGGCGGTGACGCGGCGGCGGGTCACGGCGTCGGTGTTCGACCCGTTCTTGACGCCGAACGGGTTTTTTTCCGTCTCGGCCGGGCTGGCGAAGGGGTCGAAGCCCTCGTTCGTCCAGTCGTCGAGCATCGCCTTGAACGTCTCGCGGATCAACGGCGTCTCATAGTTCTCGGAATGGTCGAGCTCGGCCTTGCGGTAGGCGTCGTTGAATCGGCCGGCGAACATGTCGACGGTGCCGTAGTGGTTGACGGTGCCGAAGACATGGTCGAAGTTGACGGTGCCGTAGAAGAAGTCCCAGGCGATGTCGCGCTGCAGGGCGCGCAGGAACGTGTCGATGCTCATCACGTGTCCGCCGGTGGGCCAGGTGATGTGGGCGAAGTACTCGTCGCGCCGGAAGTGGAACCCGCCGAGGTCGAACTCCTGGTAGCCGTCGGAGTTGGGCCCGGATGACTGGACATCGATCAACGTGTCGCTCATTGGTGGATCCTCTTCGTGTTCGTGTTCCGTCTTGTGGAGCCGCAGCTAGCGGTCAGCTGAGGCAGATCTCGGCCCAGCGTTCGATGGTGTCGTCGCCCTGGATGGTCTGCAGCAGGATCACGCCGGGCGTCGCTGACGAGAACCGGTACGCGGCGTTCGCCGGGAGCAGCGCCATGTGACCCTTGCCCAGCACGATGCGTCCCATCGGCTTGCCGACCGGGTCGCCGCCGACAGCGATCGAGCCGTTCTTGCCCTCCGGCGCGAGCGGTGTGTCGAGCTTGACCAACTCGACGGTGATCTCGCCATCCATGCACAGCGGGAACTCGTCGTGGGCGCACGTGCGCCACTCGCTGGTCCCCTCGGCGCGGATCACCTCGAGCACGTACTCCATGTTCTTGCCGACGGCGATCTTCTCCCACGGCTGGGCGTGCGACGCGACCTCGAACATGTTGGAGAACGCGTAGTGCTTGGCCTCGCCGTCGATGAGGTCGATGCCGCCCTTGGTGTAGTCGTCGAGTGACCCGAACTTGGTCACGTAGCCCGTCATGGTGCTGACTCCCTCCGGCGCCCGGTCGTGGTGAATCGACTGATATCTGCTGGATGTGCGGACGGCGTTCCCTCCGCACAGTCTCGGTCGCTCCCCGGGTGGTGTCAAATCCTTGCAGGCACAATTGACGCGCCACCGGTGGTGCCTAGTGTGACCGGAGATGACGCCATCACCCCAGGTCGGCGGCCCGATGGTCGATCACGTGACGCGCCTGGCGACCGTTCTTCGCAGGGCCGGCGTCGAGGTCGCGACCGGCGACCTGATCGACGCCACGCGGGCGCTGATGCTGCTCGATCTGCTCGATCGCGAATTGGTGCGCAGCGCGCTGCGATCGGTGATGATCTCGCGCGAGCCGGACCTGGCGGTCTTCGACCGGGCCTTCGACCTCGTCTTCGCCCCGGGTGTGGCGTTGCCCGAGCAGCCTGAGCTCGACCCCGCGTTCGAACGTGCGACTGACCGACCGACGGCCGCGGCCCTCGCCGCCGACGTCGGCGCCGCGGCCGGGCGGGGCGACAGCGACGCGATGCGGGGCCTTGCCGCCCGGGCAGTGGCCATGTACGGCGGTGACGACGCGTCCGACCGGCTCGTGATCCACCGCATCATGCGCGCCATCGACCTCGCCAACATGCTGTCGGCCGTGATGCGCCGGCTCCGTGCCGAGGGCGATCTGTCGGAGTTCGAGCTGTCGCTCCGCCGCCACGAGATCGCCAGGGCGCTCGAGGAGTTCCGGCGGGCGCTCGCCGACGAGATCGCCAAGAGCCGGCTCGCGGCGCCGGGGAAAGGTGACGATCAGGCGCTGCCGGTCGGTGCTCTCGACCGGCCCGTCCTGTCGCTGTCGAGTGCCGAGCTGGCCGAGCTCAGGCGCATGCTGCAACCGCTGGCTCGCCAGCTCGCCGCTCGCATCGGTCGCCGCCGCCGGCCCCGTTCGACGGGCCGCCTCGATCCCCGGCGGACGTTCCGGCGTTCACTCGAGACCGGCGGCATCCCGATCGACCCGGCGCTGCGGCGAACCCATCCGCACCGGCCCGACGTCGTCGTGCTGTGCGACATCTCGGGCTCCGTCGCCGAGTTCGCCCAGTTCACGTTCACGCTCGTACACGCGATCCACGACGTGCTGGCAGGGGTGCGGAGCTTCGCCTTCGTCGGCGGCGTGGCCGACATGACCGAGATCTTCACGACCGCCAACTTCGACGTGCCGGTGCAACGCGTGCTCGAGCGCCGCGGCGTCGTCGGGTTCGACGGGCACAGCGACTACGGCGCCGTGTTCCAGCAGTTCTGCGATCAGTTCCTCGACGACGCGGTAGGCCGGCGCACGACGGTGCTCGTGACGGGCGATGGCCGTACCAACTTCCGCGATCCCGGCGTGGCTGCGTTCGCGCGCATCGCGGAGCGGGCGCGTCGCGTGTATTGGCTCGATCCCGAACCGGAAGCCGAGTGGGAGACCGACGACTCTGCGATGGCCCAGTACCGCACGCATTGCGACGGCGTGTTCGAGGTCTCGACGATCCGGGCCTTGTCGGACGTGATCGCGGCGATCGTGTGACGTCCGCTCAAGGATCGCCGACGCCGAGCACGGCAAAGCTCGCCGTCGGAGCGCCGGCGCGGATCGGCGTGCACTCGTCGGGCGTGTCCTGGCTGAACTCCACACCGAGCGCGTCGAGCCGGTCGAGGAGCTCGTCGAGCCGATCGGCGGCACCGACCGGGAGGTCGTGGAGGACGACGACGGTCCACGGCTGCGCGATCACGTCGTCGACCGCCCGGTCGACCCAACCGTCCTCATCGCACCAGTCACCGGGCACGGAGTTCCACAGCACGCACGTGTAGCCGCCCGCACGCAGCCGGTCGGCTCCGTGCCGGCTCATCAAGCGTTCGTCGGTCACGCCACCCAGACCGAACGGCCGGAACAGCAGCGGATCGCCGCCGATCGCGCCGACCGCTTCGCTGGTGTGCTCGAGCTCGGAGTCGACGGTCGCGTCGTCGGCCTGACCGAACGGGATCGTGTGGCTCCACGTGTGCCCGCCGAGGCGGTGACCGTCGGCGACGGCGCGTTCGGCTGCCCGTCGACCGTGCGGATCGGCAAGGTTGCTGCCGACGACGAAGAACGTGGCGGGGACGGCACGGGTGCTCAAGATGTCGAGCACCCGCTCGGTGACGCCGGCCGTCGGACCGTTGTCGAACGTGAGACTCACGACCTGCTGCACCCGGTGAAGGCTAAAGCGGAACTGAGTCGGCTCACCGTTCATCCCGCTTGAACGTCTGGTCGCCGACTGGGTCCGATCGAGGCGGCGCGATCCGGCGCCAGAGCCGCCAGACTTGGCCGCCATGAGTGAACCAGCCGTCGAAGTCGGCGTTGCCCGAACCGCCCCCCGCACCGCCGACGTCGTCGGCCTCGCCGTCGCATCGCAGGGAGCCGTGCCTCGCCAGCTCGGGCTCGGCCGTGCGGCGTTGTCGGACCACGGCTTCACCGGGGCGGTGGGACAGACGCTCATCGTGCCGCGCGGCGACGGCCCGACGTTCGTGGCCATCGGGACCGGACCCTCCGATGAGCTCGATGCCAACGCCCTCCGCAACGCGGCCGCGGCGTTCACCCGGGCGGCCGGCAAGCGTGCCCACATCGCCACCAACCTGACCGACGTCGACGGCGTCGATGCCGCGTCCGCCGGCCAAGCCGTCGCCGAGGGAGTGCTGCTCGCGGCGTACCGCTACGTGGGCCTCAAGAACGACACGTCGATCGCGAGCACGCTGCGCACGCTCACGCTCGTCGCATCCGAGAAGCGGGCCGGCGCCGTCGAGCGAGGTGCGGGCCGCGGCATCACCGTCTCGTCGGCAGCGAGCCTCGCGCGCGAGTTGGCGAACACACCGCCCGATCACCTCACGGCCCGGAACATGGCCGACAAGGCCGTCGCGCTGGCGAGGGAGACGGGCCTCGACGTCGAGGTCTTCGACAAGGACCGGCTCACCGTGATGGGGTGCGGCGGCATCCTGTCGGTCAATAAGGCGAGCGCCGAACCACCGCGCGTCGTTCGGCTCACGTACACGCCGCGCAACCCGACCGGCCACATCGCACTCGTCGGCAAGGGCGTGATGTACGACTCGGGCGGGATCAGCCTGAAGCAGAGCGACGCCATGCACGCGGTGATGAAGATGGACATGTCGGGTGCCGCCGCCGTGCTGGCGGCGATGTCGACGCTGAAGGCGCTGCGGTGCAAGACCAAGGTCACCGGCTACTTGATGTGCACCGACAACATGCCGTCGGGCAGTGCGATGAAGCTCGGCGACGTGTTGACGATGCGCAACGGCAAGACGGTCGAGGTCCACAACACCGACGCCGAGGGTCGCCTGATCCTCGCCGACGGGCTGTCGCTGGCAGTCGAGGACGAGCCCGACGCGATCGTCGACATCGCCACGCTCACCGGCGCCTGTCTGGTCGCGCTCGGCACGTCGATCGCGGGCGTCCTCGGCACCAGCCAACCGCTCGTCGATCAGATCAAGGTGAGCGCCGAACGCGCCGACGAGCCGGTGTGGCAGCTCCCGCTCGCCGTCAAGCCGTACCGCAAGTTGCTCGACTCGGTGACCGCCGACATGAAGAACGTCGGCGGCCCCTACGGCGGCGCGATCACCGCCTCGGTGTTCCTGTCGGAGTTCGCCGGTGAAGTGCCATGGGCGCACCTCGACATCGCCGGCCCGATGAAGGTCGACGGCGATGAAGGCTGGCTGTCGAAGGGCGCCACCGGCTTCGGCACGCGCCTTCTGATCGACCTCGTGACGAACTTCGAGCCGGTGGCGTAGAGCCCGGCATTCTGGGTGGTCATTCCTTGCGACTGCCGCAAGGATCAGCCGCCCAGAACGGTTCGGACGACCGGTCGAGCCGTCGCTCTAGGACGCGCGGAGGACGACCTCGCTGGCGTAGATGGCGGTGACGGGCGGGACGCCGGCGTCGATCAGGTGGCGTTCGAGGTCGCGGGCGTCGAGGCGCACGGTGTTGCGATCCCAGTCGGCGTGGGCGGCCTGGATGTCGTCGGGCAGCCTGCGCAGGTGGCGCAACGCGATCGGCGGGAACCGCCGCCGCACGGCCAGTCCGTCCGACAGGGGATGGGCGAGGCCGAACATCACGCACCGGTGCAACGCCTTGCCGAATGGCGAGTTCACTCCCTTGCTGTAGCTCAATCCCATCGCGCTCGCCGTGTGGTCGAGGTCGATCGTGAACCCCGACGGCTCGGTGTCGAACCCGGCGGCGAGGCGGCGCATGATCCACGTCGCCGTGGGCCCGATGACGCCGAGCCAGAACTGTTCGACGTAGCTCGATCGCGGGTCGTGGCCGTGCTCATCGACGACCGGATCGATCCAGGGTCGGATGGTGGCGTGGGCTGGGACGGTGAACGTGGTGGCTTCCATGATGGTTCCCGACGGGTCGAAGGCGTCAGGGGGAAGTCGTCACCGCCCTGTGGGCGGCGGGCAGCGCCGAGCGGAACGTCAGGCGGTCGTCAGCAGGTAGTCGGCGGGGCCGATCGCGAACTGCGGGTTCAACGCCGGGTCGATCGTGCGCAGCGTGTGCTCGAGGTCGGCCTGTGACAGCGAGACGCACCCGCTCAGACCGCGCGTCGAGCCGTCGGCCGCAAAGCTGTGTCGATGGAGGAAGATCGCCGCCGCGAACGGTGTCTCGCCGGGCGCGTCACCCGAGATCGGGTCGAGGTTGGCGCCGATCACGGCCGCGTTCGAGTACGCCCCACCCACACCGGCGAGCCACTCGTCGTCCGGCCCGGGGCACTGCGGGAGGTTGACCAGGTGCTGGTAGCGGGCGGTGTTGGGCGTCGCCCCCCAGCAGTCTTCGCGCCGGACGGCGCGATATGTCCCACGCACACCGGGATCGGGCGCGTTGCCGAAGAACTGGAACGTCTGCCCATCCCACGCGGTCACGGATCCGAGCGGGAACACGCCCGCCGGCGTGGTGTCGTCGCCGGACCGGCGGTCGGCGAGCAACCTGGTGCCGTTGCGCCCGAGCCGAGCGAACTGGGCCGCTCGCTGGCAACGCCACGTACCGTCGACACTCTGGCCGACCACCTCGACCGTGCCACTCGACACGGCGAACGAGGTGGTCTTGACGATCACGAACTGCCGCACACCGGGGTGACGCGCGGCCAACGCCTCGGCCGTCGCGATGTCGCACGTCGCGTCGACGTCGAACTCGATGTCGCGTTCGGCGGTCGTCGTGACGCGGGCTCCGCTTTCGATCGGCGGCGCAACCTCGGGGATCGCGGCGGCGACCGTGGTCGCAACCGCCGCCACAGTGGGTGCCGCCGCGATGCTTGGCGTGGGCGCCGGCTCGGTCGACGGTGCCGCGCTGGTGTTCTGCACAGCTGCCGCGACCGTGTTCTGCACTGGTGCTGAGGTCGGGCTCGTCGACACCGCAGCGTCGTCGGGCTCGTCCGTGGCACCGCACGCAGCGCACGTCACGAGCAGCGCGACGAACAGCCGGCGGGGGACGGGCACATCTCCAAGTCTCCCGCCCGCGTCAAGTCGGGCACAATCGCGGGCGTGGATGAGCACGTCGACCGTCTCGAGGCCGCTGCCGGATGGATCGCGGCCGCCGACCGGGTGACGGTGCTCACCGGGGCGGGGATCTCGACCGATTCGGGCATCCCCGACTTCCGCGGCCCGAACGGGCTGTGGACCAAGAACCCGGCGGCCGAGAAGATGGCGACGATCCAGCACTACCTCGCCGATCCCGAGATCCGTCAGGTCGCCTGGCAGAACCGCCTGGCGATGCCAGCGTGGACCGCGGAACCGAACGCCGGTCACCTGGCGATCGTCGAGCTCGAACGGCAGGGCAAGCTCCACGCGCTCATCACCCAGAACATCGACGAGTTGCACCAGCGGGCCGGCAACGACCCCGACAAGGTGATCGAGGTGCACGGCACCGTGTGGTGGACGCGGTGCTGGGAGTGCCACGACCGCCGCCCGATGCGCGAAGCGCTCGATCGGGTCGTCGCCGGCGAGACGGATCCACCGTGCCTCGTCTGCGGCGGCATCATCAAGAGCGACACCATCAGCTTCGGTCAGGCGCTCGTGCCCGACGTGATCGACCGGGCGATGCAGGTCAGCGGCGAGTGCGACGTGTTGCTCGCGATCGGCTCGACACTCGCCGTGTACCCCGTCGCCCACTGCGTGCCGCTCGCCAAATCGGCTGGCGCCAAGGTCGTGATCGTCAACCTCCAGGAGACGGCGATGGACAGCATCGCCGACGCCCGGCTGACGGCGCCGATCAGCGACGTGCTCCCGCCGCTGGTTCACAATTCCCGACCCACGAGGTAGGCTTTGAGCCATGGCAACGTTCCGTGACCTGTTGTCCGCCGCCAAGTCGTCGATCGCCGAGATCGACACGACGACCGCCGCCGAGCACATCGCCGGGGGCTCGCTCGTGCTCGATGTCCGCGAGCCCGACGAGTACGCCGAAGGGGCGATCGAAGGCGCCATCCACATCCCGCGCGGCCACCTCGAATCGCAGATCGAGTCGCGGATCATCGACAAGGACGCACCCGTCGTCGTGTACTGCGCCGGCGGCGTGCGTTCAGCGTTCGCAGTGCAGACGATGCAGGAGCTCGGCTACACCGGCGCAGAGTCGATGGACGGCGGCTTCGGGCGCTGGAAGGACGAAGGACGGGCGTGGAAGCAGCCGGCGTCGCTCACCGCCGAGCAGAACAACCGCTACAAGCGTCACCTCCTGCTCCCCGAGGTCGGCGTCGCCGGTCAGGTCAAGTTGCTCGAGTCGAAGGTGCTCCTGCTCGGCGCCGGTGGCCTCGGTTCACCCGCCGCGATGTACCTCGCCGCGGCCGGTGTTGGCACGATCGGCATCGTCGACATGGACGAGGTCGACGCCTCGAACCTGCAGCGCCAGATCCTCCACAACATCGACCGCATCGGAGACCGCAAGGTCGATTCGGCGAAGAAGACGCTCACCGCCCTCAACCCCGACGTCGACGTCGTCACGTACGACACCCGCCTGTCGGCCGAGAACATCATCGACATCCTGAGCGGTTACGACCTCGTCGTCGACGGTGCCGACAACTTCCCGTCGCGATACCTGCTCAACGACGCAAGCGTGAAGCTCGGCATTCCGGTGGTGCACGGCTCGATCTTCCGCTTCGAGGGGATGGTCAGCGTGTTCCACCCGCTCGAGGGGCCGACCTACCGCGACATGGTGCCCGAGCCGCCGCCGGCCGAGCTGGCGCCGAGTTGTGCCGAGGCCGGCGTGCTCGGCGTGCTGCCCGGCATCGTCGGCTCGATCCAGGCGCTCGAGGCGATCAAGGTGTTGCTCGGTCTCGGCGATCCACTGATCGGGCGGATCCTGTCGATCGACACCACCGAGATGGAGTTCCGGGTCTTCAACCTCAAACCCGATCCGGCGAACCGGGTGACGTACGCGAACCGCGATCAGATCCAGATTCGCGATCTCGACGGCCTGTGCGCGCCGTGGATCGACGACCACGAGCTGAATTGAGTCGGCTCACCCGACGTCGCTCGGCGGAACGTCTGGTCGCCGACTCGGTGTGACGGGGTCGGATCGCCGGGTGATCGTCACGCGCCACCACAGCGCCATCAGCTGCTTGATCGAGCGGGCGATGGCGGGGAGACGGAAGAACTGCGACCGCCCGTACGGGCGCGGGTGATGGCTGACGCCGACTTCGACGAAGCGCACCCCGGCCCGGTCGAAGGCATGCATCATCTCGACGCAGATCACGCCTGACGTCGATGTCAGCTCGACTTGCTCCATGACGCGCGAGTGGATGAGTCGGAAGTCGCAGTCGGTGTCGCGCACGGGCAGCCGGAACAGGATCTTGACGACGTGGTGGTACGTGCGACCGATCAGCTTGCGGTACCAGGGATCACCACGAGCGATCTTGAAGCCCTGGACGACGTCGACCCCGGCCGTGACGGCGTCGATGCAGCGGGTGATCTCGCTCGCGTCGTACTGGGCGTCGCCGTCGGTGTAGAAGATCCACTCCTTCGACGAGGCCGCGAAGCCCGACAGCAAAGCACCCCCGTACCCCCGGTTGACGTCGTGGCGGATCACCCGCAGCTCGGGCACCTCCGACATGAGGGTGGTCAGCACCGCGTACGAATCGTCGGCCGATCCGTCATCGACGACGATGATCTCGAAGTCGTCAACCGCCTCGATCAAGGACCGCCGAACGTCGCGGACCATGACTGGGATCGAGCGCTCGTCGTTGTAGCAGGGGAAGAACGCCGACACCGATCGGACCAGTGGGTTGGCCGTCATCCGCTCATGCCCTGACGACCACTTGCACGATCATTCCGGGCGCGATCATCCGCCCACCCGGGCCAGGGCCGACGCGACGGTCTCGACCTCGTCGTCCGTTAGCTCGGGCGCGCACGGCACCGTCACGGCTTCGGCCGCCCAGGCCTCGGCGTTCGGGCACAGGTTGGTCGCCAGTTCCCGGTAGGCAGGTTGTTGGGTGATCGCAAGCGGGTAGTGGACAGCGGTCTGCACCCCGGCCGCGTGGAGCTCGGCGCGCACCCGATCGCGCTCGGTGACCCGCGCCACGCACAGGTGGAACACGTGATCGGGATGATCCGCGTGCCAACGCATCGATGGCGCGGCCTTTCGGTAGCGGCGGGCGATGGCTCGCCGCCGCGAGTTGTCGACGTCGAGACGGGCGAGTTGGAGACGGATGAACGCCGCCTCGATCTCGCTCATCCGGAAGTTCTGGCTGATGTCGACGTGGACGTACTGCTCGGTCATCCCGTGGACGCGGAGGCGATTTACCGTCTCGGCGAGCGAGCTGTCGTCGGTGGCGACGGCGCCACCGTCACCGATCCCGCCCAGGTTCTTGGTGGGGTAGAACGAGTAGACCGCGGCCGCACCGGTGATCGACCGCAGTGCACCGTGTGCCTGCGCGGCATCCTCGATGATCGGGACGCCGAGCCCGACGAGCGGGCTCACGTCGACCGGTCGACCGTACAGGTGGACGGGCACGATCGCCCGAGTGCGGTTCGTGATCGCTTCGGCGGCCCGGGTCGGAACGATCGCGGCCGTCGACGCGTCGACGTCGACCAGCACCGGCACGGCGCCGAGCGCACACACGGCGGCCGCGGTCGGCACCGCCGTGAACGCCGGGACGATCACCTCGTCGCCGGTCGACACACCGACCGCGCGCAGCGCCAGCTGCAATGCCGACGCACCGCTCGACACGCACACCGTGTGCCGGTGCCCGAGCAGCAACGCCAATTCGTGTTCGCATGCTTCGAGCTCCGGCCCCATCAACACCGTTCCCGAGCCGAGCACCCGCTCGACGGCTGCGAGGAACTCGACGACGTCGATCGAGTGACGCCTGGTCAGGTCGACGATGGGGACCACGCGCGCTCCCGGTAGGACCCGATCGTGTTCCGGATGCCTTCCGTGAACCCGACCGAGGGCTTCCAGCCGAGCACGTCGGATGCCTTCGAGTAGTCGCCTTGGAAGCTGCCGATGTCGATCTTTTCGAGGTCTTCGGGCCACGGGACACACGTCACCACCGAGCGCGTTCCGCACGCGGCGATGATCCGCCCGGCGATGTCGGCGAGCGTGAGCGACTCGTGGTGACCGAGGTTGAACACCTCGCCGACGGCCTCCGGGCAGGTCGCGGCGGCGATCATGGCGTCGACGACGTCGTCGACGTGGAGGCAGTCGCGTCGCTGCGAACCGTCGCCGAACAGCGTGATGTCGTCACCGAGCAGCGCCCGCCTGATGAACACCGCGAGGAAGCCCTGGTCCGGGCGGTCGAGGTGCAGCCGCGGGCCATAGACGTTCGTCAAGCGCAGCGCCGACACGCGCAGGCCGTGCATCCGCCCGTACAGCAGGTGCAGTTGCTCGCACGCCAACTTGTCGATGCCATTGATGTCGACCGGCGACGTCGGGTGCTGCTCGTCGACCGGCAGGTATTGCGGACGCCCGTACACCTGCCTCGTCGACGTCTGGACGACGATCGCCCCGGGCGCCGCGACGCGCACCATCTCGAGGAACGCGACATGGCTGCGCAGGTTGAGGTCGAGGTCGCGCAACGGATCCTCGATCGACGCCAGATGGCTGACCTGACCGGCGACGTTGAAGATCACCTCAGCGCCCGCGACCGCATCGGCGACCTCGGGTGCGTCGATGCGCGCGACGAGCACCTTGACGTCGAGACCTGGCACCTCGAGGTCAGAGACGTTCTCGCGGTCGCCGCCGTGCTGGGGCACCATGGCGTCGATGACTGTTACTCCGACGCCGCGGCCGGCGAGCTCGCGCACGAGGTTCGACCCGATGAAGCCGAGTCCGCCGGTGACGACACACCTGGTGCCGGCGAGCGGTGGCGGGGGTGGCGACTCGGGCTGCATACGTCGGCGCACTCTACGGCGGCATCGGCCGCGCGTGCCGCCACCGGACGATCGCGGCTACGGCAGCCAGGAGTCCGCCACGACGGCGTGGGCGAAGTATCCAAGACTGATCGCCGAGATGGCGAGGGCGCCACCCGTCATCCACCAGGCCCGTCGTGCGAGCGTGTCGGCAACGGCAATCTGCATCGGGAACGCGAGGACCGCGTAGCGGGCGAGCCCGACGACACCGAACAGCAATGCCGGCGCCACCATCAGCACGGTGATGGCGAGCCATTCCGGTGGCTGGTGCGCGGCGCGCCGCACATAGAACGCGAGGGCGACGGCGAACCACGCGACGTGGAACAGTTCGAGATGGATCATCAGTGGTTCTGCGGCCCACTCGACGATCGACGTCTCGTCCCATGCCGACTTCGCCTCCCAGAACACGAACGGGTCACCAGTCGCGTGGTCGAGGTACCACATCCACCCGATCAGGAAGAGGACCGATGGCGCCGTCGCGACCAGCGCGGCGCGCCACGAACGGTCGAAGCGGGCGACGACGATGAGGACGGCGACGACCGCGATCCACCCGTTGGGACGACTGGCCGTGGCGATCGCCGCGGCGAGGCCTGCGAGCTCCCATTGCCGTTGTCCGGCAAACACCAGCGCCCACGCCATCGCGGCGAGGAAGAACGCGTCCGAGTAGCCGAGCACGAGGGACAGCGCGCCGGGCGAAAGGGCGACGAACCACACCGCCCACCTCGCCGCCGGGCCGGCGTGCACGACGGCCAGGCGGTGGATTCCGGCGAACGCCAGCAACGACGCCACCCACGAGAGTCCGGCGAGCGCGATGGTCGACGGCATTCCGCTCTTCATCAGCGCCCCGCCGACCGCCGGGAACAACGGGAAGAACGGGTACTCGCTCCACGCGCCCGGTCGGTACGGCCGGTCGTACCAGTCGATGGCGATCATGCGGAACCACTGCCCGTCCATCGAGAGCAGGCTCCCGGCGTAGAGCCCGCGTCCCGGTGTGGTGGCGACGAGAATCGGCACGGCAACGAGTCGGGCCACGCACCACGGGAGCACCACGGCACGAAATGGGAACAGCGAGGCGAGCCGTGTCCGCGCGGTACGGTCGCCGACGGGCTGCCCCGAGTCCACCGTCGTCACGCCGCCCATCGCCGCCGACACTAGGAGGTCACGAAGGCCCATGGAGCTCGCTGAGTATCGGCGCATGGCCGACGTCGAGGAAGTGCATTGGTGGTATCGCTCGACGCGTGCGCTGCTTCAGCAGTTGTTGGATCCCTCGGTCGCGGCCGGCGGTCGCTTCCTCGACGTGGGGTGCGGCACGGGTGCAACCGGTGGATGGCTCGGAGAACGCGGTGACCTCGTCGCGCTCGACTTCGAACCGGAGGCGCTCACGTTGTTCGGCGAGCGTCACGACTCGATCGGGCGTGTTGCTGCTGACGCCGGGCGGTTGCCACTCGCGACCGACTCGTTCGATGCAGTCGTGTGCGTCACGGTGCTGTGCCACCGGTCGATCGTCGATCCCGCCGCTGTCGTGCGCGAGTTGGCGCGCGTCGTCCGCCCGGGCGGTGTGCTGTGCCTGTGGGAGCCGGGAGTCAAGCGACTCGACCGGGCTCACGACCGGGTGACGCACACGGGACGTCGCTTCTCGCGCCGCGAGCTCGCCGGCTACGCGACAGCCGCCGGTTTGGCGCTCGAGCGATCGACGGGCGCCTACTCGTTCCTCGTTCCGGCGGCCGCCGCCAAGACACTCGCCGAGCGCGGCGAGGTGGAGAGCGACCTCGACCACCACGCCGGCGGCCTACGTGGTGTGCTCGGCGGCCTCGCCGCGGCCGAGCGCCGGCTGCTGCGGCGAACCGATCTCCCGTTCGGGCTCAGCGTCGTCGCCGTCGGTCGCAAGCCCAGTTGACGTTCAGCCCGGTTCGGCGACACCCACGATCTCGTCGCGCTCCTGCAGCGCGACGCCGGCGAGCACGAGCGAGATGCCCACCAGATCGAGGATCGACGGTCGCTGGTCGAGCGCGACCCAGCCGACGGCGAGCGCCGTGACCGGCAGCAGCGCGAGCAGCAACGAGAAACGACGGATCGGGATCCGTCGCAGCACGAACTGGTCGATGCCGTAGCCGATCGCGTTCGAGAACACACCGGTCAACAAGCACAGGGCGAGGAGCGCCGGCGACGCCCACACCGGCCCGCTCCACGGCGCACCGAACGGGGTGAGCGCGAGGGCGCCGATCGACAGCCCGAGCGCGAGTGGGCCGAGCCCACGGCCGAGTTGGGCGATCCGTGACCCAGCGACGATGTAGGCGGCCCACATCGCCGAAGCGGCGAGGACGAACACGAGACCGAGGACGTTGTCGCCGATCTCGACACCGCCGAGTGTCGCCACGCCACCGACGGCGAGCACGAGCGCCCCCGCGTTGCGCGACGTCCTCGTCATCGCCGCGGCCACCGCGATCGGACCGAGGAACTCGATCGCCACCCCTTTGCCGAGATCGATGCGGTCGATCGCGAGGTAGAAGAACATGTTCATCAGCGCCGTCGCCACGCCGAAGATCGCCGCACCGATGAGCTGACCGCGCGTCCAGCCACGGTGCACGCCGCGCGCGACGGCGAGCAACGCGAGTGCCGCGCCGATCACGCGGAACCAGGCGACGGTCTGCGGTTCGACCTCGTCGAACAGCGACACCGCGATCGCCGCGCCGACATACTGCGATACCGCCGACAGCACGAAGAGCGCCTCAGGCGTGGCCGTCTCGAGATACCGAGTGACGGGCCCGGGGTGACTACTAGTCAAACGCGTCGGGATCAGTGCGGCAGATCTCCTGCCACAGGGGCTGGAAGCTGAACCATCCTGCCAGCGGGAAGCCCGTCTGCTCGGCCGTGTACTTGGCGTACTCGTGGCGGATCGGATCGGGCGTGCCGGCCGCCATCGCCATCAGCTGTGCCTGGCACGAGCGCTCCATCGTGACGAACCAGAAGGCAGCTTCGTCGACCGTGTGGCCGACCGTGAACAACCCGTGGTTCTTGTGGATCGCCGCTTTGCCGTGGGGGAACTTCGCCGCCAGCTCCTTGCCGGCCTCGATCTCCAACACGACCGCGCCGCCCTGCTCGGCGATCACGACATGGTCCTCGTAGAACACGCAGGCGTCCTGGGTCAGCGGCGCGAGCGGGATGCCGAGCGAACTGAACGACTTGCCGTATGGCGAGTGGGCGTGGGCCGCGGCGACGATGTCGGGCCGGGCCTGGTGGATCGCGGCGTGGATCACGAACGCCGCCCGGTTGACCGGATGGCTGCCGTACACGACGTCGCCGTCGTGGTTCACGAGGATGAGGTCGCTGACCCGGACATGGCGAAAGCTGATTCCGAACGGGTTGACCCAGAAGTGGTCGGGATACTCGGGGTCACGCACCGTGATGTGGCCCGCGACGCCCTCGCCGAATCCGAGCCGGCCGAAGATCCGCAGCGCCCCGGCGAGCTTGCGGCGGCGGTGGTCGCGCTCCTCCTCGACGGTCGCGAACTCCTGCGGAAGGGCGATGACGACCTGCTTCGGAGTGAGCTCGATGCCGTCGATCATCGGCGTGGTCGTCGGCGCGCTCTGGGTCGTGGTCGTCTCGGTGAGGGCCATGTCATTCACGCTACTCCCGGTCCGTGCGCGAGCATGAGGCCGTGAACCGCGAGGTCCGACCGTCAACGATCGCCCCACCAGCGGCGAATTACGCCCACGCCATCATCACCGAGGACGTGACGCGCTGGCTGCACACGTCCGGTGTCGTACCGGTCCGTCCGGATGGTTCGGTGCCGCCGGGCATCGAGGAACAACTCGAAGTCGTGTGGTCGACGATTCGCACGTTGGTCATCCAGGCGCGGATGAGACCGATCGACATCATCTCGGTGGTGACCTACGTCGTCGACGGTGAGTCGTTGGAGCCGGTGATGGCTGCTCGCGACGCGTTCTTCGGCCGGCATCGCGCCGCCTCGACGCTGATCACCGTGCCACGCCTCGCGCGGCCCGACTGGAAGGTCGAGATCGCGGTCATCGCCGCGACGTCCTGAAGGGGCTTCGCGACGCCCTGAAGGGGCTTCGCCCTCCGAGTTCGTAATCTCCGCTGCGCTTCGACGACTCACCCCGACCTGCATGCTGCGCCCGCCTCGTCCGTGGTCGCGCTCGCGCGGTCGCCGCTCTACGCTTGACCCATGACAGACGGCGCGCGCACGACCGACTCCGGGATCGAGGTCAGGCCGCTCTACACCGCCGACGACCTCGCCGGGTGGGATCCCGACGCGCAGCTCGGCCCACCGGGCGGAGCGCCGTTCACCCGTGGTGTGTACCCGTCGATGTACCGCGGACGGCCATGGACGATGCGCCAGTACGCCGGCTTCGGCACCGCCGAGTCGACGAACCATCGCTTCAAGTTCCTGCTCGCCGCCGGGCAGACCGGGCTGTCGTGCGCGTTCGACCTGCCGACGCAGATGGGACTCGACTCCGACCACCCACGCGCCGAGGGCGAGGTCGGCAAGGTGGGCGTGGCGATCGACTCGATCGCCGACATGCGGATGCTGCTGGCCGACATCCCGCTCGACCAGGTGACGACGTCGATGACGATCAACTCGACGGCGTCGATCCTGCTCCTGCTCTACGAGCTCGTCGCCGAGGAGCAGGGTGTCGGTGGCGACCAGATCTCCGGCACGATCCAGAACGATCTGCTCAAGGAGTACATCGCCCGCGGCACCTACGTGTATCCGCCCCGGCCGTCGATGCGGATCATCACCGACATCTTCGAGTACTGCTCGAAGAACATCCCGAAGTGGAACACGATCTCGATCTCCGGGTATCACATCCGCGAGGCCGGCTCGACCGCCGTGCAGGAGATCGCGTTCACGCTCGCCAACGCGATCGCCTACGTGCAGGCCGCGATCGACGCCGGCATGGACGTCGACGAGTTCGGGCCGCGCCTGTCGTTCTTCTGGAACGGGCACAACAACTTCTTCGAGGAAGTCGCCAAGTTCCGCGCGAGCCGGCGGATGTGGCACCGGATCATGACCGAGCGGTTCGGCGCCAAGGATCCGCGCAGCGCGATGTTGCGATTCCACACCCAGACCGGCGGGTCGACGCTCACGGCGCAGCAACCCCTCAACAACGTCGTCCGCGTCTCGCTCCAGGCGTTGGCGTCGGTGCTCGGCGGTACGCAGAGCCTGCACACCAACGGCTACGACGAGGCGCTCTCGTTGCCGACCGAGGAGGCCGCCCGGCTGGCCTTGCGGACGCAGCAGATCATCGCCGCCGAGTCTGGCGTGGTCGACACGCCCGATCCGCTCGCCGGGTCGTACTTCGTCGAGTCGCTCACCGACGACGTCGAGCGCCTCGCCTGGGAGTACATCGACCGCATCGACGAGTTGGGTGGCGCGGTCGCCGCGATCGAGGCCCACTTCCAGATGGACGAGATCGAGCAAGCCGCCTACGAATACGCCAAGTCGATCGACGACGGCGAGCGGGTGATCGTCGGGCTCAACAGGTACGCGCTCGACGACGAGCCGGAGCCCAAGGTGCTGTCGGGCGATCCTGCGCTCGAGCACGGTCAGTGTGAACGTCTCGCCGCGTTCAAGTCCGACCGGGACGCCACGCGCATCGAGGCCGTGCTCGACGACGTCGTCGCCGCGGCCCGCGGTTCGCAGAACCTGATGTACCCGATGAAAGAGGCGCTGCGCGCCAACGCCACGCTCGGCGAGGTCAGCGATGCCCTCCGAGGAGTGTTCGGCCTCTACACCCCATGAGCCGGCACCCTCGATGAGCTGGCTCGAGCCGTTCGGTGCCGTCGAGAACTGCTACCTGACGACCACGGGCCGGCGCACCGGCAACGCCCACGAGATCGAGATCTGGTTCGGAGCTCTCGACGCCACGCTCTACCTGATCTCGGGCAACGGCCCGACTGCCGACTGGTATCGCAACCTGATCGCCGAGCCGGCCGTGACCGTGCGCATCGACGACCAGATCCGCAACGGCATCGCGCGGGTCGTCACCCACCCCGATGAGCGTGAGCGCGTGGGTGATCTGATGGGTGCCAAGTACGTCTGGGGTGGCGATCCCGACATCGGTCTCACCTATCAGGCCTGGTGCTACGAGGTCCCAGCCGTCGCCATCGACTTCTGACATCGGCAAGGACTGATAAATCGGGGCCTGTGTGCGAGCCGCAGCGGTACGTTCGCCCCCATGTTGATCTGGGGATGGCGATCACGACGCAAGACACTCAGCGAGGGGACGTTCTTCTCGCCGGCGGCGGGCCGTGACGCCCCGTACCGCCTGGTCCAGGCGCGGCGCTGGTTCACCCTCTTCTTCATTCCGATCATCCCGTTGAAGGTCTTGGGCACGTTCGTCGAGTGTCAGCTCACCAAAGCGACGTACGACCCGCGGATCCTCGAGAACCCCACCAACGCCGAATTCACCGACCAACTCGCCGGCGCTGTTCGCGAGGTGGTCTGCGCCGTCGCCTCCGCCGATGCCACGGTGACCACCGAGGAACGGCGGTTGGCGGTCGAGATCGTCGGACGTTACGTGACGGGTTACGACGAGGCGACGTTCGACGCCGACCTCGCAGGAGTGGACGACGCCCCACTCGATGCGCGGCTTGCGTACCTCTCGTCGGCGTTGAGCGAATCAGGCAAGGAGCAGGTGCTCACCGCGGCCGCCACGATCATGGCCGCCGACGATTCCATCGACGATCGCGACCGTGACGCCGTCCGCCACATCGGCGAGAAGTTGGGCATGTCGCAGGCCCACATCCGTGGCGTGATCGACACCGCCGCCTCGGCCATCCCGAAGTAGGAGTTGACGAGTCCGTTGCTGGCGAGCTCCGCGAGCCAGCGGCCCCAACACCTCAACTACGGTTCATGACCTCAGGGACGACCGCGAGGGGGGCGACGTGACTGCGATCGACGAGGGCACCGCGTATGGGATGCCGGCGCCCGAATACGACCCGACCCTCGTGGAGGTCGAGGCGGGGACCCCGGCCGGTGAACTCCTCCGTCGCTACTGGCATCCGTTCGCGCTGTCGTCCGACGCGACGGACACACCGCGTCAGGTTCGCATCCTCGGCGAAGACCTGATCCTGTTCCGCAACGGCCATGGCGAGGCCGGTCTCGTGCATCCCCGCTGCTGCCACCGCGGCACGACGTTGTACTACGGCAAGGTCGAAGACGTCGGGATCCGGTGCTGTTACCACGGATGGCTGTTCGCGCCGGATGGACGCTGCCTCGACATGCCCGTCGAGGTCGACCGCGGGCGTCGCCGCGACCGCTACCGCCAGCCGTGGTACCCGGTGCACGAGTACCACGGACTGGTGTTCGCGTACCTCGGCCCGCCCGAACGAAAGCCGGCGTTCCCGACCTTCGACATCTTCGACCGTGTGCCGGACGGCTTCGAGATCGTCGCCGACGACAACAACATCGGGCTCGAGGGCACGACCACGCCGTGTAACTGGTTCCAGACGCACGAGAACGTGATGGACCCGTTCCACGTGTTCGTGCTGCACTCCGCGTTCAGCGGCAACCAGTTCGTCGCCGAGATGGCGAGCCTGCCCGA
>DATMDV010000213.1:0-4037 GCA_035557475.1 Ilumatobacteraceae bacterium
GACGACTGGACCGGATGCAACGCCGGCGCTGACGCCGACGGCACCATCGCCGGCGCCTGCCCGACGACGACGACGGCTGGACGGAGGGGGAACCGTCCATGCCGCGCCGTCGTCGTCGAGGCGGAACCGGGCGGGGAGGGACGCCCCGGTTGGCTCGCGGCGAGCGTGGAGATCGGCCGGCACGGTGCGCAACTGGGCGGCCCGTGCCAGCTCGTCGAGCGTGAGGAGCCGCACCGACCCCACTGACGGAAGCACACCGACGGCGACGAGGCGGTGGGCGAGCTCCCACGCGGCGCGAGCGGTGAGCTCTTGCAGCCAACGCACACGCAGGCGCAGCGCTTCGCGGGCGACGGCAGCCGGATCGGGGTCGTCGTGGACCCCTGCCGGTGCGGGCGGGGCGGCGACCAGGCCCAGCGCGTCGACGTCGGTGCGATCGCCGATGCTGGGCGCGAGCAGCGCCAGCACCACCGGATCGCGCTCGATCAGTTCGGCGATCGGGACGCCCTCGGCGTGCGCCTGGGCGACGGCGGACAGCGCCAGTGACGCACCCGTCACGGACGCGGTGGTGGAGCTGGGGATCAGGAGCCCGGCGATGGCCTCGTGTCCGTGCAGGCTGACGAGCGTCTGGCGGCCGTTCCGCACGATCGCGACGAGCTCGTGGTTGGCGAGCTCATCGAGCGCCGGCACGGCCGACAGGTCGGCGTCGACGCGGCCGATGACGTCGGTGGCGAGCGACACGAAGGCGCTGCGCAACCGGCCGACCTGCCAGGCCGCCCGCAGGCGGCGGGCGGGTGGACGCGGATCCAGCCGGCGCAGGAACCCACCACCCACCGGATCGACGCCGAGGGCGACGAGGTCGGCGGCGGCCATGCCATCGACGGCGACCACGATCGGACTGCGGTCGAGTGTTCGCGCCGGCATCGCACCGGTCAGCCGGATGGCGGCCCGCAGGCCGTCGCGCATCGGCGCCAGCCAGAGGTCCTGTTCCAGCGTCGCCAGCGGTGCGGGGAACGATTCGGCCACCGGACCGGGACCGAAGACGGTGCCGCGGTCCGGTCCGATCGTCGTGATCGGGCGAGCCTGCAGCAGATGGAGGTGACCGTCGGCGGTCACTGCCCACTCGATGTCCTGCGGACCACCGTAGGTGCGGGCAACCTGGCGGGTGAGCGCGGCGAGGTGCCGCAGGTAGCGCTGAGGTGGGCGTGCGGCATCGTGCCCCGAACGCACCTCGCGGACCCGCCCGCGCCGGTCGAGCAGTGCGGTCCAGCCATCGACACGTCCCGACACCAACGCATCGGGACCGCCGTCGACGGCGGCGATCAAGAAGCGGTCACGGCGCCCTGAGACGGGATCGGCGCCGAACAGCACGCCGCCCCATTGGGCATCGATCATCGGCTGCACCAGCACCGCCATCGTGGCGTCGACGAGGCCGGCATCGCGGGCGGCGGCTGCCGACCGGACCACGGCGTCGACTGCGACGCGGAACTGCTGCTCGTCTCCGACGTCCAGCACGGACTCGAACACTCCTGCCATCGACGACGCGCCGCCGTCCTCGCCGGTCGACGACGAGCGGACCACGACCCGGGATGCGCCGTCACCCGACAGGCGCCGCCAGGCGTCGACGGCCGGTTCGGCCTGGTCCGCGTTCCAGCTCGTGGTCAACACGACGCCGGGCAGCGCCGGAAGCCCGGCGGAGCGGGCGCGCGCCAGGTTGGCGGCCTTGGCGCCCACGAGCGCCGGATCGACGGCGCGTGGGTCGTCAAGCGCGACGACGGATGGGTCTGCGGACATGTCGCCACCATCGCGATCCGCACTTGCGAATCACTGACACGGCGCTGACGTCATCCTGAGCGGCGGCGAAGCGGCTCCGCCGCCGCCGAACCGGGCCTTCGATTCTGAACGACGGGTTGCGCTCGTGCACTCGTCGGGTGATCAGTGGGCGTGCGACGATGCGCCGACCCGTTCGAGCAGTTCGTCGAGCTGGTGTGCGCGACCCGCTTCGAGCGCCGCGTCGTACCGATCGCCGAGCTGCGCCCGGACAGCCCGCTCGGTGCGCTCGACATCGAGCCGGTCGTCGTCCCAGAGCGGCGTGGCACCGCTGCCGCGGAGGTGAGCGGCGTGCCAGAGCAGCATCGCCGCCAACTCAGCGTCGTCACCGGCCGCCGCCGCCGACGCCAGGCCTTCGATCGCCGACGCGACACCTCGTTCGTCGGATCGGTCGCGCGCGATGGCGAGCGCTTCGTCGTGGTAGCGCACTGCGGCCAGCGCATCGCCTGTCTCCTCCGCGACGTATCCCAGTTGGATCGCGCTGCGCGCCACGCCGCGCGCTGTGCGGAACCGGCTACTGACGAGTCGTGACGCCTCGTGGCACCGGCGGGCCTCGTCGAGGTCGCCACACCGCCGCCAGACGAGTCCGAGTCCGTCGAGCGCGGTGGCTTCGACGTCGGGGAGCGCCAACTCGCGCCCGACGTCGAGGGCCGCATGATGCAACTCGGCCGCGCCGTTCGGATCGCCAAGTCGGATGAGTGATGCGAGGCGGGTGGTCATCGTCGCGTGCCACCCGCGCAGTCCGTGCGTCGCACTGACGTCGCGCGCCTCGCGGACCGACACCTCGGCCGCCTCGTACCGACCCATCGTTTGCTGTTCGCGGATGAGCTGGTCGAGCGACGTCACCACGCTGCAGACGTCGCCGACCGAGCGGAACAGGTCGATCGCGGTGACGATCTCGCGCTCCGCATCCGCGTGCCGGCCGGCGAGCCCATCGGCGTAGCAGCGCATCTGGGCGGCGAAGGCGCTGGTCCAGGGGTCCCCGGCCGCTTCGAGCGCGCGCTGGCCGTGGTCGAGGTGGACGGCGGCGACGTCGAGTTGACCGTGGAGTGCGGCCAGCTCGGCGGCGGCGGTCCGCGCCAGCCCGATGATCGCCGGATCATCGGTCGCGTCGGCGACGTCGAGCGCCTCGGGGATCAGTTCGAGCGCGGTGTCGACCCGGCCGGCTTTGATCGCGAGGAACGCGTGCCACGCGATCGCCAATCCGTGTGCCCGCGCCGAGGACTCGCCCACGCAGGCAAGCGCGTGTCCGAGCCAACCGTGTCCTTCCGCCGTGCGGCCACTGCTCCACCAGAAGAACGCCAGTGATCCGGCGAGGAGCCGTGCCGTCTCCGCGTCGGCCCGGCCGATCGACCACGTCAGCGCGGCCCGAAGGTTGTCGAGCTCGTCGGTGAGGTGGCCGATCCACCACGTCTGCGGGCGTCCTCCGGGCTGTCGCCAATCGACCCACGACCGCTCGGCCAGCACCCTGTAGTACTCGGCATGGCGGTCGCGAACCGCCTCGTTGTCGTCGCGGGCGACGAGTCGCTCGCGCCCGTACTGGGCGAGCGTCTGCAGGAGCCGGTACCGTCCGGATCCGTCGGTCACGAGGAGTGATTTGTCGACCAAGCGTCCGACGATCGACCCGACATCGGCGTCGGAGAGCTGGTCGTCGGAGCACACCCACTCGGCGGCCTCCAGCGTGCAGCTCCCGGCGAAGACAGACAGTCGCTCGAACACCCGCCGCTCGTGGTCGAACAGCAGGTCGTAGCTCCAGTCGGTCACCGCCCGCAGCGTCTGTTGTCGCGGCAAGGCGGTCCTCGACCCACCGGTGAGCAGGCGGAACCGGTCGTCGATCCGCTCCGACAGCTGCGTCACCGTGAAGGCATTGCTGCGCGCCGCGGTGAGCTCGATGGCGAGTGGCATGCCATCGAGGCGAGTGCACAGATCGGCGAGCGCGCTGCGCTCGGCGTCGGTCGGGTCGAACCCGGCGGTGGCCGACCTGGCGCGGTCGGCGAAGAGTTCCACGGCGTCGTCGGTGTCGAGGGGCGGAACGACCCACACCGCCTCGCCGGGCACGCGGAGCGCCTCCCGGCTGGTCGCCAGCAGCCGCACCCAGGGGGCCGACTGCAACAGGTCGACCGCGAGCCGTGCCGCACCGTCGATGACGTGTTCGCAGTTGTCGAGGATCACGAGCGCGGTTCGGTCCGCCAGGAACGCGCGGATCCGGT
>DATMDV010000214.1:0-27784 GCA_035557475.1 Ilumatobacteraceae bacterium
CGATGAAGTCGACCAGCACGTAGTCGCCGAGGGTCTCGGGCGTGGTGAAGAACGCCCGACCGCCGTTCATGTGAGTGAGCTTCTCGACGAAGGCCTTCAGATAGCTGGTGGCGTCGAGCATGAACGTGTTGATGCGGATCCCCTCGCGCGTGCAACGCACGACTTCGCGCAAGGTCGCTTCCACCGTCTCGCGCACCGGCGGGTAGTTGAAGAACACGTCTCCGCTCGCCGTCACGTGGGCGGTGGGCTCGCCGTCGGTGATCATGATGATCTGCTTGGTGCCGGTCTGGCGAGCGAGCAGTTGGCGTGCCAGTACGAACCCGTGCTGCATGTTCGTGCCGTAGACGAAGTCCCACGACACCTCCGGCAGCTGCTGGGCGGTGAGGATGCGTGCCGTCTCGCTGAACCCGACGAGTCCGAGATAGTCGCGCGGGAACTGCGACGAGATCAGCGAGTGCAACGCCATCGCGACCTTCTTGGCCGGCAGGAAGTTGTCGCGCATCGGCATCGAGAGCGACAGGTCGAGCATCAACACCGTCGACGAACGGGTCACGTGCTCGGTGCGCTCGATCTCGAAGTCGTCGGGGTCGAGGTGCACCGGCGTGCCAGGGCCCGACCGTCGCAATGCGTTACGGATCGTGCGGTGGAGATCGAGCTGGAACGGATCACCGAACTCGTACGGCTTGGTGTCGTAGGTGCGTTCGTGACCGAGGCCGATCCGGCTCACCTCGTGCTGCCCGACGGTGTCCTTGGTCAGCTTCGAGAACAGGTCGCGTAGGGCGTTCGACCCGATCGCTCGCAGGCCCTTCGGCGTCAGCTCGAGGCGGCCCTCCTTCTGCTCGATCAGGCCGGCGTCCTCGAGCATCTTGGTGAGTTGGGCGAGACGCTCGAGCGAGCGCGCCGCGTCGTCGCCCATCAGGTCGCGGACGCGGTCGAGGTCGGCCTCGGCGAGGGCGCCGGGGTTCGATGCGTTGCGGAGCAGGTTCTCGAGCTGGTCGAGATCGCCGAGGTCCTGCATCGCCTGCATCGCCTGGGCGAACCCCATCGGGTCCTGGCCCTCGAAGTCGTACGACTGCTGCCAACCCATCTGCGGGAACATCTGCTGGAGGTGGCCGCCGAGCTGGTCGAGCTGCCAGCGCAGGTCCATGTCGTCGAGCAGCTGGTCGGAGAGCTGTTGGAGCTGTGCGCGCTGCTCGGGCGTCATCGAGTTGAGCATCGCTTGCATCGCCGCCATCCGGCGCGCCATCTGCTCGAGCAGCTCGTCGAGATCCTTCGGGTTCTCGGGGAAGAAGTCGCCGAACTCCTGCATGAACTGCTCGAAGCCGGGATCCTCGCCCCGATCGCGTCGCTCCAGCATCTCGTTGAGTCCGGCGAGCATGTCCTTCATCCGCTGCATGTCGGCCGCCGACATGTTCTGCACGGCGCCGCTCATCTGATCGACCATCTGCTGCATCAGCTGTTCACGGAGCCGGTCCATCAGCTGCTCGAAGCGCTGGCGCGCCTCCGCCGACTCGAAGTCGTACGCCTCGAGCTCGCGCACCTTGCCGGCGAGGTCGTCGGGCATCAGGTCGAGCCGCATGTTGCGCTCGGCGGCGGCGTCACCAGCGTTCTGCTCGCGCCGCGGATCGCCACTCTGTTGTGCGGCTCGCAATGCGTTGTCGACCGCGTGGCGTTCCTCGTCGATGATGTCGTCGAGCTCACGGGCGATCTCGTCGTACACGCCGCCCAGGTCGTGGCGGTCGAGCCGGTCCTGGCGCTCGCGCCGCAGTTGCTCGAGCAGCTCACGGATCCCGGCCAGCTGCTCACCGTTCCGGTCGCGCATGCCCTGGTGCATCATCCGCCGCAGAGCAGCGTTGACGTCGCCGTGGTACAGGAGCTCGTCGGTCAGCTCATCGAAGAGCGCGTCGGCGTCGAGATCGAATCCACGCTGCGAGCCGTCCCACCGTGAGTAGGTGAACTGCTGCGCCATGACCGAAACGTAGCGCTCGGTTCATCCAAAGCCCACGCGCAGTTCGTGATGCACCCGTATCATTCGCCGCATGCGTGTTCCCCGCACGTTCATCTTCGTCGACCTGTCCGGGTTCACGAACTACACCGCCGCCTTCGGCGACAACGCGGCCGGCAGGATCCTGAGCACATTCAGGGCAATCGTCCGTGAGGTCGCGTCCGACCGGGGAGTGCGGATCGCCAAGTGGCTCGGTGACGGCTTCATGGCGGTCGGGGTCGAGCAGATCGACGCGATCACGTTCACCCTCGAGCTCGAGCGCCGCGCCACCGATGTCTGTGCACCGCTCACGCTGCGGGCCGGCGTCGCCAGCGGGCACGCGCTGTTGTTCGAGGGCGACGACTACATCGGATCGGCCGTCAACATGGCCGCCCGCCTGTGCGACGTCGCCCAGTCATACGAGGTCCTGATGCCGACGATGCACCTCGACCACCTCCCCGAGGGCGTGACCGCGGTGCCGTACGGGGAGATCGAGTTACGAGGGTTCCCCGGCGCGATCGACGTCGTGCGCCTCACCGGCGTGCCCGTGCTCGCCCCGACCAACGACACCGGCGAGCTCTGGACCCGCAGTCCGTTCGTCTGAAGCGACCCCGGGATGGGCCGCTGCCGTCGGACGCACGACGCCGCTACTCCTGCAGCAGACCGTAGAAGACGAACTCGGTGCGGCGGTTCAGCTCGAGCGCCGCCGGTTCGTTGTTGAGGGTCAACAGGTCGGCCTCACCCACCGCTCTGGACGACAGGCGGCTGGGTTCGATGCCGTGCCGGGCGATGTAGTCGACCACTGCGTCGGCGCGCTCCTCGGAGATCTCGTAGTTGGTGAGCTCGCTCCCGCGCTGGTCGGCGTGGCCGATCACGAGCGCGGACACGTGGGGCAGCGCGTTCATGATGCTGACGACCCGGTCGAGCTCCAACGCGTGTGGTGGCAAGACCTCGGCGCTCCCCTCGGGAAAGCGCACCGATGTCAATTCCACGACGCGCACGCCAACGTGGCGCGGCACCGAGGGGTTGATCGTCAGGAAGTTCTCGACGGTGTCCTGACCGGGCTTGGCGTTGCCGATCGCGAGGATCTGCAGGCGGTCCTTCGCCGCCTGATCCGGCACCGCCCCGGTGAGCGTGATCTTGGAGACGTCGTAGAGCGCAACGACCGGAGCCGGGCTGCCGTCGGGGAGGGTCTCATAGGTCGCTTCGCCCGGCGCTGCGGCGACCGTCACCGAGGCTGCGGTCGCGGGCGTGTCAGATGCTGCAGGAGGATCCGACGCGACGGTGTTCGCGCCATTCCCGGCGGTGGAGATGTCAGTGGTTGAGATGTCAGTGGTCGAAACGTCGGTCGTGGCGACGTCATCGGTGACGTCGGGATCGGTGACATCGGTCGACTGCGTTGCGGTCGTCGTCGTCAGGACATCGCCGAGCAATGGTTCGGTCGACTCGACGTCGTCGCCGCCGAGCCTCGGCCGCACGACGAACCACCCCACGAGGACCAGGGCCACGACGGCGACGACCACGGCAACCGTCCGAGCCAGCGGACGGTCTCCTTCCCCGCCGTCGCCATACTCGTACATCTTCGTCCTCCCCCGCCCGCACGCGCGGTTGGGTCTACACGGTTACCAATCGTGAGTGAGCCCCAAACCACGCCGGGGGGATCTGGCCCGAATCAGTCCCGTCTGGCACGATTTGGTCACTGGTTGCGCCCGGAACGGCGCTCACTGCAACATCGAAGCGGTGTTGCCGTGCCACATCGATGTGTCAGATTGATGCGATGGGTGCCCAGACCCAGCGAGGTGTCGCGTTCTCCACGGCGTCGACACTCGGCACGTCTCCTTCGAGCGATCTCGGCGAGAGCGATGGCAACGGGTTCCTGTCCCGGTGGGCCGACGATCTCGACGCCATCGCCGAGCTCGGTGTGCGGGCGGTGCGGTTCTCGCTCGACTGGGCGCGGCTACAACCGCGACCGAACGAGCTCGACGGCGAGTGGGTCGAGTGGTACGGATCGCTGCTCACCGCTTCACTCCGGCTGGGTTTGGAGCCGTGGCTCACGTTGTACGACGGATCGATCCCGAAATGGTTCGACGACGAGGGCGGATTCGGCGACACCGTCGCGGCCGGCCGCTGGTGGCCGCGCTGGGTCGAGCGGGTCGCCGAGCAGTTCGGCGACACCGCGGCGGGATGGGTGCCACTCGTCGGCCGCGTCGACAACGCTCGACCCGTATGGCGCGACACATGGATCGCACTGCGCGGCGGGCGTCGGGTCGTGCGACCGTTTGCGTTGCCCGACGAGCGTCAGTTGCTCGACGGCGGCGACCAGTCGTGCGACGTCGTCGGCGTCGTGCTCGCACCGATGTCGACAGGGTCGACGATGATCGACGATCGGATCGCCGAGCGCGAGTTGGAACGGTTTGGCGAGCTGCTGAGGATGGCGGCCGAGGAAGGTCCCGAGCGCCCCTTGGCGATCGCCTCGTTCGAGACGTCACTGCTCGACGCCGATTCGCACGGTCGCGTCGTCGAGCAGCTCCGGCTGGCGATTGACGACGTGGTCTCCGACGGCATTGCCGTCGAGGTGGCGTTCGTCGGCCCGGCCGTCAGCGTCGGCGAGAACCACCTCGGCCTCGTCGACCGCGACATCGGCCCGACCGCGGCAGGCACGGTGTGGTTCGGCTGATACCCGACGCCTGTGTCGACGTCGTCCGCGTGGGACGCTGGGCATCTCGACCCAAGCGCAGGAGACCGGCGAGATCAGACGCGACCGCGGTAGGTCGCCCGGTTGCCGGAGGCGTCCTTGTTGAGGCGCTTCGACAGGTGAAGTCCCTCGAGGACGAACTCGACGGCGGCGGCGACCGCGGCTGGCGACTCGTCGCCGCCGGTGAGGTGGAGCACCGGGATCCGCAACGCAGGCACCGTGTCGACGAGGCCGGCGAGCTGGGTGCTCGTGATGTCCTCGCCGGTGTGGGCGATCGCACCCTCCTCGAAGGCGGCCACGACGTCGCGGGTCTGCTCGGGCTCGACCCGGTCCTTGAACACCGTGAGCACGGCACCCTTGACGAGGTTCTCGAAGATCGCGCCCTCGCGCCCCTCCTCGAGCGACTCGATCTCGATCTTGCCGATCGAGCTGGCGGCGAGCGCCTCGAGATCGTCGACGCGGGCGACGACCGAGCGTTCGCCGGAACGCAGCCCGCGCCGCAGCGCGTTCGCAGCGAGCGCCTCGTAGTTGGCGACGCTGAGTCGGACGCTGACACCGCTGCGCTGGTTGACGTGGTTGCTGGCGCGGGCGAGGTGGCTGAACGTGGCGATGACCTGGCCGAGATACTCGGGCACCAGGACGCGAGCCCCACCGAGACCTGACGGGTCGTCGGCTGGCGCGGCGATGTCGAGCGGCCGCGCTTCCTGGCGCATGATCGCGTATTCGGTGTCGATCGCGAGCGGGTAGTGGGTGCGGATCTGACTCCCGAAGCGGTCCTTCAACGGGGTGATGATGCGGCCGCGGTTGGTGTAGTCCTCGGGGTTCGCGGAGGCGACCAGCATCAGGTCGAGCGGCAGCCGGATCTTGTAGCCGCGGACCTGCACGTCGCGCTCTTCGAGGACGTTCAGCATCCCGACCTGGATGCGCTCGGCGAGGTCGGGCAACTCGTTGATGGCGAAGATCCCGCGGTTCGTCCGTGGCACGAGTCCGTAGTGCAGCGTCAGCTCGTCCGACAGGTATCGCCCTTCGGCCACCTTGATCGGGTCGACCTCGCCGATCAGGTCGGCGATCGACGTGTCGGGCGTGGCCAGCTTCTCGCCGAAGCGGTCGTCGCGGTGGACCCACGCGATCGCGGTCGCGTCGCCGTGCTCGGCCACCAGGTCGCGGGCGTACTTCGATACCGGCCCGTACGGATCGTCGTTGATCTCGCTCCCGGCAATGATCGGCATCCACTCGTCGAGCAGGTTGGTGAGCGAGCGAATGATGCGGGTCTTGGCCTGTCCCCGTTCGCCGAGAAAGATCACGTCGTGGCCGGCGAGGAGCGCGTTCTCGAGCTGCGGCATCACCGTGTGCTCGTAGCCGACGACGCCTTCGAACATCGGTTCCCCGGCGGCGATCTTGGTGACCGCGTTCGAACGAATCTCTTCTTTGACCGGACGCGACACCCAGCCCGACGCCTTCAAGTCCCCGAGTGTGGCTGCACGAGCTCCCATCGCGTCGAACCTACCCTGCGCCCGCCACCGATCCCTCGCGCGTACCTCCACCCGCCATCTCGTGAAGTTTCGCCGTCCGGACGGCGCCGAAACTTCACGAGATCGTGGCCATCGGTACGCTGAGGTCAGTGGAGCTCTCGGGGATCTGGCGTGCGACCGAGGCCGACGACGATCTGCGACGCGGGGCGATCGGTCTCGACACCGACGACAGCGCGTGGGAGGCGATCGAGGTCCCGGGGCATTGGCGGAACCACCCCAAGTTCGCGGCCAGCGACGGCCCGCTGCTCTATCGCAACCGGTTCACGGCGCCCGCACCCGACGCCGGCCGACGCCGATGGGTGACGCTCGACGGGATCTTCTACCAGGCCGACGTCTTTCTCGACGGCGCCTACCTGGGTGACGCCGAGGGCTACTTCATCCCGCACACGTTCGACATCACGGCGCTGTCGAGGTTCGGCGACGAACACGTGCTCGCCGTCGAGATGGCGTGCACACCCCAGACCGGTGTGCGCAACAAACGCAACATCACCGGCGTGTTCCAGCACTGGGATGGCATCGACCGCAACTGGAACCCCGGAGGCATCTGGCGGCCGGTGCGCCTCTACGACACCGGTCCGGTGCGCGTCGACCGGTTCCGGGTGCTCTGCCGCGACGCCGATTCGACGCGGGCACATGTGCTCTTCTACGCCCGCCTCGAATGCGACGACCGGCGGCGGGTGCGCGTGCGCACGCTCGTCGGCGGCCGACCGATCGCCGAGTCCGAGCGATCGCTCGCGGGCGGGCACAACGACGTCAGCTGGAACCTCGACATCGACAACCCCGCCCTGTGGTGGCCGCGTTCTCTCGGCGACCAGCCGCTCACGGACATGTCGATCGAGGTGGTGGTCGACGGTGAGGTGAGCG
Organism: Ilumatobacteraceae bacterium; assembly: GCA_035557475.1. Lineage (GTDB taxonomy): Bacteria > Actinomycetota > Acidimicrobiia > Acidimicrobiales > Ilumatobacteraceae > JALOLG01. The sequence continues at coordinate 7,076 of DATMDV010000214.1, forward strand.
ACCGGCGCTGCCGCCGCACCGGGCTGCGGGAGGTGGCATGGAACGACTGGGGGTGCTCGATCAACGGTGAGCGCCTGTTCCTGAAGGGCGCCAACCTGCTCCCGACGCGAGCCGGGCTCGCCGATGCGACACCCGAGATGATGCGACGCGACATCGAGCTGGCGGTCGACGCCGGTCTCGACGTGCTGCGCGTCCACGGCCACATCGCGCCGCGTCCGCTCTACGACGCGGCCGACGAGCTCGGGATGCTGCTGATGCAGGACTTCCCGCTGCTGTGGGGCTACGCGAGAAGCGTGCGTTCCCAGGCCGTCGACCAGGCACGCGCAGCCGTCGACCAGCTCGGCCACCATCCGTCGATCGTGTCGTGGACCGCCCACAACGACCCGGCGGCGGTGGCGATCGGCATCGAAGGCGACAGCGCCCGGAGTCGGCTGCGGTACCTCGCCGCACACCAATTGCCGTCGTGGAACAAGACGATCCTCGATCGCTGGGTGAAGCGGTCGTTCGAGAGATCCGATCCGACCCGGCCGTGCATCCCCCATTCCGGAGTGCTCCCCCACCTCCCCCAGCTCGACGGCACCGATAGCCACTTCTACTTCGGCTGGTACCACGGTGATGTCCGCGACCTCGACCGCTTGGCGGCCCAGATCCCGCGCCTGTTCCGATTCCTGTCGGAGTTCGGAGCGCAATCGGTGCCGGAGAGCGCCGACTTCATCGATCCGGCCCAGTGGCCCGAGCTCGACTGGGAGATGCTCGGCGAACGGCACGGACTGCAGAAGTGGGTGTTCGACCTCCGTGTGCCGCCCGAAAAGTTCGCCACGTTCGACGAGTGGCGCCACGCCACACAGGTGTACCAAGCCGAGCTCTTGCGCCATCACATCGAGCTGATCCGACGGCTCAAGTACCGCCCGGCCGGAGGCTTCGCCCTGTTCTCGCTCAACGATCCGGGCCCGGTGGTGTCGTTCAGTGTGCTCGACCACGAGCGCGTCCCCAAGCTCGCCTTCGAAGTCGTGAAGCGAGCGTGTGCCGCGGTGGTCGTGATCGCCGACCGGCCGCCCGACTTCGTCGCCCCCGGCGACGATCTGCGTCTCGACGTCCACGCCGTCAACGACCTCCACACCGACGTCGACCCGGCAGTCGTCGACGTCGTCGCCCGCTGGGGCGGAGGCGAGCGCCGGTGGCGATTCGGCGGCGCGGTGCCGGCCGACGAATGCGTGAAGGTGGGCTCGATCGAGCTCAGCATCCCCGACACGCTCGGCGCCCTGACGATCGAGCTGACTCTCACGGCCGGCGACATCAAAGCGCGGAACAGATACTCGACCGCCGTCACCGTGCGTTGATGCGACATTCCGATCGCTCTCGGTGTCGCCTCGTCGATCGCCCGCCGGTGCGAGAATCCTCGTCGTGCTGTGGGACGAGGTCGGTGATGGTTGCTTCCGGCGTCGATATCGACAGTTCGATCTGAACATCGGGGTCGTGCGGGGCAGCGACTCGTTGCTCGTCGTCGACACGCGCGCTGATCTTCGCCAGGCGGACGAACTGCTCGATGACCTGAGGGCGTTCGGTCGCCCCGTCCGTTGGGTCGTCAACAGCCACTGGCATTTCGACCACGTCTTCGGCAACCAACGATTCGTCGAACGTGCCCGCGGCGAGAACTCACTGGGGGCTGACGTGTCGGCCGATCTGGAGCTGTGGGGCCATGCCGACGTCCCGGGCATGCTGCTCGACAACGAGGCTGAGCTCCGATCGTCGCTGCGGGACTTCTACGGCGAAGAGGCCGGCGACGAGTACGACCGCGTGTCGTTGACACCGCCGGATCACCTCGTCACCGACAGCGTGGTGCTCGACCTCGGTGACCGCGGTGTCGAGTTGTCGCATCTCGGTCGTGGGCACACGGGGAACGACCTCGTCGTCACGGTGGCCGACGTCGACGTCGTCTTCGCCGGTGATCTCATCGAGGAGTCGGGTCCGCCCGCGTACGGTGACGACAGCTTCCCATTGCACTGGCCGACGACCGCGGACGCATTGCTGCGTGTGGGTGCGTCGACGTTCGTGCCGGGCCACGGAGATGCGATGACGGCATGGGGCGTTGCGCAGCAGGCAGAGGCGTTGACGATCGTGGCCGCGCTCATCCGCGAGTTGCACACCGCGGGAGTCGCCGCCGCCGATGCACTCGACGAGGCCGGCGATCGCTGGCCGTTCCCCGTCGAGTCGCTGGCACACGCCGTCCAGCGCGGCTACGAGTCACTCGGACCGGGGGCGAACGGCTTGTCCGGCCAGTAGGCCCACTCCTCGAAGGCCTCGACCCGGCCGTCCTCGTCGAATCGAAGGACCCAGAGGTCCCGGTACTCCTGTCGAACCGGTTCCCCGTATCGCACTTCGACGTGCACCACGGCATCTCGACCGTCGACCGCGACGGGCGACGCGGTCATCGTGAACACGTCATCTTCGTCGTCGATCCAGAACGCCCTGATCGCGGCGTGCCCGACCATCGGATCCTCGTACGGCGACGACTTGTATCGGGCGCCCGCGCTGAAGATCTCGCCGACGGCGTCGAGATCGCCAGCACGCCACGCGTCTTCGTAGCGGGCAACCCACGTCATCACGTCGTCACGGTCCATTCCTCCATTCTGATGCACGTCCATTCTGATGCACGTCCAGTCTGATGCACGTCCACGCCAATGGTGGTCTCGCCGGTCGGTCAGAATGGCCGGCGTGGTGTCGACGCGCGTGGAACACGACGAGATGGTGGCCGTCGTGACGCTCGCCCATCCTCCCGCCAACGCGATGGACGCGGCGAGCCTGAACGAGCTCGCCGATGTCTTCGATCGGCTCGCGGACGACGTCGGCGTCGACGCCGTCGTCATCACCGGCGAGGGTCGATCGTTCAGCGCCGGTCTCGATCTCAAGGCCATCCAGCACAGCTCGCCCGATCACCAGGAGCAGTTGATCGAGGCCCTGAACCGGGCCTTCCTCGCCGTGTACTCGTGCCCGCGACTCGTGGTCGGCGCAGTCAACGGCCATGCGATCGCGGGTGGGCTGGTGCTCGCACTGTGCTGCGACGTTCGCCTCGTCGCAGACGTCGACCTCAAGGTCGGACTCGCCGAGGTCCGCGTCGGCGTGCCATATCCGGTCGGCGCGATCGAAGTGGTACGCCACGAGCTCTCCCCGCCCGCCGCCCGGCGGCTCGTGCTCGGTGGCGAACTGATCGGGCCGCAGACGTGCGTCGAGCTCGGTGTGTTCGATCGCGTCGTACCGGCGGCCGTCCTCCTCGCGACCGCGCTCGCGGCCGCTCGCGATCACAAACCCCCGATCGGCTACGCGCGGATCAAGGCCCAGCTCCGCAGGCCGGCGATCATGGCCACGCGTGCTGCGCTCGGCGGACGTGATCCGCTCGCCCGACCGTGGTTGACCGACGAGACGTTCACTGCCGCCGCGGCGGCGCTGCGTCGATCCTGAAGAGGACCACACGATCATCGTCACGGGCAGCATCGACGTCGACGAGGCCGGCCCGATCGAGCTCTGACATCATGACCGGGTGGCCGAGAGGGTGACGGGACTCGACGATCCGAGGAGGAGCGATGACCAATGACGCAGACGTCGACATCGTGCGCGCCGTCTATGAAGCGTTCGCGGCGCGCGACGTTACGCGGGTGTTCGAGCTCCTCGATCCGGAGTGCGTCATCACCCAGGATCCGGCGCTCCCGTGGGGTGGTCGCCATGTCGGTCACGATGGATTCACCGCGTTCGGACTCGCCCTGACCACCGCGATCGACTCGGCCGTGACCACAGAAGCGCTCTACGCAGCTGACGATGAGGTGATCCAGTTCGGACGCACGCGCGGGACTGCGCGCGCCACCGGAACGACGTTCGACATCCCGGAAGTGCACCGCTGGACGATCCGCGACGGCAAGGTCGTTGCCGCCCACTTCGCCATCGACACGGCGGCGATGCTCGCGGTGCTCGGCCCATGAGCTCGCCGGAGCGGGTGGAGTACGACGAGTTCGGTCTGTTCCACGAGAACGCGGCCGAGTACGGCCTGCCGTTCGACAGGCCGCCGACGGTCCGACGCGAGCACGTCGAGGTCGAGCCAGGGCGGCGTCTGAGCGCACTGGTCTGGGGGGTGGGAGAGCCCGAAGTGGTGTTGCTCCACGGCGGATCGCAGAACGCCCACACCTGGGACACCGTCGCCATGGCCCTGCGCCCACGGCCGCTGATCGCGATCGACCTCCCCGGTCACGGACACTCCGACGGCCCCGGTGAGAGGCAGCGCGCCGACCGCTCACCGAGGGGTGCCGCCGACGACGTCGCGGTGGTCGTCCGAGCGCTGGCACCTCATGCCAGCGGGGTGGTCGGGATGTCGTACGGCGGACTCACCGCCATCGCCCTGACCGAGGCGGCGCCAGATGTCGTGCGCAAGGTGCTGCTCGTCGACGTGCTGCCCGGGCTCAAGGCCGAGCGCGCCCGCCACATCGTCGACTTCGTGAACGGTCCGGCCACGTTCGGGCGCTTCGACGACCTGTTGACCAGGACGATGGAGTTCAATCCGATGCGGAGCATCTCGTCGCTGCGGCGGGGCATCCTGCACAACGCCGTGCAGCTCGACGACGGAAGCTGGGTGTGGCGTCACTCACGCTGGCGACTCGGCGCGGCCGAGCAGGACCAGTCGATGCCGGACGTCCCCGCCGCGGGCGCGGTGTCCGAGGATCTGTTGGACACCCTCGGACGCATCCAGGTCCCGCTGCTCCTCGCCCGAGGAATGCGTCCCGACTCGGTGCTGGGTGACGACGACGAGGCCGAGCTGCTGCGCCGCCTGCCATCGGCCCAGGTCGTGCACTTCGACGAGGCTGGTCACAGCATCCAAGGCGACATGCCGCTCGAGCTCGCCGCCACGATCCAGACCTTTATTCCCTGACACATCCGGCAACAACGGCCGCCGAGTCGCGTCCAGGTCTCACGCGACGATGCCGGCCCCGATCCGTCGCGGCCGACATCGCCTCCGTCGCCTGGAGGTCACGACGTCGACGGTACGCCTGTCGGTGGCATCTGTCGATCGATTTCGGTCGAGCCCCCGCCACGGCACGCGTCATGCGATGCCGTCGTGGAGAGTGTGGGCCCGCCGCGCCCCGTTCGGATTTCAGGGCGTCCGAGTGGCGGCCGATCGTTCGGCTGCCAGGGGGAACGCCGCCGTGAACATCAGGAGTCCGACCGCGATCTGTAGTCCCAGCGAGATCCCGGTGAAGATCAGCCCACCGTCGAGGTTGATCGTGCCGACGCTGATGTACGTCTGGGCGAGGAGGTCGGACACCGCTCCCCACCACCACCAGACGAGGCTGGTCAGGGCGACGCCGAGGACGAGCAGGCTCGACACCTTGCGGACCAGCGGTGTCCCGGCCAGGTTCACCACGACCAGCGCGGCGAAGACGACGAGCACGGCGACGAGTTGCCAGCGACGGACGAGGTCACCCCGCGCGCCCCAGCCGATCGGACCGTCTTCGTCGGAGTACAACGAGCCGAACAACGCGACCACTCCGGCGAGCAGTGCCAAGGCGCCCAGGATGATGACCAGCCAATCGATCATCGCGACCGGGGAACGGAACGGGTTTCGATCGCTCCGTGTTGCGGGCTTGGCGGTGGACACCGACGCCGGTCGCAACGCGTCTCGGAGTGCATCGATCTGCTCGGCGACCGACGCGTAGAGGTCGTCGCGCCCGCGGAACGTGCGCAGCAGCTGGCGGACCTCGGTCCGAGCGGTGTCGTCGTCGCTCTTCAGGCGCAGCCGGTGGAGTACACCGAGCTGTTGTTCGAGCGTCAACGTGTCGCGGCCGGTGACCTCGTCGCGCAGCGTCGTGAAGTAGGAGCCGGGCAGTGGCGGTGGGGCCGGCTCGGGATCCGGCAGCGGGCGTGCAGGGTCGACCTTGCTCAACGCGCGCGACACCGCGATCATGGCGGACTTGCCGCCCGCCCCGTAGCTCACGATCTGATGCTTCGACAACGTCGTCGGAACGACGTAGGGGTCGGTGTCGGTGAGCTCCACCGGGATGACGGCCCGGTTCAGCGCGTTTGCGTACTCGAGCTCGAGGAGGCAGGCCTCGGAATCGACCGAGGAGGGCGTGACGATGAACAAGAACGCATCGCATCCGCGGATCTTGGCCAGGATCTCGTCCCACCAGACCTGACCGCCCGACAACTGCTCGTCCAACCAGACGTCGTAGCCAAGCGCCTCCACGTCGTCGAGCAACGGACGGATCGTCTCACGGTCGGCTCTGCTGTAGCTCGCGAAGAGCATCGTTCACCCCCGGTTTCGAGATTACTCAGACGTGTCGGCTCGGTTCGCGGTCACTCGGTCGCCAGCAGCGCATCGAGATCGAACAACGCGAGAACCTCGGCGACCACCCCGTCGAGGTCGGGTCCCTCAGGCGAGCCGCAATGGTCGACGAACACGTCGATCACCGCCTGGTCCTGCCCATCCAACACCTGTAACTCCTCGGAGGTACCGCCGGCGCATGCCTCCGTGGTGACGTCGGTGTCGTTCGACAACGCCTCCGATGCGTCGAGCACGCGCTGCCACCGATCGGCGTCGTTCGGCTCGGTGACGTCATGGAGCACGTCGCCGTACGAGTCGACCACCAGGTGGGCCGATTCGGAGTCGGCCGTCAGGGTGTAGCTGCGGTGGTACTCGGGCGGGACCGAGGCATCGTTGAACCGGTACACGAGCGTCGCCGTCGCCGGGTCGACGTCGGTGCCGGCGTCGCCGTTCTCGTCGTCGTCACCGCACGCGGCGAGCAGTGCGGCCGCGGTGACGAACACAATCGCCCACCTCCCCCGCTGACGAGATCGGGGAACGGATGGTGGAGAGGGGGGTGCGGGCATGAAGGGACGCACAGCTCCAGTCTCGCGAATCGCTCACCCGACGATCGACCGGAATCCCGGACACCGAGCGCGTCCGGCGCAGCTACGTGCGCGCCAGCAGACGGCGGTTCTTGAACTTCGCCTTCAGGTAGTCGGCGTTCATCACGGCGATGACGTCGATCGAGATGCTCTTCGGGCAGGCCGCCTCACACTCGCCGTGGTTCGTGCAGGACCCGAAGTACTCCTCCATCTTCTCGACCATCGCCTCGGTACGGCCGAGGCGCTCGGCCTGACCCTGCGGGAGCACGTTGAGGTGGGTGAGTTTGGCGCCGGTGAACAGGTTGGCGGCGCCGTTCGGACAGGCCGCGACACACGCGCCGCAGCCGATGCACTCGGCCGCGTCCATCGCTGCCTCGGCGACCGGCTTGGGGACGAGGATCAAGTTGGCATCGGGCGCCCCGCCGGTCTCGGCGGTGATGAAGCCGCCGGCCTCGACGATGCGATCGAGCGGTGCCCGATCGACCATCAGGTCCTTGATGACCGGGAACGCGCTGGCACGCCACGGCTCGACCGTGATCGTCACCCCGCTCTCGAACTTGCGCATGTGGAGTTGACATGTGGCCGTGCCGAGTTGGGGTCCGTGCGCCTGGCCGTCGATCATCAGCGAGCACGATCCGCAGATCCCCTCACGGCAGTCGTGGTCGAACACGATCGCGTCCTTGCCCTCTCCGATCAGGCGCTCGTTGAGGATGTCGAGCAACTCGAGGAACGACGCCTCCTCGCTGATCTCGGCGATCGAGTAGTCCTCGAATCGCCCGTCATCGGCGGGACCCGACTGTCGCCAGATCCGCAGGGTGAGGTTCGCCAGGTGACTCACTTGTAACTCCGGGTCTGCAAGTGCACGACCTCGTAGGTGAGCGGTTCGACGTTGCGGATCGGCTTTCCGGGGTCGCCGGTCCACTCCCAAGCGGCGACGTGGGCGAAGTTCTCGTCGTCGCGCCGGGCTTCCCCATCCTCGGATTGGTGTTCGACGCGGAAATGACCGCCACAGCTCTCCTCGCGGTCGAGCGCGTCGCGACACATCAACATGCCGAGCTCGAAGAAGTCTTCGACCCGCCCGGCCTTCTCGAGCGTCTGGTTGACGCTCTCGCCGTCGCCGGTGACGCGAAGGTCCTTCGAGAACTCGTCGTAGAGGGCAGGAATCTCCGACTGCGCCTTCTCGAGGCCCTCGGCGGTGCGCTCCATCCCGCAGTAGTCCCAGATGATCTTGCCGAGCTCACGGTGGAAGTAGTCGGGCGAGCGGGTGCCGCCGATCGACAAGAAGCGCCGGAAACGGTCGCCGGCGGCCAGCTCGGTGCGCCGGAACTCCTCGTGGTCGGTGCCCGGGATCGGCTTGTTGAGCCACTCGGCGAGATAGTTCGAGATCGTGTAGGGCAACACGAAGTACCCGTCGGCGAGCCCCTGCATCAGCGCCGATGCACCGAGTCGGTTGGCACCGTGGTCGGAGAAGTTGGCCTCACCCGCGCAGTAGAGGCCGGGAATCGTCGTCATCAGCTCGTAGTCGACCCACAGCCCACCCATCGTGTAGTGCGAGGCGGGATAGATCCGCATGGGTGTGCCGTACGGGTTCTCGCTGGTGATCCGCTCGTACATCTCGAACAGGTTCCCGTACCGCTCCCGGACAACCTCCCTGCCGAGCCGGCCGATGGCCTCGGAGAAGTCGAGGTACACCCCGTTCTTCAACGGCCCGACGCCGTGACCGGAGTCGACCGCGCGTTTAGCTGCGCGCGACGCGATGTCGCGCGGGGCGAGGTTGCCGTAGCTCGGGTAGAGGCGTTCGAGGATGTAGTCGCGCTCGTGCTCGGGGATCTCGTGCGCAGGCCGCGCCTCGTCGGCATTCAACGGCACCCACACCCGGCCGTCGTTGCGCAACGACTCCGACATCAAGGTCAGCTTCGACTGGAAGTCGTCGGACTGGGGGATGCAGGTCGGGTGGATCTGCGTGTAGCACGGGTTGGCGAAGTAGGCACCCTTGCGATGCGCGCGCCAGATCGCGCTCGTGTTGCAGGCCATCGCGTTGGTCGACAGGAAGAACGCGTTGCCATAGCCGCCGGTGGCGAGTACCACGGCGTGTCCGGCATGCGACACGATCTCGCCGGTCAGCAGGTCGCGCGTGACGATTCCCGCGCAGCGTCCGTCGATCACGACGACGTCGAGCATCTCGACGCGGGTCCAGAGCTTGACGTTGCCGAGTCCGACCTGCCGTGCGAGTTGCTGATACGCGCCGAGCAACAGCTGCTGTCCGGTCTGGCCCCTGGCGTAGAACGTGCGGCTGACCTGGGCTCCACCGAAGCTGCGGTTGTCGAGCAGGCCACCGTACTCGCGGGCGAACGGCACACCCTGGGCGACCATCTGATCGATGATGTCGACCGACAACTGCGCAAGGCGGTGCACGTTGGCCTCGCGACTCCGGAAGTCGCCGCCCTTGATGGTGTCGTAGAACAGCCGATGGATCGAGTCGCCGTCGCCCTTGTAGTTCTTCGCCGCGTTGATGCCGCCCTGGGCGGCGATCGAGTGGGCCCGCCGCGGCGAGTCGTGGAACGTGAACGCCTCGACCTGGTAACCGAGCTCGGCGAGCGTGGCGGCCGCCGACGCACCGGCGAGGCCGGTGCCGACGACGATGATCTTGAACTTCCGCTTGTTGGCCGGGTTGACCAACTTCTCGTTCTCTTTGAAGGTGTCCCACTTCTCGGCGAGCGGGCCGTCGGGGACCTTGGCGTCGAGCTTCAGCGAGCCCGGCGTTCCGAGTCCCGTGTCCACTGCCGTGTCGATGCTCATGTCGATCTCCTCATCACACGGCGGGGTGCTCGATGATGCCTGCCAGCACGGCGATCGGGAACGACACGTTGCCGACCACGATGATCGTCGCCAAGCCGGCTGCCAGACCGCGTCGCCATTCGTTGAACCGCGGGTTGTTCCAACCCATCGACTGGAACAGGCTCCACGTGCCGTGGAACAGGTGGATGCCGAGGGCGATGTTGGCGACGATGTAGAGCACCGACACCGGCACCCGCGAGAGGCTGGCGTCGACGTTGCGGTACACCTCGCCGCGGGCGTAGTCGGGGTTGAACCAGCCCCATGTGAAGTCGGCGAGGTGCCAGAACAGGAACAGCAGCACGATGATCCCGGTCCAACGCATCGTGCGGCTGGCGAAGTTGGCGACCTGGTAGTCGCGCGCCGACTGGTACTTCACCGGACGGGCGCGGCGGTTGAGGATCGTGAGCGTGTAGGCGGCGTGCACGTGCAGGATGACCGCGCCGATCAGCACGAGCCGCATGATCCACAAGAAGTAGGTGCGAGGAAGGATCGGCACGAGGAGGTCGCGCAGGAACTCGCCGTAGACGTCGACGTCGTAGACGCGCTCACCGTCGTGGTTGATGAGGCCGAGGTACATCTTCAGGTTGCCGACCATGTGGAAGACCACGAAGCCGATCCCGATGATGCCGGTGATCGCCATCACGTACTTCTTGCCGACCGCGGTCGAGTAGAGGTCGAGCAAGAACCACTTGCGCTTACGTCGCGGCCCGGCTGCGGTCCCGGAGACCGGGCCACGGCTGAGCATCTGCGCCATACCGTTGAAGCTATCTCCCGACCAGCTCACGCTTCGAAATCATCGATCGGCATTACAGATCGGCGCGATCACTGAGCGCCCGGCTCACCGAGCCCCAGCCGCCGGCTCAACACGATCGCGTGCGGTCGATCGATGGCTTGGATCTTGGTCATCACGTTCGAGACGTGGTTGCGGACGGTCTTCGGGCTGAGCACCAGCCGCTTGGCGATGGCCTGGTTGTCGAGCCCTTCCGCAACGAGCTCGAGGATGCTGAACTCGCGGGAGGTGAGCTCGGGAAACGGTCGATTGGAGGGTCGGTTGCGCATCCGGGCGAGCTCGCTGACGGCCTGCGCCAGGTCGTGATCGAGGACGACGTCGCCGGCCGCGGCGACGCGCAACGCGTGTTCCACCCGTTCGGGCCCGGCTCCCTTGACGAGATAGCCGAACGCACCGTCGCGCAGCGCGGTGAGCGCGGTGTCGTGATCCTCCGACATCGTCAGCATGATCACCTTCACCGACGGATGGTGCTCGGCGAGCCACCGGTTGACCTCGAGGCCTGATGCCGCGCCGAGCCGGACGTCGAGCAGCACCAGGTCTGGCGCCGTCGACGTGACGAGCGTTTCGACCTGGTCGGCGCTCTCGGCCTCGCCGACGAGCTCGATGCCGTCCATCTCGCCGATCGCCACGGCGAGGCCCATCCGGAACATCGGATGATCGTCGACGATCGCGACCCGCAACGGCTTCACGGCAACGCCGCCGGGAGCTGGACGTGGACGTGGGTGCCGCACGGCGTGTTGGCCAGGAACCGGACGGCACCGCCGAGCTCGCTGGCGCGCTCGCGCATCGCCGTCAGCCCGACCCCGTCGGATGCGTGCGGGCCGATGCCGACTCCGTCGTCGATCACGTCGATCTCGACCGTCGCCCCGGTGACCATCGTCAACCAGCAACTTGCCGCCTTGGCGTGACGCACCACGTTGGTGACGGCCTCGGTCACGATGCGGTAGACGGCGACCTCGACGGCCGCAGGCAGCGAGTCTCCGTCGGTCGGCAGCGAGAGGTGGATCTCGAGGTCGCCGTCGAACTTGCGCGTGAACTCGGCGAGCGCACCGACGAGACCGAGCTGGTCGAGCGCGGTGGGCCGCAAGTCGCGCACGATGCGCTTGAGCTCGACGACGACCGAGTCGATCTCGTCGGCGAGCCGCCCGAGGAGCTCGCGCGGCGGAGGGTGGCCGCCCGCATCGATCGAACGGTCGAGCTGGCGCATCGCCGTCCGCATCCCGAGCGATACACCTGTCAGCGCCGGGCCGAGGCCGTCGTGGAGGTCACGCCGCAGCCGGCGCCGCTCCTCCTCGCGTGCCGACACGACGGCGACGCTCGAACGACGCAGATCGGCGGCGAGTCGTACCCAGCTCACGGCGAGCCCGAGCGGGCCGGCGAGCTGGTCGAGGATCTGGCGATCGCGGGGACGGATCGATGGACCCTCGGTCCACCCGACGACCAGGCGACCGACGACCTCGTCGCGGTTGCGCAACAGCACCTCGCGCTGCTTCACCGTGTGTGGCCCGACCGAGGCGACACGCTGCCAGCCGCCGGGTGCCACGAGGTCGATGGCGACCGCGTCGAGACGCAACTCCCGCTCGAGACTGTTCACGAGCGCCGGCAGCAGGTCGTCGCCGGTGTCGGCACCGACGTGGTCGACGACCCGTTGGACGACACCCAACGGGTCGTCCCGTGCGCCGTAGACCAGGTGGTCGACGAGGCGCTGGGTCCGATGCCGGGCGGGCTCGGCGATCAGCGCGATCGCACCGGTCGCGGCGACGAGGAACCAGGTCGGACCGGTCTCGCCGAACATGCTCCCGAGCCCGCCGACGAGCCCGGTGTAGACGACGGCGATCCCGGCCGCGAGCAGCACCCACTCGAGGACGCGATGTGACGTCTGCTCGAGACTCGGCGACGATGACCGCCGGAGGGCCTCGACCGTCGCCCCGGCGACGAGCAACGGCACCGTCGCCAACAGCAAGAGCGGCGACACGACGTCGCGACCGGGGAGCCGCCAGTCGACGATGTCGAGGCTCGACGGGACGATTGCCAGCCATGCCGCGGCCGCGCCGGCGAACAGCCAGCCGTTGATCGGGTCGCCGTCCGGACGCCGTTCGCGCAACCAATGCCGGCCAAGGAGCGCCACGCCGGCGGCGCCGACGATCGCGACCAACCAGGTGCCGACGACGTCAGCCGTGTTGACCGCATCGAGCGCGGCGCCCGCCGTCACCTCCAGCGGGTTGGTGCCCCATCGCCGCGGCCAGGCGTCCGTCAGGCGCGCCGCGGTGACGAGGCCGACGCCGGTCAGGGCAACGGCACGGACGTAGCGGCTGCGCCGATCGGCGCGCCAGGCGAGCGGCAGTAGTTCCCACGTCACGAGCCCCACGAGAACGGCCTCCCCGAACGGGCGCGCCCACGTCGCCGCCTCGGCAAACGCCGGAAGGTGCGGATGGCGATCCTCGGTCGAGCCGTAGCCCCGGTACTGGGTGGCGATCGCGGTCACGACGGCGGCACCACCGACGACGAGGAAGCACACGCCGAGGTTGCGCCGCGACGATCGGACGACGAGCGCCGTCCCGACCACCGTGTAGGCGAGGGCAACGCAGAACCATGTCACGAGCCACCAGTTCTGGCCGGCCGGCTCGACGCCCCGGTTCGCGACACGGAACCCGAGCAACACGATGCCGCCCGCGGTGACGGCGACGACGGCGGCGGCGCAGGGCACCCAGACGCGGCTGCGGTCGGCGGGCATCGATGTCGACCTGTGGTCGAACTGCTCCATCCGCACTCCTCCGGTCCTGCCCTGATCGTACGCGGGCCGGGGTCCCGGGCGGATGGTACCGGAGTCCCGACCGGTGCCCGGGCGGCGTCCCGGACCGTCCCGGGATCGGGCCGGGCGCGGGTCGGGACCGGCGCCCGATGTGTGCGGGACGCCGGGACGTTCACGATGCCCGGTGGCGGGCTGACCACACGCAGTTGTGGATCGGCTCAACACAACACAGAGAGGACACCGAAATGCGATCCAAGTTCATCTTCATCCGCGACGTCGTGGCGCTCACCGTGTTGGCGTCGCTCCCGGCAATCCCCGGGTTCCCCGCGCTCGCCAACGACACCCAAGAATCCAACGACACCCAAGAATCCAACGACACCCAAGAATCCAACGACAGAGGAAGCGGTCAGGGGCACGAGCCGCGACTCATCGGGCGGGCGGTCCTCCCAGCGGAGGCGCTCGCCGAAGGACCGCCGTCGGGCGCTCTCATCCCGTCGGCGAACGGGATCACGTTCCCGCGCCCATCGCAGCCGGTCGAGGGGTTCTCGGCGATCGTCGAGGGGCGCCGGTCCGGCGAGATCCTGGCGATGCCCGACAACGGCTACGGCGCCAAGGCCACCTCACGCGACTTCCTCATCCGCGCCTACTACATCCGTCCTGCCTACAAGACGTCGTCGGGAGGATCGGGCGCGGTCCACGTCGGCCGCTTCATCGAGTTCCGCGACCCGTTCGGCGTGATCGGCTTCCCGATCGTCAACGAGGGCCAGCCGGGCCGGTTGCTGACCGGTGGCGACATCGACCCCGAATCGCTGCAGCGGGGCCGCAACGGCGACTTCTGGATGGGCGACGAGTTCGGGCCGTGGATCCTCCACTTCGACTCCAAGGGTCGGCTGCTCGACCCACCGTTCCCGATGCCTGACGGGCTCAAGTCGCCGAACAACCCGTTCCTCGGCGGCGAGGCGGCGACCCAGCCCAACAGCCGTGGACTGGAGGCGATGGCGATCTCGCCGAACGGCAAGTTCCTGTACCCGACGCTCGAGGGCGCAACGGTCGCCGACCCCGACCAGCTGCGCCGGATCATCTTCGAGTTCAGCACCGAAGACGAAGCGTTCACCGGTCGCACGTGGCAGTACCACGTCGAGAACACCGCCCATCTCGTCGCCGACATGGCCGCCCTCGACCGCAACCGCTTCGTGGTGATCGAGCGCGATGGCGGCCGGGGGCTGACGGCCCTGTTCCGCACGGTCTACGTGATCGACCTGCGCGACGTCGACGCCGCCGGCTTCGTCGAGAAGAACGCGGCCGTCGACCTCACCCAGATCGCTGACCCGAACCTGGTCTCGTTGCCCGAGATCCATCCGGGCGACCTCGGGCTCGGCGATCCGTTCTGGGTGATGTGCGAGTCGGTCGAGGCGATCCACCCCATCGGGAACGACCGCATCGTGGTCGGTTGCGACAACAACCTCCCAAATACGGGGCGCAACCCGGCCTTCGCCGACGACAATGAGCTCATCGTCGTCGACGTCCCCGGACTCGACTGACCATCACGCCTCCGAATCGGGGGCAAGATCGGGTGTGGGACGACCGTCCGTGTCCACCACCCACCGAAACTGTCTGCTTCATTCGGCGCAACGCCTCGTCTGAAGCAGACAGTTCGGCGTTTTCGGGCGGAGTTCAGCTGACGAAGTCGATCAGGCGCTCGACGGCGCCGACGAGCTCGGGGCGCAGGTCGGCATAGGTATGCACGCGATTGCGCAGGTGGGGCCAGAAGCCGTCGAGGTCGACGCCGAGCGCACGGCACATCCCGTCCTTCCACGGCACGCCCGGAGGGACGTCGGGCCACTCGGCGAGGCCGAGCACGCGGGGCTGGATGCCGGCCCACACGTCGACGAACGGATGACCGGCGACCAGCACGTGATCGTTGCGGACGGCAGCCGCGAGGCGTGACTCCTTCGATCCGGCGACGAGGTGGTCGAGCAGGACCCCGAGCCGCCGCCCTGGGCCGGGACCGAAGCCGGCGACCCGATCGACCAGGTCGTCGGCGCCGTGCATCGGTTCGACGACCACGCCCAACTCACGTAGGTCGTCGCCCCACACGTGTTCGACCAACTCGGCGTCGTGGCGGCCCTCGACCCAGATCCGGTTCGCGGCGGCGACCTTGGCGACTGCGACATCGCCGGCGATCGAACCGGAGGCGGTGATCGTCTGGCGGACGGCCGGGTGCGAGGCCGGGCGAATCAGGGTGACCGGCCGACCATCCAGCAGGAAGCCGCCGGGCTTCCAGGTGAAGTGGCGGAGGAGTTGGTGACGGTCGCGCAGCGTCACCGCCTCGGCGTTCCACCGCACGACGTCGCCGCAGAATCCGCTCGCCCGGTCCTCGACGACCAGGCCGACGGCGACCTCGACCGACGGGTAACGGGTCGGCTTCTTCGATTCCGCGTACTCGTCGAGGATGTCGCGTTGATAGCGCACGGCGAAATCGAGTGTGGCACGGGAACCGATGGAGTTCGCGGCACGTCGAAGTGCCATGGGGAGACCAATCACACACGACACATCCATCGTCCAATCACCGGATCATCCACCGGGTCATCCACCATGGCGCCGCGCCGGGGTCCGAGCGATGGCACTCGGCTCCGTCATGGTGCTGGTGTTCACCGG
Source organism: Ilumatobacteraceae bacterium (assembly GCA_035557475.1). Taxonomy (GTDB): domain Bacteria; phylum Actinomycetota; class Acidimicrobiia; order Acidimicrobiales; family Ilumatobacteraceae; genus JALOLG01. The sequence goes on from DATMDV010000214.1 coordinate 23,005, forward strand.
CTGCGGCGACAACGACGACGACGAGTCTGCGACGAGCGATGCGACGGACCAGACCGCGTCGCCGTCGGGCATCGGTGACGAGGTGCTGACCGGTGGCGAGGCGCCGACGACCGACGCACCGTCCAACACGGTCGCTTCGGGGGACCCGGGCGCCGGCTCCATTGGCAACGCCGAGCTCGCCGGCACCGACCTCACGACACTCGGTCGTGACATCGCGATCGAGATGCAGGTGACGATGACGAGCGAAGATCTGCGACGCACGGTGCAGGGGATCATGCGCGCCGCAGCGTCGCACGGCGGTGCGGTGTTCGCGTCCGATATCGACTACCGCGACGACAGCGAGGGTGACAACGACGACGAGGCCGCAACCGGCCGCGCCACGCTGACGGTCAAGGTTCCACCGGCCGAGCTCGGCGCGATGCTGACCGGGCTCGACCAGCTCGGCACCGTGTTGTCGACCAACCAGCAGGCACAGGACGTGACCGACCAGCTCGTCGACCTCACGGTGCGCATCCGCAACGCCGAGGAGAGCGTCGATCGGGTGCGCGACTTCCTCGAGGCCGCGACCGATCTCCGTCAGATGGTCGATCTCGAGGGTGAGCTGACGCGCCGCCAGACCGACCTCGAGCGGCTGCTCGCGACGCAGGCCAACGTCACGGAACGGGTCGCGCTGTCGACGCTGACGATCGACGTCTACCCGGCGACGGCAGCGCCGGACCCGGTGGACGACGACACCGACGGCATCGGCGACGCGTTCCGGTCGGGGTGGGACGCGTTCCTCGGCGTGCTGTTCGCGGTCGGGTTCGTGCTCGCGATCCTCGCCCCGTTCCTGCTCCTCGCGGCGCTCGTCCTCGCGATCGCGTGGATCGTGGCGAAGCCACGGCGTCGGCGACCAGTCAGCCCCGGTGCAGCCGCGGCGGGGGCGCCCGACCAGGTCAGCGACAAGGTCAACGACGCCGAGGATCTCGCTCGCGCCAACCATCCGGGGTGAGCACGAGGTCGGTCGTGCTGCCATCGGGAAACGCGAACGGCGCCCGCACGTTCGTGTGGGCGACCACCGTCGGCAGCACGACCGGCCCGAAGCCGCCGGGTTCGTTCGTCCAGCGGTGCCACCGCTGCGCTTCGACCTCGACGAGCTCGAGCCGGTCCCTGCCCGCAACGTCGATCGCCCCGTGCGCGACCCCGCGCTGCGCGTACCCGTCGTCGATCGGCTCCGGGCTGCCGGCCGCGTACCACTCGACGTCGAACGCGATCGGGGTCGGGATCCCGTAGGCGCGTCCGAGCCCCTCGGCCGGATCGTCGAGCGCCGCGGCGTAGGTCTCGTTGCCGATCGTCCACTGCTCCATCGGCTCGTCACAGATGTGCTCCGCCCAGAGCGCGTGGGCCTTGACGAGGAGCGGATCGGCGCGTACCGGCACGTCCCACTCGGCGACGTGGAGCAGCGGTTGACCCTCGGTGGCCAGGCAGGCCCAGTACCACGCCAGCGGACCGAGCAGCCGATGACCCGACAGCAATCCGATCGTCGCATCGGCGGTCCACGCCGCGAACACCCACTCCTCGACCGCCACGCCGGCGTGCGGCCGGTCGTCGGACCGCGTCAGCGCCATGTTCTGGCAGACTACGGAACTCGTGAGCGACCGCAGCGAGCGAACCACCGGCACAGACTCGGGTGTGCGATATCTCAGCTTGCAGTGGATCACCGAGTTGTCGCGGGAGGTCGCGGACAGCGAACAGCTGGCCCGGCTCGCCGACACCCACGCGATCGGCGTCACCCAGGTCGTGACCGACGGTCCCGAGGGTGCCGTCACCTACCACTTCGAGGTTCGTGACGGGGCGGCCCGCTTCGGTGCTGGACCGGCCGAGGCAGAGGATGTCCGGATGGAGCAGGACTGGGACACCGCGGTGGCGGTCGCCACCGGCGAGCTGAACGCCCAGGAGGCGTTCATCGGCGGACGGATCCGCCTGACGGGCAACCAACAGCTGCTGCTCGAGTCGCAGCCCGTCTTCGGCGCCCTCGACGCGGTCTTCACGACCGTGCGAGCGCGCACCGTCTACTCGTGAGCCGCTGATGCCAGAGCTGCCGGAGGTCCAAGCGCACGCCGAACGTCTGAGCGACGCGTTCGTCGATCGCCTGCTGGTGAAGTTCGTGCCGCTCACGTTCACGGCGCTCAAGACCGCCCTCCCCGCGCCGAACGAGGCGTACGGCACCCCACTGCGCAGCGTCGGGCGTCGCGGGAAGTACATCCTCCTGCACTTCGACGCGGTCACGTTCATCATCCACCTGATGCAGGGCGGGCGGCTGCTCGTCGACGAGAAGAAATCGGCGAAGCCGCGAGGTGGGCAGGCACGATTCACATTCACCGAATCCGACGGAGGCGACGCACCGGCGCTGCTGCTCACCGAAGCAGGCACCGAGCGCCGCGCCGGAGTCTGGTGCGTCGACGCAGGCACCGAGGAGTCGTCACCACCGCTCGACAAGCTCGGCCCCGAGGCCCACCTCGTCACCGCTGAACAACTGCTCGAGTTGTTCGATGCGAAGTCGCAACGGCTCCACGGCTTCCTCCGCGACCAGCGATCGATCGCCGGGATCGGACGCCGGCTCGCCAACGAAGTCTGCCACCGGGCGAAGCTCTCGCCGTTCGCATCGACGAAGAAGCTCGGGATCGCGGGCGCGCGCGCCGTCGTCGAGGCGATTGCGGAGACGGTCGCCGAGGGACTCGAGTACGAGCGCACCCGCCCCGACATGAGCTCGTCGAAGGACCGGCCGGGCGGCGTGCACGGCAGCGCGGGCGAGCCGTGCCCGGTGTGCGGCGACGAAATCCGCGCCGTCGAGTACTCGGGCTACACCGTCAACTACTGCCCGACGTGTCAGACCGGCGGCAAGATCCTTGCCGACAACACGACCAGCCGATTCCTCAAGTAGCGCGCCGGAAACGCGATCTTCCGTAGGACGCGGACGATCTCGATTCGCAGGTTGTCAAGTAGCGCGTCACGTAGCGCGCCGGAAGTCGGGGTTCTCGGGCGTCTCGACCGCGGCCAGGTTGCCGTGCCACGGTCCGGCCGCGGCGCCGAGTTGCAACGCCGCCTTGGTTGCTTCGCGGGTGTTCTCGAACACCGCCTCCTCGTCGCCGGCCAGGGTGTCGACCGACACCGAGGCGATCAGGCAGACCAACCCGTCGGGATCGTCCATCCGCAGGTCCAGCACCGCCGCGGCCACCCCCGCCTGGGCTGCGCCGCGAGTCAGGGCAGCGTGCCGGGTCCCGGTGATCGCCACGGCCGGTACGAGCAATGTGAACGGCACCACCGGCAGATTGGGTTTGGCGATCACGATGAACGGCGAGTGGCCGGCCGATGGCGTGGCGAGCGCGAGCGTCCACGCGGTGCCGACCGGACCGTCGCGATCACCGAGCACGGTGCTCACCCGGACGGCGTCGACGCCGTCCCCGAAGGAGCCCTCCCCGATCTGTGGCGTCACGCGCCCTCCCTTCGCAGGTCGGCCGCCCCCGATCACCGACTCTACGCTGCACGCATGCCGATCCATTTGCGTGCCGAGCCCGGCGACTACGCCCCGAACGTGCTGTGCCCGGGCGATCCACGCCGTGCGAAGTACATCGCCGAGACGTTCTTCGAGCCCGGCTTCCGCCTTGTCAACGAAGAGCGCGGGATGCTGGGGTTCACCGGCACGTTCGAGGACGCTCCGATCAGCGTCCAGTCCACCGGGATGGGGTGCCCGTCGGCGGGAATCGTGTTCGAGGAGTTGATCATGCTCGGCGCCACCCGGTTGATGCGCGTCGGCACGTGCGGTGCGCTCCAGGACCACATGCGGCTGGGCGACACCGTCGTGGGCATCAGCGCCACCGCCGACGACGCCACACCACTGCGCTACTCGCAGGTCGATGGCTTCGCCGCGACAGCAACGTTCACGCTCGCCGAAACGGCGGCCCGTTTGAGCCGTGAGCAAGGTGCGACCGTGCACGTCGGGCCGATCGTGACGAGCGGGGTCTTCTACGACCCCGACATCACGGCGGCCGCGAGGTGGAAGCGGTTCGGTCATCTCGGCATCGAGATGGAGGCGGCGATGCTGTACGCGATCGCGGCGGTGAAGGGCGTCGAGGCGCTGGCGATGATGACCGTCAGCGACATCATCGGCGACCCCGGCGAGCAGTCCGAGCGCATCAGCGACGACGAGTTGAAGCGTGGCGTCGACGCCATGATGCGCCTCGCCTGCCGCGTCGTCGTGAGCTGACGCCGCCGTCGCCTATTCCCCGTGTTTGTGTCACCGACATCGGCGAAGATCGCCGGCAGCGGTGACACAGACCTGGGATGGACTGGTGAGACGCGCTAGATGAGACCGAGCTCGCGGACCGCGTCGCGCTCGTCGACGAGCTCGGCCGCCGACGCGTCGATCTTGCCCCGGCTGTAATCGTCGATGTCGAGGCCCTGCACGATCTCGTAGTTCCCACCGGAACAGCGGCACGGGAAGCTCGAGATGATCCCCTCCGGCACGCCGTAGCTGCCGTCGCTCGGGATCCCCATCGAGACCCAGTCGCCTTCGGGAGTGCCGAGCGACCACGACCGGACGTGGTCGACGGCGGCGTTGGCGGCCGACGCCGCCGACGACGCGCCGCGCGCTTCGATGATGGCCGCGCCGCGCTTGGCGACGGTCGGGATGAACGTGCCGTCGACCCACTCGTGGTCACCGACCGCCTCGTAGGCGATGCGGCCACCGACCTCGCAGTGGAACAGGTCGGGGTACTGCGTCGTCGAGTGGTTGCCCCAG
>DATMDV010000215.1:0-5642 GCA_035557475.1 Ilumatobacteraceae bacterium
CGCGATGTGTTCGGGCGGGATCAGCGCCCGGACGTCGTCGAGCGTGAACTCGCCGGCGTCGGATCCGGCGTACTTGGCCGGCACGATGAGATCGACTCCGTAGGGTCGGTCGCCGATCTCCTCCTCGATCCAACCGAGGTCGATCTCGAGTTGACGCTCTGAGTGCGCCACCGCGCCGAGGACGCCCATCCCGCCCGCCTTCGACACCGCAGCCACGACGTCGCGACAGTGGCTGAAGGCGAGGATCGGCACATCGATGCCGAACATGTCGGTGATCGCGGTCTTCATGACGCAACCATCCTTCCGTGCACGGAGCTGGGCCTCCTAGTACGAGTCTCGGCCCACGCCATGCCGTGCTCGACGTCGGGCTCGCGTGGAAGCCCGAGAACCTGTTCGGCGACGATGTTGCGCTGCACCGCGAACGTGCCGCCGCCGAGCGTGAGCGCGGGCGAGAACAAGAACCCGTAGTGCCAGATCGGATCGACGTCGGGAAATTGGCTCGCCGCGCCCCGAGGGAACTTGATCTCGGTGGCGCCGGTGCGCATGCGGGCGGGGATCGCACCCGACGGTCCGGATCCCGCCAGCACGCCGTCGGTGCCGGCGAGATCCTTGGCGAGGGACATCACGTGCTGGCCGTGCTCGTCGGCCATGATCTTCTGGATCGACGCCTCGGCTCCGGGGGTCCGGCCCCGGAGTGTGGCGCTGAGGCTGCGCAGCCGGTTGAGCCGGAGCACCTCGGCCTCGCAGTGGAGCCGGGCCAGGCGATCACGCAGCAGAGGATCAGCGACGCCGCCGTTCGAGCCGACCGACGCGCGCACGAGGTCGAGCAGCGCTTCGGCCGAGGGTCCCTCACCCCACAGCGAACCGGCCGACGACAGGGACACTCGCTCGTTCGACAACGTCACCTTGGCGAGCCGCCACCCGTCGCCCTCGTCGCCGACGCGCAGCGAGGCCGGGAGCCGCATGTCGTCGAAGAACACCTGGTTGAACGAGTGCGCGGTCGTCATGTCGACGATCGGGCTCATCGACAACCCCGGCGCGTCCATCGGGCAGATGAAGTACGAGATGCCCTTGTGCTTGGGCACGTTCGGGTCGGTACGGACGATGAGGATGCCGAACTTGGCGTGGTGGGCACCGCTCGACCAGATCTTGGAGCCGTTGATCACGTACTCGTCGCCGTCGCGCTCGGCCCGGGTCGCGAGGCTCGCCAGGTCGGAACCGGAGTCGGGCTCACTGAAGAGCTGGCACCAGAACTCCTCGCCGCTGAAGATCGGTGGCAGGAAGCGCTGCTTCTGCTCATCGGTGCCCGCCAGCAGGATCGTCGGAGCCGCCCAACCGATCCCGATCGCGTTGTTCGGGCGCGCCACGCCGGCCGCGCGGAGCTCGTCGTCGATGATCAGCTGGTGCAGTGGGTCGGCGTCGAGTCCCCACGGCGCCGGCCAGTGCGGCACCACGTAGCCGGCCTCGGCGAGCTGGCGACCGGTCGGACGCGGATGGTCATCGAGCCACGCACGGATCGCGAGGCGCCTCGGATCGTCGTCAGCCGGAAGGTCGAAGTCCATGTCTCACGTCCTCGGCGGCCATCCCCTGCCGACGTTACCCGGCCCACCCAGTGCCCGACACGGCCGGACGGCACGGCCGGGCACCGGGCGGTCGCCGCAGTCACCAGGCGGCACCGGCCATCTGCCGGGTGGCGGCGTTGACGCGATTCCAGAGGTTGACGCTGGCGATCGAGAGCGTCAGCGCGGCGAGTGCCTGCTCGTCGTAGTGCCGGGTCGCGTCTTCCCACACGTCGTCGGGCACGGCGTCGGATCGGTCGCTGAGCCGGGTCATCGCCTCGCTGAGGGCGAGAGCGGCGCGCTCGGCATCGGTGTAGTACGGCGTCTCGCGCCAGGCGGCAACCGAGAAGATCCGTTCGTCGCTCTCGCCCGCCTTCTTGAGCTCGCGTGCGTGCATCTCGACGCACACGCTGCAGCCGTTGATCTGGCTCGCCCGCAGGTGCACGAGCTCGATCGTGCGGGGCGGCACGCCGCCCTTGTGGACCGCCTTGGCGAGTGCCTGCAGCGCCTGCAACGCCTCGGGAATCACGAAGACTGGGTGCTTCATTCGTACGTCCATGGGGTTCCTCCGTGTGGGGGTTGTTGTCACATCGACCGTGTTTCGTCGGTCAGTGGTATGACACGACGGAACGGAGGAATGTGACAGATGGGCGAGAACGACTGGCTGATCGAGCAGTTCGAGGAACATCGCGCCCACCTCCACGGCGTCGCCTATCGGATGCTCGGCTCGTCGAGCGAGGCCGACGACGCGTTGCAGGAAACGTGGCAGCGCGTCAGCCGCGCCGACACGACGGTCGTCGAGAACCTCGGTGGCTGGTTCACCACGATCACGTCGCGGGTGTGCCTGAACGCGTTGCGGTCGCGCCGGACCCGACGCGAGGAACCACTCGACGCGCGCGTCCCAGACCCAGTCGTCGCCAGGCCGGATGGCGGCGATCCCGAGAAGGAAGCGATGCTCGCCGACTCGGTCGGGCTCGCCCTGCTGGTGGTGCTCGAGACGCTCGCGCCTGCCGAGCGGCTGGCCTTCGTTCTGCACGACCTGTTCGCAGTGCCGTTCGACGAGATCGCACCGATCGTCGACCGATCACCTGAAGCGACCCGTCAGCTCGCCAGCCGAGCCCGCCGCCGCGTGCAGGGAACGGCGCCGGCGACCGAAGCCGATCCGGCCCGTCAGCGCGCGACCGTCGACGCGTTCTTCGCCGCAGCTCGGCACGGCGACTTCGACGCGCTCCTCCGGTTGCTCGATCCCGACGTCGTGCTGCGTGCCGACGCTGGACCGGGCGCCTCGACGATCGTCCGCGGTGCGCAGACCGTGGCGAGCCGGGCGATCATGTTCGCGCAGCCGTCGGCGACACTGGTGCCCGCCCTCGTCAACGGCTCGGCCGGGGTCGTGGTGACTGTCGAGGGACGCCCCGTGACCGTCATGGCATTCACCGTCAGCGGCGGCCGGATCGTCGCCATCGACGCGCTCAACGACGCGGATCGCGTCGGGCGGCTCGACCTGCCGGTCCTCGACGACTGACGCCGGTCGGAACCTCGGCGACCAGCCGTCAGTCGACCATGAGGGCGTCGGGAATCTCGACGATGCGAGCCCGCAACCACTCGCCCAGGCTCTTGGCCTGTGCGTCCTGGCGGGTCGACGCCGCGACCCCTTCCTCCAGCAACCCATGGATCACGAAGTTGAGCGAGCGGAGATTCGGGAGCCGGTGGCGGTCGATCGGGTAGCGGCCGGCCTCCGGGAGCAGCTCGATCAGCCGCTCGGTGGTGAGGAAGCCGTCGAGCCACGCCCACGCCGCGTCACTGCGGACGAACACACCGAGGTTGGCATCGCCGCCCTTGTCGCCGGAGCGGGCGCCGACGACGCGCCCGAACGGCCCGGGGCTGGTCGGGCCGTCGGGCGCCGCGGCCACGGGTCCGTCGGCCGGTCGGACGACCACCGGACCCTTCGACGCGGTCCGCTCGATCTGGATCGTGCGATCGTCGACGTGCACGTATTGCGGCGTCAGGTCGGCATCGATGAGCGCCGGACGGTAGACGCCGTACGGACTCGCCGCGCTCGGCCCGCCACCAACGCCGTACATGCCCGGGATGCTCGCGAGCGCGGTCTCGATGACCGCGTCCGAGAACGCCCGGCCGACCTTGCGCTCGTCGGGGTCCTTGACCGAGATCCGCCACAGCGCGGTCGCCTCCTCGTTGGTCGCCGGGTTGGGCTTGTCGGTGCGGACGACACGCGTCACGATCGACGCGAAGTCGTCCGGCCCGTACGGGCACGCGGCCCAGAACGCGTCGGCGACGACCTTCGCCTTCCACTCGACGTCGAGACCCGTCAACGCGATCGCGATGTCGTTGCGATACCCGCCGAGCTCGTTCATGGCCACCTTGAGCGTCGGCGGTGGGGGTTCGCCCTTCACGCCGTGGATGCGAACGCGATCCGGGGCGAGCTGTTCGAGGTGGATCGTGTCGAACCGGGCGATGACGTCGGGGCCGAGGTAGGCCGGCGCGCCGATCTCGTACAACAGCTGCGACGTGACCGTGCCGATCGAAACCTGCCCGCCGGTGCCGTCGTGCTTGCCGATCACCGATGACCCATCGGCCGCGACCTCGGCCCACGGAAACCCGAGCCGTGCCATGCCGGGCACTTCGGTGAAGAACGAGTAGTTGCCGCCGGTCGCCTGGCCGCTGCACTCGATGACGTGTCCGGCCACGACCCCGCCGGCCAGCGCGTCCCAGTCGTCCCATGCCCAGCCGTGATGCCACGCGGCCGGCCCGCAGGCGACCGCGGCGTCCGTCACGCGGCCGGTGATCACGATGTCGGCACCCGCGGCGAGCGCTTCGACGATTCCCCAACATCCGAAGTAGGCGTTCGCCGTGAGGAGCTTGGTGTGGTCGCCGAGAACGCCGCCCTCGACGAACGGAAGGATCGCATCGGCCGCGACCAGTTCGTCGATCCGCGGGAGGAGATCGTCACCGTCGACGTAGGCGATCTTGGGGGCGAGCCCGAGTTTGTCGGCGACCTGCTGCACGGCCTCGGCGCACCCGCGTGGATCGAGCCCGCCGGCGTTCGAGACGACCTTGATCGATCGGTCGAGGCACGTCCCCATCACCTGCTCCATCTGGGTGACGAACGTTCCGGCGAAGCCACCGCCCGGTCGCCTGGCGCGGATCCGGCTGAGGATCAGCATCGTCAGCTCGGCCAGCCAGTCGCCGGTGAGCACGTCGATCGGGCCGCCCTCAACCATCTCGCGCGCGCCCGACAGACGGTCGCCGAAGAAGCCCGAGCAGTTGGCGATGCGGATCGGCTCGGTCATGGCGTCTCGTCCAACGCATCGAGGACGACGAGCAGATCGCCGGCGTCGACGCGATCGCCGACGCCGATTCGTACCTCGCTCACGACGGCAGCACCCGCGGCCGTGATCTTGTGCTCCATCTTCATCGCCTCCAGCACCAGCAGCAGTTGGCCCTCGGACACCGCGTCGCCGACTGCGACATGGACCGCGATCACGGTGCCGGGCAACGGTGCGACCGGCCCGCTGCCGACGAGCTCGGCCGCGTGATCGGCGAACCTGGGACCTGGTCGCCACGTCGCCGCGCCGGCGGCGCTGCTGGCGTGCCAGGACCCGTCCCGGCACTCGACGTCCACCACTCTTCGGCGACCGTCGAGCTCGATCGCGACCTGGCCGTCGGCGCCATCGATCAGGCGTACCTCGATCCGACGACGGTCGTCGGGAGCCAACGAACCATCGTCGGTCGGGGCAGGGAATGGCCCGACCCACACATCGACCGTTCTCGTGAAGTTTCGGCGTCCTGAGGGCGCCGAAACCTCACGAGATGGCGGGTCGATGACGTACTCGATTCCGTGGTGCTCGTCGGTGCGTTCGTCGATCCAGGTCTGGCGCTGGCCCTGGATCCGCAGGTTCCGCCATCCCGAGGGGGCGAAGCCCCAGACGCGCGCCTCCGCGCGTTCCACCGCCACGGCGGCGAACACGGCCGCCAGGAGCAGTGCGAGCCGGTCGTCGCCCTCCGCGCCGCGGGCTCCGAGTACGTCGGGGTGCAGGTCGAGGTACGACGTCGGGGTGCGGCCGG
>DATMDV010000216.1:0-3178 GCA_035557475.1 Ilumatobacteraceae bacterium
CGCCTCGTCGACGATCAGGGCGAGCACCGGCGCAGTCGCCTCGAGCTGCGGGATGTTGGCCGTGTTCGCGCCGACCTTGCCCGCGATCTCCAGCAGGCCTTCGACGGACATCTGGATCTTCGCGAGGTTCTTCAGCAGCAGGAGGATCAGGACGACGACGACGAGCGCGGCGGCGGCCCCGATCACCAGCGCGATCGTGAAGTAGGCGGCGGCGATCACTTCCCCACCGCCACCTTGCGCAGCGCGCGGGCGGCGTGCAGGATCCGCACGCCGGAGTCGTTGATGCGTGCGACGCCGCCGAGCTCGCCGGTCTGCGCGCGCACCACCTCGACCGCCTCCTCGGCCGTCGCGGCCTGCTTGGAGATGCGCGACGCGAGCGCGACGATCGTGATCAGGATCGCGGCGGCGACCGCGATCACGACGACGCCGATCGATATGCCCACGACCCACTCGGTGGACGCCACGGTCATCGACCTCTCCATGTTTCCGGCACGCCCGAGCGACAGTACCCGAGGAGCGAGGGGCGTGTCCAACCCCGGCGCGGCGCCGCTAGAAGTCGCGGTCGTTGCCGCTCTCGGTGGCCGTGTTGGCCGTCGCGGCGTTGCCGACGACGTCGGTCGAGGCGGTCGAGGCGGTCCACTGCATGGTGGCGTTGCCGGTCTCGATCACGAGCGAGCCGCTGATCGTGGTGCCGATCGTCACGATGGCGGTGCTGCCCGACATGAGCATGCTGGCGTTGAGCCACGCGGGGTTGGACCCCGCGTAGTCGCCGTTGAGCCGCAGCGCCGCCGCCGACATCACGTTCAGCCGCGTCGTCCCGGCGGCGTTGTAGAGGTCGAGCGTGTCGTTGTTGGCGCCGGCGACCTGGTTCACGCGCACGCGGATCGGCTGCGCGAGGCCGTTCCAGCCGGTGAGGATCGAGGCGGGGGCCATCGGCTCCGACCACGTGAAGGTGAGGGTGTCGTTGGCGTCGATGCGGCCGAGGGTGCCGCCGCCGCCGTTGACCGCCTGCACGTTGGTCGCGGTCGGGCTCGTGTTGTCGATGACGAAGACGACCGGGGTGGAGATCGTCGTGTGGTTCAGCGTGTCGATCGCCTCCATGCGCAGCTCGTAGTTGCCGTCGTCGACGATGTTCGTGTCGATCGCGCCGCAGGTGTAGGGCGCCGCGTAGTCGGTGCAGATGTCCTGCCAGGCGCCGGCGCCCTGGCGGTACTGGAAGGTCACCTCGGTCACCCCGACGGGGTCGGTGGCGGTGCCGTTGAGCGTGATCGTGTCGCGCACGAGGCCCGCCGCCGGGCTCGTGATCGCCACGGTCGGGCCGTCGGTGTCGACGCGGCGGTCCTCCCGCAGGGCCGAGGCCGTCGTGTTGCCGGCGTTGTCGGTCGCGAGCGAACGGAAGTCGTAGAGGCCGTCGGGGAGCCCGTTGACGCTGAACGAGCAGGTGAACGGCGTGCCGGTGTCGGTGCACATGTCGGTCCAGGTTCCGGTGCCGGCCGGCGCGTACTGGAAGCGCAGCGAGGCGATGCCGGAGCCGGTGCCGTCGACCGCCGTGCCGGTGAAGGCGACGGTGCCGGCGAGCGGGGAGGCGACCACGCCGAGGGTGACGCCGGTGGGGGCCGTGTTGTCGATCCGGCGCGACGTGACCGGAGTGGAGGTGCCGGTCTTGAGGACGCCGTCGGTCGCGACGGCGCGGAAGTCGTAGAGCCCGTCGGTCGCCGTGCCCGTGTTGAACGAGCACGAGAACGGCGAGCTCCCCCCGGTGCAGGCCGTCGACCAGTTGGTGCCGGCGCTCGGCTTGTACTCGTAGCGGACCGACGCGACGCCGCTGCCGCCGGCGCCGTCGGCGCTCGTGGACTGCAGCGTCACGGTGCCGGCGAGGATGGCGGCGGGGGCGGTCATCGTCGCGGTCGGCGCGGTGTTGTCGACGCGGCGGTTGTAGACGGGCGTCGAGATCTGGCTGTTGCCCGCGACGTCGGCGGCGACGGTCCGCAGGTCGTAGAGGCCGTCCGCCAGCGGGGCGGTGTTCCAGGCGCAGGAGATCGGCGACGTGGCCTGGGTGCAGAGGTTGTTCCAGCTCCCGGTCGCCGAGCGGTACTGGAGCGTGACGGTGTCGAGGCCGGAGCCGCTGTCGGAGGCGCTGCCCGAGACGGTCACGCTGCCGGTCAGCGCCGGGCCGGGATCGTTCGTCGACGCGGTCGGCGCCGTGTTGTCGACGCGGCGGTTCGTGACCGTGTCGGTGCTGGAGTAGCCGGCCGTGTCGGTGGCGACCGCGCGCACGTCGCGCAGCCCGTCTCCGACGGCGGTGGTGTTCCAGGTGCAGGTGAAGGGGGCGACGTTGGCGGTGCAGGCGTTCGTCCACGAGCCCGCCCCGGCCGCCGAGGTCTGGAAGACGACGGAGCTCATGCCGCGGTCCGAGGCGGCCGTCGCGGCCAGGCTCACGCTGCCGCGCAGCGGCGAGCCCGGGTTGGCGAGGCTGACGGAGACGGTGTTGAAGTCCGCGGCGGCGGTGAAGACCGCGCCGGGATTGGCGCTGTGGGCGATGAACGCGGCCTCGGTCGGGCGCACGCCGATCGGCAGCAGGACGGCGATCGCCATCAGTGCGGAGAGGGCCATGAACAGGCGTTTGAGTGCGGGAGAACGGGGCATCGTCGAAGGCGCGCACGCGCGCGTCACGATGGCTATCGACAGCTCCGGAGCCCCACTGGCCTGCGTTGGACACATGTTGGACCGGGTAGGGGTCAGCAGGCGTCGCGTCTCGCGGCCCGAATACGCCAATCACGGAACCCGTCGTTTGGGAGGAGGTCTCATGAACACACGCACGATCGCCATCGTCGCGCTCGCCATCGCCGTCGTCCTGCTGATCATCTTCCTGGCCTAGACCAGGGGTTTTTCAGTCGCCGTAGCCCTCCGGGCGCGCCTGGTACCACGACCAGGCGTCGGCGATCATCGTCTCGATCCCGGGCTTGCGTGGGACCCAGCCGAGCTCGTCGCGGATCTTCTGCGACGACGCCACCAGCGTGGCTGGGTCGCCCGGGCGCCGCCCCTCCTCGGAGACCGGGATCTCGAGGCCGGTCACCGCCCGCGCCGCCTCGATCACCTCGCGCACGGAGAAGCCGGTCCCGTTGCCGAGGTTGTAGATCCGGTGCTCGCCGGGGTTCGTCGCGTGCTCGAGCCCGAG
>DATMDV010000217.1:0-9777 GCA_035557475.1 Ilumatobacteraceae bacterium
CCTGGCTGGCCTCCACGGTGACTGGTGTGCCCTCGACGATGCAGAACCCGTAGGTGGCGACACGACCGAGCCACTCCGCAACACCGTCGTCACCGTCGATCACCGAGCGGTACGCCACGGTCGGCCACTGCTCGCCGATGAGGACGCCGTCCCACAGCACGCGCTCGATGTCGACCGCAGCGCGCGCCGGCCGCGGCAGGCGGAAGCGGGCGAGGAAGTCGATCGGCAGCCGCGAGGGAGGCGTGTCGTCGACCCATGTCACCGAGACGACGTCGTCGACGATCCGCGCGTCGGAACCGCGCAGGTCAGGGGCGATCCCCGCCGTGTACAACTGGCGTTGCTGGGTGATCGGGTGCAACGTCGCAGCGTCGTGGGCATGGTCGCGCAGCCACAACCACGGGTATTCGGACGTGACCTCGTCACCCCATCGCACGGCAAGCCCGCGCTCGGACACGTCGAGCCGCTCGATCGTCGCGTTCGCCGTCACTCCAATCGTCGCCCTGCTCGATGCCACGGCGTCGATTCAATCATGCCGACCCGACCAACTGGCTCGCCGAACTACCGTCGCCCGACATGGGAACCGCGAATGCCGGCACACAGTTGATCGATCTCAGCCATCGGATCACCGAGGGGATGGTGACGTACCCGGGGATGCCCGTCCCCGTCATCGGAACGCACCTGTCGCGCGAAGCGGCCGAGCAGATGTACGCACCAGGCACCACGTTCCACATCGGCCTCATCACGATCTGCACGAACACGGGCACGTACCTCGACGTGCCGTTCCACCGCTACGCCGACGGTCACGATCTCGCCGCCCTCCCGCTCGAGCGGGTCGCCGCGGTGCCCGCCGTCTGTCTCGACCGACGCGACATCGAGACGATCGATCTGACTGCCGATGAGTTGGTCGGGCTCGCCGGTCACGCCGTCCTGGTGCGAACCGACCACTCGGTGCACTTCGGTACCGACGCGTACATGCAGGGCCATCCGCACCTCTCGGCCGCGTCCGCCGAGGCACTCGTCGCCGCCGACGTGGCGTGCGTCGGGATCGACTCGTTGAACATCGACGGCACGTCGACCGGTGAGCGGCCGGTGCACTCGATCCTCCTCGCCGCAGGCATCCCGATCATCGAACACCTCACCGGGCTGGCCGCGCTGTCGGACAGGACGTTCACGTTCACCGCCGTGCCACCGAAGATCGAAAGCGCCGGCACGTTCACCGTGCGGGCCTACGCCACGGTCGCGGGCGAGCCGGTGTCGTGAAGATCGAATCGCTGCTGCCGCTCGGGAAGCTCGATCCGGGGCTGCGCGAACCGGACGCACCGCTCGATCCGACGGAGTTCGCGTCGGGGGCCGCCCAGGCCGAAGCGCTCGGGCTCGACACCGTGCTGGTCGAAGAGACGAAGTGGGATCCGTACCAACTTCTGGCGCTCGGCGCGTCGAGCACCACCCGGATCGGGCTGGCGACTTCGGTGGCGATGGCGTTCCCGAGAAGTCCGACCGTCACCGCGATGTCGGCGTGGACGTTGCAGCAGCTGTCGGCCGGCCGGTTCACGCTCGGACTCGGCACCCAGGTCAGGGGACACGTCCGGCGACGGTTCGGGATGGAGTGGCACGCTCCGGCGCCGTGGATGCGCGACACGGTTGGGGCGATCCGGGCGGTGTGGCGGTGCTGGCAGAACCGCGAGCCGCTGCGATTCGAGAGTGAGCGCTACCACCTCGACCTGATGGTGCCCTTGTTCGATCCCGGTCCGATCGAGCACCCCGACATCCCGATCCACGTCGCGGCGATCGGGCCCAACATGTGCGCCGTTGCCGGTGAGGTCGCCGACGGCGTGCGCCTCCACCCGATCTGCACCACCCGCTTCATCGACGAGCGCGTCAAGCCGGCGGTCGAGCGGGGTGCGGTCGCCGCCGGTCGCACCGTCGCCGACATCGAGTTCTGCATGAAGCCGCTCGTCGCAACCGCGCCCGACGAGACCTCGCTCGTCCGGGTGAGCGAAGTCGTGCGGGAGCGCGTGGCGTTCTACCTGTCGACCCCGGCGTACCGCCGCGTGTTCGACCTTCACGGATGGGACGAACAAGCGGAACACGCGGCCGCGCTGTCGAAGGCACACCGGTGGGACGAACTGTCGGCGCTCGTCGACGACGAGATGTTCCACACCGTGGCGACGGTCGGGACGCATGCGACGATCGCCGAGCAGCTCCGTGAGCGGTACCAGGCTCGAGTCGACCGGATCGAGTTCTCGATCCCGGTCGTCGCCACGGGCGACGGCGACACGCTCCGTCACCTGTTGGCGACCATTCGTTCCGACTGACGGTGACGATCCGGCACGACCGACCACGGAAAGTAATCATTGCGGTCTCATTACGGTCAGCGCGGTGACATCCGCCAATGAGTCTGCCAGCCTGGTGTGACGTCAATCCCTCGGGCGTCATAGGAGTGAAACAAATGAACCCTCGTTCAAGGATGACAACTCGCGCCGCGGCGGTCCGTGCTGTTGCACTGGCGGCCGTCGGCGTCTTCGCCTTCGGCGCCCAGGCTGCGGCCGAGGACGCGCCGCCCGTGACCGAACCGGCGCCGGAGGCCGCTGCTGCCGCGCCCGTCGTGGCCGCCTCGTCGGCTGTGACGCTCCCACTGTTCGGCGCCCCGCTCGTCGTCGACATCAACGTCGACCCGGGTGGCAACCTGGTCGACGTCGCGCTCAACCAACCAGGCGACTTCTCGGCGACGACCGCCAAGCCCAACAAGGTCGTCTTCGTCAACGAGGTCGAAGGCGTCAAGGTCAAGGTCAAGGCCAAGCACGGTGGCCAGCGCATCGAGGCCCGCGCCGCTGAGCTCGCTGACGTCAGCGGCCCCAGTACGTGGTCGGGTGACGTGTTCGAGAACGGTCAGGACACCGTCATCGACTTCGCGGTCGGTGCACTCGCCGACGGTTCTCCCGACCTCACCGGTGTCACGGTGACATCGCCGCTCGAGTTCACGGTCGGCGAGATCCAGCACGACAGCGGTGACGGGCACGCGCGGGCGTCGGTCGCGATCCAGTTCACCGACTCCGGTCAGCGCCGGACGGTCTGGATCTCGGTGTCGTTGCGCGCCAGTGAGAACCACGCATCGGCCAAGCTGAGCATCGAGCTCTCGCGCATCAAGGGTGCCGAGGTCCCTGACGGCGAGGCCGTCGGCGCTCACACGTGGAGCGGCATGCTCTGCGACGGGACGAACGCCACGATCAACTACACCGTCGCCGAGGACGGCTCGATCGCCGACGTCACTGCATCGCCCGAAGGCGCCGAGATCGTGTCCGGTCATCGCGGTGTCAAGGTCAGCTTCGCAACCGGTGAGTCGGTGCACATCGACACCCGGCACGACGACGGCCAGCTCCAGGTTGGGGCCGACGATCGCATCCAGTGCGATGCCGCCGCTCCGTCGATCAACACTCCGCTCGACGAGGATGCTGACACCGGCGACGACTCCGATCGCGGTGACGACGATCACCGTCGGGATCGCGGCGACGACGGTTCCCGTGACGGCAGCCGGCACGATGACGACGAAGACCGCGGGAACCACCGCCACGATGGTGGCGATGACTGAAAGAGATGGGTCGCCAGTCGACCCGTCGGTCAGAGCGCGAGTGCTGCCGGCAACATCGGCGGCACTCGCGCTCTGGCTCGTTGTCAGCCTCGCTGGTTGCAGCGAGGAGAAGAGCAGTGCCGGATCGACGCCGACCCCGGTGTCGGCGAGCGGTACTGCAATCGCCACCGCGCCGCCGAGCACCGCCGTCCCGACGGACACCGCGGCGCCACCTGTGCCGGTCGTAACCGAGGCACCGGCGACGACCGCACCGCCGCCGGACCCACTCGCGCTGTTGACCGCGACATTCGACGCCATCGCGGGCGGCTACCACTTCGTGACGACCGCGACGATCGGCGATGTCGTCGCCGTGAGCGCCGAGGGCGATCGCGTCGGCGAAGGAACTCGCGTCAGCGTCACCACCGGCGGGTCGACGGTCTCGTACGCGATCACGCCGGAAGGCACATGGGTGTTGAGCGACGGGAACTGGGCCGAGCTCGACGAGCCGGCACCCGCCGTCGATCCCGTGGGCGCGCTGCGGTCCCCGACGAACGTCGTCGTCTCGTCGTACGGCAACGGTCCGACCGTGCTCACCGGCACGTATCCGGCTTCGGCGCTCTCGCTCGCCGCCGATGGAAGCGTCGACGTCGTGCTCGAGATCGACGGCACGACGCTGCGTTCGATCACGTACGCGTCGACGCAGAACGGCGCGATCGCCACCGTACGGGCCGACGTCAGCCCGCTGGTCGACGCCACACCCGTCACGTTGCCGGCGCCGTAACCCGCCGAGCCGGGGTCACAAGCGTGCGCCGCGTCTCGCGCGCGACCACGGTCGTTCCTCTTTGCGCAACGGCACGCTTCCGCCCTGGTCGACGGCGTGGCAAGGTCGCGAACTGCAGGGGCGACGGCGTTGGCCGATGGTTCGAGAGGGGACTTCGACATGAGCTTCGATGGTGAGGCGTTCGTGCAGGACATGCGCGAGGAACTGTTCGCGTCGGGCCGCACGCTCGACAAGGCGGACTGGGTCGAACGCGTCGCGGCCGGCGACGCCACGCCACAGGAGCTCGTCGGGTGGGCCCGCCAGCACTACTGGGGCGTCACGTACCACACCCGCCGGTTCCTCTCGATCTGGTTGGCACGGGTGCCGTACGAGATGACCGACGCGCTGATCGAGAACATCAGCGAGGAGGTGCTCGGCACCCAGTCGAAGTCGGGTCACAGCCACCTGCACTGGCTGTTCGAGTTCACCCGGGCACTCGGCGCGCCCGATTCGGTGATCACCGAGGCCACCCCCAACGTCGCGGCCGTCGCGTCCGAGAGCCTGCTCTACAACCTGGCGCATCAGCGTCCGTGGCACGAGTTCCAGTTCGGCGCGATCCTCGGCATCGAGAACCAGATCCCCAACGCCTACATCAAGGCTGTGAAGGGCTTCAAAGAGCACTACACCGACGTGCTGCAGCCCGACGACTACGCGTTCCACACGATCCACATCACCGTCGACGAGGAGCACGGTGGCCACGTCGGCGAGTTCGCCGAGCGTTACCTCGACACCGACGAGAAGCGCCGTTCGGCGCGCGCTGCCTACTTCGCCGGTGCCGAGCTGACCCGCCGCTGCTGGGACGCCGTCGAGGGTGCCACCTGGTGACGTCGTACCGGTGACATCGTCTCGATGACGCTCGACATCGACCACTGGGTCGGTTACCTGCTCGACGCCGTCGACCGGCGCGCCGAGGTCGCCGCGATCAGCAGCCAGATCGATGGTTTGACGGTCGAAGCAGCGTACGACGTGCAGGACGCGCTGATCGCGGCGCGGGTCGCGGCCGGCGACCGCGTGGTCGGCGCCAAGCTCGGGGTCACGTCGAAGGCCAAACAGCTGCAGATGGGGATCGACGAGCCCGCGTACGGGTGGCTGCTCGGATCGACGCAACGTCCGGGCGGAGCCGACATCGCTCTCGACGAGCTGATCCACCCGCGTTGCGAGCCCGAGATCGTGTTCCAGATGGCGACCGACCTCGAAGGGCCCGGTGTCACCGCCCATGACGTGCTCGACGCCACCGCCACGGTCTCGGGCGGGATCGAGATCATCGATTCGCGATACGAGCGGTTCAAGTTCACGTTGCCCGACGTCATCGCCGACAACACATCGGCCGCTCGGTTCGTCGTCGGGTCCGACGTCGTCGGTGCTGTCGACATCGACCTGCGGCTCGTCGACTGCGTCTTCGAGATCGACGGTGCGGGCGTCGCCAGCGCGACCGGCGCAGCGCTGCTCGGTGATCCCGCTGAATGCGTCGCGTTGCTCGCCAACCACCTCGCCGCCCGGGGCCGCCGGATCGAAGCCGGCTGGATCGTGCTGGCCGGCGCCTTGACCGATGCGTTCCCACTCGTATCCGGCACGCGTGCCGCCGCCCACTACTCCGACCTCGGCACCGTCGTCATCCGTTCTGGTTGAACTGCGGCTGTCCTCACGCCGTCTGACCGGACTTGTGATACCTGCCTGGCGAACGTCGACTGCATTCGTCGTCCGGTTCTCCGCGTAACTTCGTAGACCTGCGCCGATCTGTGCACGCATCGCCCCCGACCGAGGAGGACCAGCAATGTCAGCTCCCGATGAGCTCGTCGAGGAAGTGCTCGGCCGGTATGCCGGCGCTCCGAACGAGCGCCTCAAAGAGGTCATGGAGGCCGCCGTGCGGCACCTCCACGCGTTCGTGCGTGAGATCAACCTGCAGCGCGACGAGTGGTTCGAGGCGATCAAGTTCCTGACCGCGACCGGCCAGATGTGTGACGACACGCGCCAGGAGTGGATCCTGCTGTCCGACACGCTCGGTATCTCGACGCTCGTCGAGATGCTGACGTACAGCGGCATCGACGGCAGCACGGAGAACACCGTGCTCGGGCCGTTCTACGTGCCCGGATCGCCCGAGCGCGCCAACGGTGAGTCGATGCTCGTCGACCCCGACGATGGCGACCGCGTCGTGATCCGTGGCACCGTCACCGACGTCGACGGCAAGCCGATCGAGGGCGCTGTGCTCGACTGCTGGCAGAACGCGTCACACGGCTTCTACGCGTGCCAGCAGCCCAAGGAGCAGACGCCCGAGAACTTGCGTGGCATCTACCGCACCGAGGCCGACGGCAGCTACGAGATTCGCACGATTCGGCCGGTGCCGTATCCGATCCCCTACGACGGGCCAGTGGGCATGCTGCTCAAGGCCAACGCCCGCAACTGGATGCGTCCCGGCCACACCCACGTGTGGTTGAAGGCCCCCGGCTACAAGGATCTCATCACCCACGTGTTCGACGTCGAGAGCGACTATCTCCACGACGACGCGGTGTTCGGCGTGCGTGAGAGCCTGATCGCGACGTTCGCGCCGGACGAGAACGGCGAGCTGGCGACGACGTTCGACTTCGTGCTCGACCGCGCGGCCTGACGGTCGGCGCATGCGGGCCGCGATCCTGCACGAAGGCGCCGAGGATCTCGTCGTCGACGAGATCGAACACGACACGCCCGGTCCGCACGAGGTCGTGATCCGCATCGAGGCGTGCGGGCTGTGTCACAGCGACCTCCACTGGCTCGACGGGACGCTCGTCCGACCGCGCCCGCAGGTGCTCGGCCACGAGGCGGCCGGCGTCGTCGAGGCGGTCGGCGCCGGCGTCGCCTCGGTGTCCGTGGGCGACCGGGTCGTCACGTGTCTGCTGGCCGGGTGCGGCGGGTGTGCGCCGTGCCACCGTGGCGAGCCGGGCCAGTGCCGCAACCCGGAGGCGATCAGGCGGCTCACCGGCGACCGTCCCCGCCTCGCCACCCTCGACGGCCACGCCGTCACACCGATGGGCGGGATCGGTGGGCTCGCCGAGCGCGTGCTCATCGACGAGCGGGGCGCGATCGCGATACCGGATGACGTGCCGGCCGAGCTGGCGGCGATCCTCGGCTGCGCCGTGGTCACCGGCCTCGGCGCGGTCTTCCACGTCGCCCAGGTGAAGCCGGGCGACACGGTCGCCGTGATCGGCTGCGGGGGCGTCGGGCTCAACGTGATCCAAGGTGCCCGCATCGCCGGTGCCGCCCGGATCGTGGCCATCGACGCCAACCCGCAGAAGCTGCCACTCGCCGGTCGACTCGGCGCGACCGATCTCGTCGACGCGTCGGACGCCGACCCGGTCGAAGCGGTGCGCGAACTGACGGGAGCGGGTGTCGACCACGCCTTCGAGGTCGTCGGGCGGCCCGCCACGATCGCCCTGGCGATGGAGATGGCGGCAGCGGGCCGCGCAGCGTACGTCGTCGGCGTCATGTCCGACGACACCCAGCTCACCGTCGCCGCCACCCACTTCCGTCGCGGCAAGTCGCTGCACGGCGTGTTCATGGGCGGAGGGCAGCCGAAGGTCGACATCCCCCGCTACGTCGAGTTGTGGCGACGCGGGTTGCTCGACCTCGCCTCGATGGTCTCGCGCACGCTCACCCTCGACGAGGTCAACGACGGCTTCCGCGCCCTCGCCGCCGGCGAAGTCGCCCGCGCCGTCGTCCGCTTCTGAAAAACCCCGTTCTGTCTGCTTCAGACTGCCCGTGGCCTCGTCTGAAGCAGACAGTTCGACGGGGTTGGGCCCCTCAGGCGCCGCAGGCCTCCAGGAGGACCCGGACGCAGGTGGCGGTGGCGGGGCTGGTGTCGCCGGCTCGCCAGGCGATGCGGAACACGTCGTGCATGCCGACGGGCACGAGCGGCCGGATCGCGACGTCGGTCCGGCCCGACTCGCGCTCGGCCTGCCACGTGTTGAGCCAGCCGATCCCCGCCCCGACCGACACCATGTCGAAGACCCGTTCGATCTGGGTCGCGCCGTGTGTGATCCATCGGGGGTGGACCCCGATCTCGGCGAAGTAGTGCGTGATCTCGTCGTGGGCTCGCGGCGCGTCGTCGCGCTCGACGATCAGCACCGGCTCGCCCTCGAGATCGGTGATGTCGACCCGGTCGAACGTCGCCAGGCGATGGTCGGGTGGAACGACGACGTGGTCGACGGGGACCTCGGCGAGCGGCACCGAGGCGATGACGCTCGGGTCCGACACCGGACCGCGGACGATGCCGACCGAGATCCGACCGTTGCGCAGCCCCTCGAAGATGTGCAGTGACGTCATCGCCGCCGGACGGACTCCGACCTCCGGCTGTTGGTCGAGCATCCGGCGCAGGGCGTTCATCGCTCCGCCCTCGCTGCCGTGGCAGAAGCCGAGCCCGATGTCGGACGGCTCCGTCGCCAACTCCGACGCCAGCGTCGCCGCCATGCGGTCGAAGCCGTCGGCCGCCCTGAGCACGAGCCGGGCTTCGCCGAGCAGCCGCTCGCCGGCGGGCGTCAGCTCTACCCGCCGCGACGTCCGCTCGAACAACGTCAGACCGAGCTCGGACTCGAGCTCGCGGATGCGTTGCGACAGCGGGGGCGTCGACATGTGCAGGCGGGCTGCGGCGCGCCCGAAGTGGCACTCCTCCGCGACGGCCACGAAGTACCGCAGGCGGCGCAGGTCGACGCCGTTCGCCATACCGGCAACGTTATCGAACGCGACATGATCCATGTCGGGTTCGGTCGTGGACGCCGGGGGTGGATGCCGCGATCATGTCCACCATGAAGATGATGTGGTTCCATCTGATGCCATATCCGGGCCTCCCCGAAGACTTCAACAAACGTCACCGGAGCGTGTGGGTCGATCTCGATCCGGCGCTGTTCGACGCCGAAGTGATGGCCGCCACGTACAGCATGTACATCGACCAGTTGGTGTATGCCGACGAGTGCGGCTTCGACGGCATCTGCGTCAACGAGCACCACAACAACGGCTACGGATTGATGCCATCGCCGAACCTCATCGCGTCGATCCTCGCCAGCCGCACGTCGGACGCGGCCATCACCGTGCTCGGCAACTCGGTGGCGCTGTACAACCCGCCGATCCGCATCGCCGAGGAGTTCGCGATGATCGACCTCTTCTCGCGAGGTCGCCTGATCGCTGGCTTCCCGGTCGGCACGCCGATGGACACGGCCTACTCGTACAGCGTCAACCCGAGCCAGCTGCGCCCGAAGTACTACGAGGGCATCGAGCTGATCATGAAGGCCTGGCAGGCGACCGAGCCGTTCTCCTTCAACGGTCGCTTCAACCAGTTGCGCTACGTCAACCCGGTGCCCCGCCCGTGGCAGAAACCGCACCCACCCGTGTGGATCCCAGGTGGTGGGTCCGTCGAGACGTG
>DATMDV010000218.1:0-12995 GCA_035557475.1 Ilumatobacteraceae bacterium
GAAGACCCACGTCAGCCGCCTGCTGATGAAGCTCGACGCCCGCGACCGCGCCCAGCTCGTGATGATCGCCTACGAGACCGGCGTGGCGTCGCCCGGCGCTTCCTGATTCGGCTGCTTGCGTCACCGTGTTCCGCGTGGGACGCGGAAGGCGATGACACAAGCGATCGGGGCGGCGGGTGTGCGAGCATGCCCGGCGTGCTGGAGACGTGGACGGTGCGGGCCCGCAATCTGCCGGAGCACGCCGACAACCGCATCCACACCGACGCTGGCGCGCGGGCAGCGGGATTCCCGGGGGCGCTCGTCGCCGGTGTCACGACGTACGCGTACCTGACCCATCCGATCGTCGCCGCGTGGGGGATTGACTGGGTCGCCGGCGGCGGCGGCGAGGTGCGCTTCGACGCGCCGGTCTTCGATCACGACGACGTGACATGCACCCCGGTCGTCGCCGGCGACGCCGTCGTCGTCACGGCGCGGTGCGGTGACGATGACGAGCCGCGGGCGACGCTGCACGCCGTCGCACATGGCGGCCCGATCCCCGCTGTTCGGGATGGAACGCCGTTGACGTCGCGGCGGATCCAACTCGGTGACCGCTGGGGCGCCGACTACGGCGAGCGGGTGGGTGACGACCTCGACCTCTACCGCCGTGAGGGAGTCGTCCATCCGGCGGTGTGGCCGGCATTGGCGAACCACGTCGTGGCCGCCGATCTCGTGCACGGCCCGTGGATCCACCTGCGCTCCGTGATCCGCCACCATGGTTTGGCGCCCGCCACAGCGGTCGCCGACGTCCACGCCGTCGTGGTCGATCGGTTCCATCGCCGCAGTGGTGAGCGGGCGATCGTCGACGTGCTGATCGAGGTCGACGGCCAGGTCGTCGCATCCATCGAGCACGAGGCGATCATCGCTTTGCCCTGATCAGCGCCCATGCGCGCACCCCCTCGCCATGATCGGCCATGTCGGAACTACGGAGGAGGTCAGGTGATGAAAGTGCTGGTGGCGACGAAGGAGTCCCAGGGTGAGCTGCCGGGCGACTACTCGTGGACGGTCGAGGGCGAGCTGGTGACGGCGCTCGTGTGCGAATGCAGTTCACCCAAGAAGTGCGGTTGCGGCCGGGGGTTCCCCGGGTTGGCGAGTGCGAGAGCGACGACGACGGCGATGATCGTCGACCGGCCCGAGCTCGACCGCGACGAGCTGTGGGACGTGTTGTACGACGCCGTCGACCGGCAGGGTTGGATGGCGCACCTCGATCCCGATGAGGCCGAGGAGCTCGTCGACGAGCACCTGGCGTGCATCGAGATCGTGTGCGACAGCTATCCCGTCGGCACCATCGTCGGCCGTTGGGGCACCAAGATCTGGTCGCGCTCCATGTCAGCCGCGGCCTGACGGCGCGGTGGGGCGACGAGGTCATCGGACCATATGGAGTACAATATGGTCATCGCACGCAAGCAGGTCTTGGTTCAGCTCGACGACGAGCTCGTCGACCGGCTCGACCGGCTCGCCCGCGAGCTCGGAACGAACAGATCGGAGCTGCTCCGACGCGGCGCCCAGGCCGTCATCGAAGCCGAGGACCTCGCGGCTGCTGATCGTGAGCTCGTTGCGGCGTATCATCGCGATCCACCCGATCCGGCGTTCGTCCGGTCGGCGGCTCGTCTCGCGGCCCGCTCCGCCGCGCCGTGGTAGCCCGCAACGACATCTGCTGGGCCGATCTCGGCCCACCTGCCGGTCGGCGGCCGGTGTGCGTGCTCACACGCGACGCGGCGATCGACGTCCTCACTGCGATCACTTGTGCTCAGATCACCAGGACGATTCGCGGGATCCGCTCCGAGGTACAGATCGGTCGCGACGAAGGTTTGCCCGAGAGGTGCGTCATCAATTGCGACAACGTCGTCACCGTCCCGGTAGCGGAGCTCGACCCCGAACCGGTCGGTCGACTCGACGAGGTGAAGCGAGCCGCGCTCGACCGGGCGATCCGCTACGCCCTCGACATCATCTACTGACGAACCGGGATCCAGTCAGGCGTCCCAGCCGGCGCGGGTGCGGGGCATGTGGCTGGCGCCGTTGGGTTCGGGGACGACGCCGAGCACCTGGTGGATGGCGACGCTGTTGTCGTCGAAGCTGTTGATCGAGCCCGACATGTACAGCAGCCACACCCGGGCCCGCCCTTCGCCGACCAGGTCGACGGCCCGGTCCCAGTTGCGCTCGAGATTGGCGACCCAGTTCCGCAGTGTCGTCGCGTAGTGCTCGCGCAGGCTCTCGACGTCGCGCACCTCGAAACCGGCCCGCTCCATCGACAGCACCGTGTTGCCGACATCGAGCAGCTCGCCGTCGGGAAACACGTACCGGTACACGAAGCCGCGCCGCCGCAACCGTGACCCGCCGATCGACGAGATGGCGTGGTTGAGCATCCGCCCGCCCGGGTGGAGCAGCGAGCGCAGGATGCCGAAATAATCGTCCATCTTGCGTTCGCCGACGTGTTCGGCCATGCCGATCGACGAGATCGCGTCGAACGGGCCGTCGGAAATCCGGCGGTAGTCCTGGATCCGGATCTCCACCCGGTCGGCCACTCCGGCGGCCTCGACCCGCCGCCGCGCCTCGGCCGCCTGCTCGTTGCTGATCGTGATGCCGACGACCTGGGCGCCGTGCTCGGTCGCGGCGTGGATCGCCATCGACCCCCACCCGCATCCGACGTCGAGCAGCCGGGCGCCGGGACGTTCGTGGAGGCCGAGCTTGCGGCAGATCAGCTCGTGCTTGGCCGCCTGGGCCGCCTCGAGCGAGACGCCGGCTTCGACGAACCTGGCGCACGAGTACGTCATCGACGGGCCGAGCACGAGCGCGTAGAACTCGTTGCCGACGTCGTAGTGGTGGCTGACGGCCACCTTGTCGCGACGCATCGAATGCCGCCGTCCGCGGGGCACGATCTCCTCCGGCGGCGGGGGCAGCGGCTTGCCGAGCGCGCCGAGCGAGCGCAGCGCGGTCACCGCCTTCGGCCCGACGACGAGTCCGGTGCGGATCTCCGCCGTGGTGGGGTCTTCGTCGGCTTCGGTGGGAAGCGACGCCTGGAACGCCCGCAGCACCTCTCCGATCGGACCGACCACGTCGAGCTCGCCGGCGATGTAGGCGCGCGCGAACCCGAGCTCCCCGGGCGCCCACATGATCCGCCGCAGTGCATCGGGTGAGTTGAGGACGAGTTGGCCGGGACCGTCGTCGGGGCCGATCGTGCTGCCGTCCCAGAACACGATCTGCAGTTTGGGCGCACCCTGGAACGCGGCTTCGATCATCGACGCCGCGACATCGGCCGCGGTCGGGTCGGTCGCCTTCGTGATCGTGTCCAACTCGGTCGCCCCCCGAGGCTCGAGCGCTGACTCTCGAACATCTGTGGTCATGACACCTCCGTGACGCAGGGATACTGCCTCAATAACGGTGTCAACGACGACTGGGGCAACGAAGACCGCTCAATCCGCGGGTTCGCCGACCTGGCGATCGATCCACTCGAGGTACGTGCGGGTGCCGGTGATCGGCACCATCGTGATCGCCGGGAGCTCGTAGGAATGCACCTCGCCGACCAGCCGGGCGACCGCGTCGAACCGGTCGGCTCGGGTCTTCACGAGCAACAGCACCTCGCGGTCGTCGTGGATCGCGCCGTCCCATTCGTAGACGCTGCCGATCGGGATGCTCTGCACGCACGCTGCCACTCGCCGCTCGACCAACTGGTGGGCGATGGCGCTCGCCTCGTCGGCCGACCCGCAGGTGATCTGGATCTCGCCGTGCTCACTCATCGCCCAAGCGTCGCGCGAACGGGTCAGTGCGCCACCGGTGCGCGGTGGACGCTCACGGCGTAACCGGCGTCGTCCGTCCACTCCGCGCCATCCCAGGTGCTGAACCGATCGACGCGCTCGAGCCCGGCGTCGGCGGCGGCGGCGTCGTAGGCGACGACGCCGAACGACCGGCCGAGCTGGAACCCGGCGATCAGGTGACCGCCCGGCGCGACGTGACGAGCCAGGTTGGCGACGACGGCCACCTCGGTCTGCGGGGCGACGAAGATCATCACGTTGCCGGCCATCACGACGACGTCGAACTGGCGCCCGACGTCGACCGTTGCGAGATCGTCCTCGATCCACCGCAGGTCCGGTGCCTTCACTCGCGCGTGCCCGATCATCGCCGGGTCGAGATCGACGCCGACGACGTCGATGCCGCGCGCCGCCAACTCGATCGCCACCCGACCCGTGCCGCAGCCGGCGTCGAGCACCGACCCGGGCTCGAACCCGCACACGAAGTCGGCCTCGCCATGGATCGACTTGCCCGCTGCGGCGAGGGCCCGCCAGGCCGCGTCGTAGTCGTCGCCTTTCGCGAACCGCTCGTCGGAACCCCAACGCGAGCCCATGGGTCGCACCGTACTGCGGTGCTCCCGACCGGAATCGCAGCTGTCCTGTGCGCGGAATCGCCGTCGATTTGGCATCCTGGTGGGGTGACGGACATCTCCAACTCCTTCGAAGGCGATGAGCCGCTGACCATCATCGGGATCTCGTTCCGCGACGTGTTCCGCTCCCAGGAGTTCTTGACCGCGGTGACCCGGATGAGCGCCAACCACGAGCTGCGGTTGAAGGACGCCGTGATCGTGGCCAAGAAGGAGGACGGCACCACGGTGATCCGCGAGACGGTCGACCTCCAGCCCGGGCGCACCGCGCTGTCGGGTGCGATGTGGACCGGGTTGCTCGGGTTGCTCGTCGGCGGACCGGTGGGGTGGATCGCCGGGATCGGCATCGGCGCGGCGTCGGGAGCGATCACGGCCAAGGTCGTCGACCTCGGGGTGCCCGACGAATGGGTCGAGTGGTTCCGGGACGCCGTCGCGCCGGAGACGTTCACCGTCGTCGTGCTGGCCGAAGCCGTCGACGTGGAAGCGCTCATCGCCGAGGCGATGCGGTTCGAAGGTGTCCTCGTGCACGCCAACATGGCGCCCGATGCGATCCGCCGACTCGAGCACGCGCTGGGCGACGTGACGCACCACCCCGCCCCACTTCCGGGCGACAACTGGGCTCCTCCCACTCCGGAGTGATCGGGTCGGGGTGGCGCTGACTCAGGCGGCGCGGATCTCGTACGCGCAGTGGCGGTCGCCGGCGACCATGTGCTGGGTGCGTTCGACGACGGCGCCGGGCAGCACGGTCCGGATGAACTCGAGCTCGCTCGTGCACGCCTGCCCGTAGCGTCGGGCGACGGCCGCGATGGCGCAGTTGTGCTCGACGATGCGGAAGCGGTTCGGCCCGATCGGCTCGGCCGTCGCGATGTAGCCGTCCTCGTCGAGGATCTGGGCGAGCTCGACGACCTTGGCCTTCAGTGACCGCTTCGGCGCCAGCCGCCGCTCGGCGTTGGCGATCCGAGTGTTGCGGCGACGGGTGAAGAGCCGATCGACGGTGGTGCTGTCCTCGTCGTCGAGATACCCGAGCAGCTCGTTGGTGAGCGCGCCGTACGCCTTGGGGAACAGCGCGTCGGCGAGCTCGGTGACCGCGTACGACAACTGGGGACGCCCCCGACGGTCGAGCCGGCGCCGTCCGTCGACGTGCACGAGACCGTGCTCGGCGAGTGACGTGAGGTGTTGGCGGGCGCCGCTCACCGTCATGTCGAGTGCCGTGGCGACGTCGTCGGCGGTGGCGTCGCCGATCCGGCGCACGGCATACAACACGGCTCGACGTCCGGCGGGCAACGGGGGCGGCACGGACACGCCGCCCACCGCCGACCCGGCCGCTGGGCTCGTCACGGGGCTCGTCGTCACTGGCATCGCCGTCATCGTCCCCCAGCGTACGGAAGCAGCAGGTGACTATCGCCGAACTCGTGCCACAGGTAACCGGCATCCCATGCCGCTCGGTAAGCACGGATGAGCGCTGTGCGCCCGGCGACGGCCTCCAGCATCGCCAGGTGGGTGGCGGCCGGCTCGTGCCAACCCGACACGAGGCCGTCGACCGCGCGTACGCCCGTGGCCGGGGTGATCACGGCGTCGGTCCATCCCGCCGCCGGGTGAACCGTGCCGCTGGCGTCGGCGGCCGACTCGAGCGCTCGCACGACGGTGGTGCCCACCGCGATCACGTGACCGCCGGCCGCTCGTGTCGCGTTGACCGCGGCCGCCGTCGACGGTGGGACCGCGAAACGCTCTGCGTACGGCAGCTCGTGTCCCTCGAGTGATGACACACCGGTGTGGAGCGTGATCGTGGCGATGCCGATGCCGCGGCGGATCACGCGCGTGGTGAGATCGGCAGTGAACGGCCGGGCCGCGCTCGGCATCTCGGCACTCCCCGGTTCGTCGGCGAACACGGTCTGGTAGCTGTCGATCGGCCAGTCGCGGTCGACGTACGAGTAGCGGATCGGGCGGCCGACCGCGACGAGCACCGTGGGCAGGTCGACGCCGTCGTCGATCGCCGCCAGCCACAGGCGCTGTGACCCGGCGGCCGGTCGAAGCAGCGCCACCGCCGTGCCGTCGGCGAGTCGGGTGACAGTCGGCGCCGGCACGTGGAGCGGCGACGTTGCACCTCCGGGCTGCGGACGGCGCGGCTCGACCATCCACAGCCCACCCGGGAGCTCGGTCGACACGTGGATGACGATCCGGTCGCCGTCGGGGAGGTCGGCGTCGACCGCGGCCGGCATCGTGGCCGAGGTGTTGACGACGACCAGGTCGCCAACGGCGAGGTGATCGGCGAGGTCGCGGAACGTGGCGTGCACCGGCTCGTCGTCGCCGGGCGAGACCATCAGTCGCACACCGTCCCGGGCGATCCCACGCGCCTCGGCCGGTGCCGACGCGATGTGCGCATCGTCGAGCTCGAAGTCGAGCGGGAGCCGGGACGGCAGCTCGGGTGTGGTCACACGATTGATCGACTGGACCGGCTCGATCGTCATCGCGGTCACGTCGCGACCTGCTTGGCGACGTAGCGGCCACTCGGTTGGTCGCCGTCGATCAGCGCCACCAGCCCGGGCAGGCTCGCCGCCGGTTCAGGTCGGTCGCCGATGTCCTCGCCGGGGAACGCGGCCTGGTGCATCTCGGTTCGCATGTCGCCAGGATCGACC
This sequence comes from Ilumatobacteraceae bacterium, assembly GCA_035557475.1. Taxonomy (GTDB): domain Bacteria; phylum Actinomycetota; class Acidimicrobiia; order Acidimicrobiales; family Ilumatobacteraceae; genus JALOLG01. The sequence goes on from DATMDV010000218.1 coordinate 7,048, forward strand.
GTGAGCACCCGCCATTCGGGATGCTCGACGGCCAGCACCCGACTGGCGTGCTCGAGCGCCGCCTTGCTCGCTCCGTATCCACCCCAGGTGGGGTATGCCTCGGCCGCGGCGTCGCTCGTGATGTTGACGATCGTCGCGCCCGGCTCCAATGAGTCGGTCAGGAGCTGAACCAGGGCGATGGGCGCCACCACGTTGACGTCGAACGTTCGGCGCAGGACGTCGGGGTCGATCGTGTCGAGCGCGGGCAGCGGGCTCGCACCGAGCGTGCTGGCGTTGTTGACCACGAGGCGGACCGCGCCGAGCAGGCGGGCCGCAGTGGAGAGCTGCAGGCGGTGGTCGGGGTCGGCGATGTCGCCGGCGATCGCCACGACGCGAGTGACGTCGCGCAACTCGTCGGCGGCCGCAGTGAGCTGGTCGGACCGGCGAGCGTCGATGGCGAGCGCCCAACCGTCGGCCGCCAGCCGGCGGGCAAGCGCGAGACCGAGACCTTGTGAAGCGCCGGTGATGATTGCGGTGCGTTCCATGATTCTCCTTCGTCCGAGGTGAATCATAGAACCAGCAAATACTTATTTTATTTCTTGTTCAAAGAATCACGAGCGCGATCGGGAGGCGATCACCGGAACACGATCTCGGGAACGTCGTCGGGCGAGGTCGAAAACAGCGGGAGCAGCCAGGTCTCGGCGAGATTGTTGAGGGTTCCGTCGCGTTGGAAGCCGCGCAGCGCGGCGTCGACCTTCTCGAGGTTGGCCGATCCCTTTGGCAAGGCGACCGAGTACTGGCCGCCGGTGACGAACTTCGCCGCGACGCCGAGCGAATCGTCGTCGTGCGCCTGGATGAGCGCGCTCGACAGATCGATCAACGCCGCGTCGACCGAACCCGAGCGGATTGCGTCGGCCGCCGCGACATCGTCGGAGACGACGAGAACCGGCTCGTCGGGGCGGATCGTGATGTCGAGGAAGCTCCGCTGGCGTGCCCCGTCGACGACCGACCACCGCAGTTCGCGAGCGGCGGCGAGGTCGCGAACCGTCTCACCCGCCAGCGTCAACACCCCGAAGTCCGAGGCGTAGTACGGCAATGAGAAGTCGAGAACCTCCAGGCGCTCGTCGGTGATCTCGATCTGCGACAGCGCCATGTCGGCGCCGCCGAGGTCACCCGCGACGATGTCGGCGAACGGGACGTCGATGATCTTCAAGTTCAGATCGAACTCGTCGGCCAATGACCGCGCGAGACCCCATTCGTAGCCACCGCCGACGATCGTCACGTCATCGCCTTCCCAGAAGCCCGGCGCCGGCAGCGTCGTAGCGACCGTGAGGGTGCCCGGGACCGTTGGCGCGACTTCGACGAGGATCTCGTCCCTCGGCTTCCCCCGACAGCCGGCCGCGACCATCGCAACGACGAGCACGGTGATGACGGCGGAGGTCCGCGCGCGCCGAAAGCGACCACCGGGGGGTGCAACCATTCCTGCCAGTGTTCCATCTCACGCCGGACGCGGGCGCAGCCGATCGGTGGGCGTGGTCAGCGCAGAACAGCGGCGCCGACGTACTCGGCCACCTCGACGATGCGTCGTGTAAGACGCGCCGAGCCGTCGACGACCGGCGAGCAGGCGAGTTCGTCGTGCAGCCGGCGGGCGTCGGCGCCCGCGTCTGACGCATCGGAGCGGACGAGCACGTCGGCCAGCTCCACCATCGAGTGCGCCTGCCAGAGCGACGCTCCGCTCCGGCCGGCGAGTGCGATTGCATGTTCGAGGCGCGTGCGGGCTCCTTCGAGGTCGCCGATCGCGACGCGCGCAAGCCCGGCGTAGTGGGCGGCGAATCCGATCACGACGGTGCCGAGGCCGACCGTGATCGTGCTGTCGCGGAGGCTGTCGAGTCGGGTCGCGCACCACGTACCGATCGCCGCATCACGACGCCTGGCGCCGGCCTCGGCGGCGTACGCCACGAACGGCCAGAACGCGTCGTCGACCGGAACATCGGGGGCGATCTCGACCAGCGGCTCGTCCCCGACGCCGAGATCGCACAGTGCCAGGACGGCGTGCCAAACGCTCGGCCCGCGCTCTTTGGCACGCAGACGGACGAGATCGGCAAGGAGCGCGAGCTCGTCGTGTTCGAACAGCAGCAGCAACTGCTGGACCGCGACTGCGGTCTCGGTGTTGAACGTCCGATACCGGCCGCCCTCCTTCATGGTCGCATCGATCAACGGTTGCACCTGCGCGAGCTCGCCGCGCGCAATCGCGTTGGTCGTGCGGCTCAGCAACACTCGGATCGCGCCGAACGGGAGGAGTGCGGTCGCGGACGCCTGCTCGAGCTCGGGAAGCAATGCGTCGACCGCGACCAGGTTGCCGGCCATGTATTCGGCTCGGAGCAGCGCCTGGATCGCGGCAACCGTCACGGTCGGGTCGCAGGCGCGGCGGGCCACTTCGTATGCGTTCGCCGCCATCTCGTGCACGGTGTCGGCGTCGGCACCGTGCACCGCGGTCACGATGCTGCGGGCGGCGAGCCACGCGGCCTCGCTGCGCAACGACGTGGACGATTCGTAGGCCTGGCGAGCGGCCTCGAGCAGGCGCTCGGCAGCCGGCGACGCGTCGATGAACGTCACGATCACTGCCGCCGCGCACAGGAGATCGACGCGCTCGGGCGCGTCGGCAGCGAGCAGCTCCAGCGGTTCGGTCAACTCGACCAGCGCAGCAGACTTGTCTTCGGGTACCCCGCTGCCGACCCGTACGAGCGCGACCTTGGCCAGCAACGGACCATCGGCGAGCGCACGCGCGATCGCCTGTGCCTGGTCGATCGACGCATGCGGGTCGCCGCCGCCCGACAGCGACAGCGCCTGCGCCTGCGCGAGCAAGGCGTGCGCGAGCGTGCGCTCGTCGTTGTCGACCCGTGCATCGGTGATCGTGTCGTCGACGATCGTGAGCGCTTCTTCGTAGACGCCTGTGCGGATCAGCGCGACGGCCGCCCGCAGTCGGGCGTCGGCGTCAGCCGCGCCTCGACTCGCGTGACGTCGTGCCATCGAGAGCAGATCCGGGTCCTGACGCAGGATCCGCAACTCGAGCTCCGACAGCGCAGGCGACACTGCGAGCCCGATCGACTCACGAAGCGTGTCCCGCGTCCGCGTCACGATGTCGAGCGCGTCCGCCTGCCGGCCCGACCGGTACAGCGCCAGCGCCAGCATTTCAGCACGACGTTCGCGGCCCGGCATCTTGTCGAGGGCGGTGCGCAGGTCCGCGATGAGCGACCCCGGTTCGTCGTTGACCAACCGCAGCTCGAACCGCAGGTCGACCGCCTGCTCGTGCAGCTCGTCGAGTCGAACGGCTTCGGCCGCCAGCCACGACGGCCGGTCCACATCGTCGAACGCCGGTCCGCTCCACTCGTCCAACGCCTTGTCGAGGAGGCGGATGCGGGCGCGCAGGTCCAATGAGCGGTCACGCGCGCGGCGGTGGAGCTCCTCGAACCGCGTCGCATCGACGTCGACGTCCGGCGCCAGCGCGTAGCCGTGCTGGAAGCGGCTGATCGCGTCGTGACCGAGCACGGTACGCAGCCGCGTCAGCGCGACCCGCGCCGCACCGTCGGTGCCGCTGCCCTCCGGCCAGACGTCGTCGACGAGGCGGCCGAGCGACAGGCTCACGTGGTCGGCAACGACCAAACGGAGCATGAGGAGCATCTGGCGACCGGTGATCGGAGCGAGCGAGCCGCCGACTCGCACGTGGGGTCGCCCCAGGACGCGCACATCGATCCGTTCCGCCATGTCCGGGTTGATCGTACTGGTGTGTCCGCCACATGTAACGGCTCGGTAACAACCGGTCCGTAAGAAGTCGCGCAAGAGCGGCCGCCGCGTCCACGCGGCGATTTGGAGGAACCTGTCATGAAGCGACTCATGGTGTCGATGTGCGTACTCGGAGCGACATTGTCGGCCGGAACCACACTCGCGGCCCCCGGCGAACCAGATCCCGGCTTCGGAACTGCCGGCGTCGTGACGGGAGGACTGCTCGACACGTTCGGCGCGCTCGACGCCGACTCGTCGCAGCCGATCGTCGCCGGGACGACCGGCGGTCAAGCGGCGATCGCCAGGTACACAGCGGCCGGCTTGCCCGACACGGGCTTCTCCGGCGATGGTCGGGTCGAGCTCGGGTTGACCGGCACCGACTTCCAGTTCTTCGACGTGCGCACCCTCACCGACGGATCGACTCTGGTGGCGGGGGTGTACCGGACCCTCCCGACGATGCCGTTCAACCACGTGTGGTTCACGGCCAAGGTGTCGTCGACGGGCGCCCTCGACGGCAACTACGGCACCGGTGGGGTGACCACGGCATTCGGTGGCTACACATTCCTCCACCCCGACGGCGCAATCGCACCGGACGGGTCGATCACGATCGCGTTCCAGGCGAGCGGAGGCAATGCGTACGTGGAGTTCAACGCCGCGGGTGTCGAATCCACGACCACGGGTCCGTCCATCGACGCAACGCTTCCAGCCGGATGCGTCGGCTTCTACGGCTACGCCTTGCGTGGCGTCGTCCGCCCCGCCGCGACACAAGAGATCCACGTGGGGTTGGCGACGTACGCCTGCACAACCGCGGACCAGGAGCGCGTCGTCCTCACGTCGCAAACCGTCGGAACGGACACCGTCAACTGGTCAGTGATGCTGCCGCTCAGCGAGACCGCCGAGGGCGACGACGGGATGGCGATCGATCTCGTCGGCTCCGACATCATGTTCGACACGCTCGCCGGTGGCGCCGCCCACGTGCACCGCTATACGACAGCGGGCGCTCCGGTCGGCAGTTGGGGTGCGGGTGGGGTTGCCACCCTGGCCGCCGGGTTCGGCGACGTCGGAGGGTTCACGGCTCTTGCCGGGGGCCGCGTCGGCGTGGTCAACGACAGCTCGTTTGCGTCGCCGTCCCCGACGCTTCACATCGATCGACTGCTGTCCAACGGTGCCGTCGACTCGACGTTCCCGAGGGTGTCGACCCCGATGGGCGCCAACCTGACCGCGACCGACATCGTCGGCGCCGCCGACGGTGGCGTGCTCGTCACCACGCAAACCGCTTCGACCGGTGCCTTGCGGCGCTACGACGGTGGTCCAGTCTCGAGCTCCGCGCTGGAATCGTTGACGCCTGGTCGATTGATGGACACCCGTGAGGGTCAGTCCACCGTCGACGGGCTGTTCGCCGGGATCGGTGTGCGCGCTGCGAACTCGGTGACCGAGTTGCAGGTCGGCGGTCGCGGCGGTGTGCCGGCCGATGCCGAGGCAGTGGTGCTCAACGTCACGGTGACGGCACCGGTGGCATCGGGTTTCATCACCGTGTATCCGTGCGGTGAAGCGGTACCGACGACCTCGAACCTGAACTTCGTGGCCGGCGACACCGTGGCCAACGCGGTCGTCGTGAAGATGGGGACCGGCGGCCGGGTGTGCCTGTTCGCCGCCGAGTCGGCGACGCACCTGATCGCCGACGTGAATGGGTTCTTCCCCGCCGGGTCCGGTTTCGAGTCGTTGTCACCGGGTCGCCTGCTGGATTCCCGCGAAGGTCAGTCGACGGTCGACGGCCAGTTCGCGGGCATCGGTGTGCGAGCCGCCAACTCGGTCACCGAGCTCCTCGTCGGAGGTCGAGGCGGCGTGCCCGCCGACGCCGACGCCGTCGTGCTCAACGTGACGGTCACGGGCGCAACGGGCAATGGCTTCATCACCGTGTTCCCGTGCGGCGAGCCGCTGCCGACCGCGTCGAACTTGAACTTCGTCACGGGCGACACCGTTCCCAACGCAGTGATCGTCAAGGTCGGTGCGGGCGGCAGGGTGTGTCTGTTCGCGGCCGAGTCGGCGACGCATCTGATCGCCGACGTGAATGGGTACTTCCCGGCCGGATCGGGGTTCGAGTCGTTGTCACCGGGTCGTCTGATGGACTCTCGCGAGGGTCAGTCGACGGTCGACGGCCAGTTCGCGGGCATCGGTGTGCGAGC
>DATMDV010000219.1:0-6184 GCA_035557475.1 Ilumatobacteraceae bacterium
AGCGCCTGGGCCACGAGGACGTCGATGGCGATGCCGTTCTCGGCGTGCATCATCATGACCGCGCCGCTCTCGCCGGCGTTCTGCATGGCCCGCAGGATCTGGCCGTCGTCGGCGTAGAACACACCGGGGTAGGCCATGAACAGCTTGAAGCTGGTGATGCCCTCGTTGTCGACGAGGTACGTCATCGCCTTCAGGGATTCGTCGTCGACGCCACCGATGATCTGGTGGAAGCCGTAGTCGATCGCGCAGTTGCCGTCGGCTTTGGTGTGCCAGTCGGCGAGGCCGTCCATCACGTTCTCGCCGGCGCGTTGCACGGCGAAGTCGATGATGGTGGTGACGCCACCCCACGCGGCGGCGATCGTGCCGGTCTCGAACGTGTCGGACGCTGCGGTGCCGCCGAACGGGAGCTCCATGTGGGTGTGCACGTCGACACCGCCCGGGATCACGTACTTGCCGGTCGCGTCGATCGCGAGCCCGGGAGAGATTCGGATCGCCTCGGCCTGGCCCGGGGCGAGCACGGCCGCGATCGTCTCACCGTCGATGAGCACGTCGCCCGCGCTCCGACCCGACGGACTGATGATCGTGCCGTTCTTGATCAGCGTCGTCGCCACGTTCACTCCTCCACGAGGTCGAAGTAGGCGTCGGGCCGCCGATCGCGGTAGAACGCCCAGCGGTCGCGGACGAGCTTGATCTTGTCCATGTCGAGATCGCGGACGATCAGCTCCGGCTTGTGGGCATCGCCGACGTCGCCGACGAACTGGCCCTCCGGATCGACGAAGTAGCTCTGGCCGTAGAAGTCGTCGTCGCCGAGCGGCTCGATGCCGACCCGGTTGATGGCGCCGACGTAGTACATGTTGGCGACCGCGGCCGCCGGCTGCTCGACGCGCCAGATGTACTCGGACAGGCCGCGGCTCGTCGCCGATGGGTTGAACACGATCTCGGCGCCGTTGAGGCCGAGGGCACGCCACCCCTCGGGGAAGTGCCGGTCGTAGCAGATGTACACGCCCACCTTGCCGACCGCGGTCTCGAAGATCGGGTATCCGCCGTTACCGGGGCGGAAGTAGAACTTCTCCCAGAACCCCTTGACCTGCGGGATGTGCTGCTTGCGGTACTTGCCGAGGTAGGTGCCATCGGCGTCGATGACGGCCGCGGTGTTGTAGTACAGCCCGGCCTGCTCGACCTCGTACACCGGCAGCACGAGCACCATGCCGAGCTCCTTGGCCACCGACTGGAACCGCTGCGTGGTGGACCCGTCGGGGATCAGCTCGGTGTACCCGTAGTACTCGGTGTCTTGCACCTGGCAGAAGTACGGGCCGTAGAACAGCTCCTGGAAGCACATCACCTGTGCGCCCTGGGCGGCGGCCTCCCGGGCCGCGTCCTCGTGCTTGTCGATCATGGATTCCTTGTCGCCCGACCAATCGGTCTGCAACAAGGCGGCTTTCACGGTTGTCCCCATGCCCCGGACTGTAACGACACACCCGAATGTGGACAATACCGCCTTTGTTACCGTACGTTCCGTTCCCATCGGCGCAACGACAGACGCGACAACAGCCCGGTTCCCGGTGGCGGCCGCCAACCGCGACGGCGGCAAAGGGACGCTCCCGTCGAACTTCATCGCGGGCGCCCTCCCCGAGATCGTCGCCGAGATCACGACCGATGGCGACGACCGCAGCGCGCGGGGAATCGCGGCCGTGATCGGACGCATGATCTCGGCGGGCAGCCTGACCGATGGGACGCGCCTGCCGACGGTCCGCGACCTCGCCCGTCGCCTCGGCGTCTCGCCGACGACGGTCAGCGACGCATGGCGGAGCCTCGCCGACGTCGGCGCGATCGAGACCAGGGGACGCAACGGAACGCTGGTCCGGCAACCGAAGGGCCCCGGGCAACCGCGCCGCTACCGGCGCGTCACGGAGGGCCCTGGCCACTTCGAGCTCGACTTGTCGTCGGGCACGCCCGACCCGGCCCTGCTCCCCGACCTCGGTCCGATCATTGCCCGGATGAGTCGGCAGTCGCTGACATCGAGCTACCTCGACCATCCGGTGTTGCCGGAGCTCGAAGCGGTGCTCACCGAGCGGTGGCCGTTCCCGCCCGAGGCGATGACCGTCGTCGACGGGGCGATGGATGCCCTCGATCGCGTCGCCCAGTACGTGCTCCGGCTCGGCGATCGGGTCGCCGTCGAGCACCCCACGTTCCCGCCGATGCTCGATCTGCTCGAGCAGCTCGGATGTGAGGTGATCGCGATCGACGTCGATGCCGACGGCCTGACCGTCGAAGGATTGCGCGAGGCCGTGCGCCGACGGCCACGTGCACTCTTCCTGCAACCTCGCGCCCACAACCCGACCGGCGTCGCGGTATCACTGTTGCGTGCCGAGGCACTGGCCGAGGTGCTGCGGGGCACCGACGTGATCATCGTCGAGGACGACCACTCGAACGAGATCTCGGCGGCGCCGCTCGTGAGCCTCGGGCGATGGCTCCCCATGCAGACCATCCACATTCGTAGCTTCTCCAAGAGTCATGGCCCTGACCTACGGCTGGCGGCAGTCGGCGGCGCCGGCGACATCGTCTCGGCGATCGCCAACCGACGCTTGCTCGGCCCCGGTTGGAGCAGCCGCATCCTGCAGTCGGTGTTGCTCGAGCTCCTGCGCGATCCGGCGACCGGCGACTCCCTTGCCCACGCCCGGGCGTCGTACGCGGCGCGGCGCTCCGTCGTCTCACAGGTGCTCACCGACGGCGGTGTGTCACACCCCGACGGCGACGGAATCAACTTGTGGATGCGCGTCGCCGACGAACGCCGAGCGCTGTTGCGGCTCGCGGCGTGCGGCATCGGTGTGGCCCCCGGTGGACCGTTCATGGTGCGACCGGATGGCGACCACGTCAGGGTGACGGTCGGGCTGGTCAACGAGTCCGATGCCGAGCGTGTCGGTGAGTTGCTCGTCGACGCCTCCGGACGGCTGGCATCCTCGAGTAGTGGGCGCTGACGCGCAGATGGCGGAACAGGGCGACGAGATGACGAGCGCCGACGGAGGAGACGGAGGAGCACCGCGCAAGCGGACGGGGATCTTCCACTGGATCTTCGGCAAGCATCCGCCCCGCCCACCCGATCCCGATCGATCGGCCGAAGCGGCCTGGCTGCCGCTGTGGCAGGCCCAGCTGGTGTTGCACGAGTTGTGGGAGCGCGATGTACCGGCCGTGATCGCCGAGGACTTCACGTCCCACTTGCGGTTCGGCGCCCGCGAGCCGATGGCCCGCATCTACGTGATGGAACCGCGTCTCGCCGACGCGGTCGCGGTGATCGAGGAGATCACCGGATACCCGCCGGCTCACCAGGGCATGTAGTCACCGCTGCACCACGCTGCGGTGGACACACGCCCCGGTGAGCCGGTCGCCCCCGATTACGGAGCGGCGCTCAGACCATGTAGTACTCGCGAAGCTCAGCTTCGACGTCGTGGGTGATCACGTGGTCGCCGGTTGCCTTGGGGGCTTCCTTGACCATCTGCTTGGTGTAGGCGACGACGACGTTGCCCTCTTCGGTGGTGTACGCGCCTTCGACCGGCACGAAGTGGTCGGCCCGGAGCGTTCCGGGGTTCACGACCAGCCACTCGGGCTGCTGGGTCGTCTCGTCGTACACGACATCGCTGATCGAACCGATGACTGCGCCGTGCTCGTCCTGGACGGGCAGGCCCATGTACCGCATCGGTTCGCCGGGGGTGACGCTCGACTGGTCAGACATTTGGGTCTCCTTGGGTTGGACAGGCGACGGACTCGTCATCCGTTCGTAATAATTGTAACCCTTCTGTCCAGACCTGAAACCCAGCCCCCATGCGTCAATAGATGCCGGCGAGCTTGGTGTGGTCCCAGCTCACGAAGCGTTCGACGTCGATCACCACGCCGAGTCGCTTGGTGACCTGGGCTTCGATGAACGGCAGGCTGTCGGCGTGCAGGGCCGACGGCCCGGTGTACTTGAGGGCAACCGCCTTGCCGATCTCGAAGATCTGGTCGCGGTCCTCGACCAGACGGGCGCTGCCGGTCATCTCGACCCCTTTGAGCTCGCTGTAGCTGTCGCCACTCTCGACGAGGCCGGTGATCTTGTTGTCGCGCCGGAGGTTGACGATCTTCTGGCTGCGGGCGAACGTCCAGAACGCCGGCTTGCCGTCGAGCAGGGTGAACCACATCGCAACCATGTGGGGATGGCCGGACGGGCCGTTCGTCGCCACGTTGAGGATCCGTTGTTCGGTGAGGTAGGCCTCGATCTCGGCCTCCGTCATGACGATCTGATCGCGCCGGCTCGGCATGGCCCGCACGATAACCCGCGCCATGACGTGGGCGGACGGGCACTTGGGCGGGAAGGAAATTGGGCGTTGCGGCGAGCTTCAGATCGGACTGACGCGCAACAGCTCGGGCACCATCGGGCACTCCGCGGCCAACGCCTCGAGGCTCGCGGCCGTCAGACCACCGACACCGACGACATGGGTGATGCAGCCGGTCGAGAAGACATCGGTGTCGAGCTGCCATGGCTCGTCGACCTTGGCGACGCGTTCGTCGATGGCGACGACCAGATCGCGGGGCAGCCGCCGGCCGACACCCGCGACGAGCCACACCGGGATGCCACACGTCGCGGCCACGGCGGCAACACCCGCCGACCCGATCGGCGCCACGACGCGTTCGCTCGAAGCCGCATGGGCCTCGACGAGCACCACGTCGGCCGCCGGGATCGCACGCCCGATCGCCTCCGCCTGCACGAGCTCGCACACCACGTCGTACCGCTCGAGTCGTTGCATCATCGACGAGCCGTGGTGCCGGCTCTCGGTCACGAGCACGGTCACGTCGCCGCGGCGGGTCAGGGCGCGCGCGCAGATGTCGCTCCATCCGATCGTCAGGACCACGGCATCATCGGGGATCGCGGCGGCCAGCGCATCGGCCGTCGAGTCGTCGTCGATCTCGTCGGCCAGCTCCCACGCCAGCTGGAACGGCTCCTGCGACGTCAGCAGGTGGGCGCACAGCCACCACAGCGGCCCGCACTCGGGGTGCCGTTCGACGACCCGCCGGCAGGCGACGACCAAGCCCGATGGGTCGAACCGCATCGAGCTCATCGCGTGCGCCGTCTCGCGCACGAGTGAGGCAGGATCGGCGCCACGGGCACGTGCGACGTACCGGAGGTGCTCGATCGGATGCACGCGGCTCACGATACTGCCGTGTTGAGGCGCACAGCCCGGCGATCGCTACCATCGCTGCGAGTGGCCACCGACCCACCATCCGATCTCATGCTCGCGCCGCTCGGCGCCGCCAGCCGGCCACTCGAGGACTGGCTCACCACGTTCCATCTGGCGTCGGTCGTGCTCGATCCGTACACCAACGAGAGCTCGTGGATCCTCAAGACCGCGGCGCGCATCCTCGAAGAGCTGCGCGGCTCGGACGCCAGGGTCAACCTCGTCGTCACGTCCGACGACGATGACGCAAGATCGTTTCTCGGGCCGTACGCCAACGAGTTCCTCGTGTTCTGCGACCCCGACCGCGCCACGGTGCGAGCCCTCGGTTTGAGCCAGCTGCCGGCGTTCGTGTTCGTCCGCGTCGACGGCATCGTGGCGGCGGCGGCCGAGGGCTGGAACCCCACCGAGTGGAAGCAGGTGGCCGAGACGATCGCCGAGGCGACGGGATGGCTGGCGCCGACGATCCCCATCACCTCCGACCCGGGACCCTTCCGAGGCTCGCCGGCTCACGACTGAGCGTGGCCGCGCTCGCCGACCTTCCGGTCTACGACAGCCTTCCGGCCATCCGCGACGCACTCGCGACGGTCGGTCGCGCTGTCCTCGTCGCGCCACCCGGAGCCGGCAAGACCACCATCGTGCCGCTCGAGCTGCTCGACGAAGGGTGGTTGGCCGGTCGGACGATCGTGATGCTCGAACCGCGCCGGCTGGCCACGCGCGCGGCGGCGCGCCGGATGTCGCATCTGCTCGGCGAGGAAGTCGGTGCGACCGTCGGGTTCCAGACGCGTGACGAGCGCCGGATCGGACGCGACACCCGCCTCGAAGTCGTGACCGAGGGCGTGCTCACGCGACGGCTCCAGAACGACGCATCACTGCCCGGCGTCGGGTTGATCGTGTTCGACGAGGTGCACGAGCGCAACCTGCCGACCGACCTCGGTCTGGCACTGACGCTCGACGTCGCCGCCAACCTGCGCCCCGAC
>DATMDV010000220.1:0-15405 GCA_035557475.1 Ilumatobacteraceae bacterium
CACGCGATCAGGAATGGATCAACCACTCGGCGACCACCGTCAACCTCGAAGCGACCGCGATCGACGACCAGACGTTGCAGATCGTGAGCTCGGTGCCCGATCCGAAGCTCCCGACGATGGACGTCTACATCCTTCCCAGGCACATCTGGGAGACGCCCTCGGAAGGCGAGATCGACACCTACGACGCCCTCGACGGCGTTGGCTCCGGACCGTTCACGCTGACTGAGTGGAGGGCCGGCCAGTCGTGGTCGATGGTCGCCAACCCCAACTACTGGGGAGGTGAGCCGGTCATCGACCAGGTCGTGTTCCGCATCTTCACCAACCCGGACGCGATGGTGGCTGCGTTGCAGGAGGGCGAGATCGATGCCGCCCACCTGGTCCCTTCGGCGAGCTTCGAGGAGCTTCAGGAGGATCCCGACATCGAAGCCGTGGCGGGCCGCCAGGGCGGGTTCACGGAGCTCGCCATGAACGGCATGGCCGGTGGGATCGGCGACGGCCATCCGGCGCTGCTGGATCTCAACGTCCGCCACGCCATCGCCCACGCCATCGACCGCGATGTGATGTTCGATCGCGTCGTGATCGGGCTCGGCGAGAAGGGCGTGGGCTTGTCGGTTTCGGCAGACCCGGTGTGGAAGGCCGACATCCCCGAGGACGAGCAGTACACGTACGACCCCGACGAAGCGGTGCGATTGCTCGACGAGGGCGGCTACGTCGACACCAATGGCGACGGAATCCGCGAGATGCCCGGTGGAGGAGACGAGCTCGTGTTCCGCTATGCCGAGCGATCCGAGTCCGAGCAGGGTCCGGCGATCCGCGACTTCATCACCGGCTTCCTCTCCGAGGTCGGGATCGGCACGGAGGTATCGGTGTTCGACGACACGCAGCTGACCGACGTGATCGCCTCCGGCGAGTACGACCTCTTCTCGTGGGGATGGACCCCGTTCGTCGATCCCGATCCGATGCTGTCGTACTTCACGTGTGCCCAGCTGACCACCGATATCGAGTCGGTCGGGTACAACGACGCCAACTGGTGCGATCCGCGGTACGACGAGCTCTACGAGCAGCAGAAGGTCGAGCTCGACCGCGACAGACGCATCGAGATCGTGCACGAGATGCTGCGGTTGTTCTACGAAGAGTCCACGTACATCGTGTTGTACGAGGACGCCGACACCCAGGCCTACCGCACCGACCGGTTCGAGGGCTGGCTGAACCAGCCCGCTGAGATCGGGCCGGTGCTGTTCAGCAACTCGTCGCCGTCGTACGTCAACCTGACCCCGATCGAAGGCGGTGGCGGCGATGGGGGCGGGGTCAGCACGGGTGTGCTGATCGCGATCATTGCCGCCGGCATCATCGTGATCGGCGGCGGCGTACTCCTGGTCGTGCGGAATCGCACGTCGCGTGACGAACGCGAGTAGACCTCCGTGCGACCGCGATACGTCGTCGGCAAGATCGCCGGTGCCATCGGCACGCTCGCGTTCGTGCTCGTGTTCAACTTCTTCCTGTTCCGGATCGTCAACGACGACCCCACGGCGAGCATGTTCCGCGGCCGCAACCTGTCGCCCTCGCAGATCCAGTCACTGCGCGAGAAGTTCAACCTCGACGGGTCGAAGCTCGAGCAGTTCGGCGCCTACCTGCGGGAGACGGCACAGGGCAACCTTGGCGTCTCGCTGCTGAGCCGGCGACCTGTCTCGACCGAGATCCGCGAGGCGATCTGGCCGACGGTCCTCCTCGTCGGTACGGCGACGGCAGCGGCGATGGTGATCGGCGTGCTGCTCGGGATCCACGCCGGGTGGCGGCGGCGGAGCGCGTTCGACGTCGGCTCGACGACGTCCTCGATGCTCACCTACTCGGTGCCCGACTTCTGGCTCGGGATGTTGTTGCTCGGGTTCCTGGCGGTGAGGTTCGACGTGTTTCCGACCGGTGGTTTGGAGGATCCCGGCACGACTGCAACCGGGCTTTCGCTGCTGATCGACCAGGCCCACCACATGGCGCTTCCGATGATCACGTTGGCCCTTGGATACGTCGGTGAGTACGCGATCGTGATGCGGTCGTCGATGCTCGACACATTGCGCGAGGACTACCTTCAGCTCGCGCGCGCCAAGGGCCTGCGCGATGCCAACGTGCGTCGCCACCACGCGGTGCCCAACGCGCTGTTGCCGGTGGTCAGTCTCTCGGCTCTCAACTTCGGGTTCGTGCTGTCGGGTGCGATCGCGGTGGAGTCGATCTTCTCGTGGCCCGGTCTCGGGCAGGCGACATTCGAAGCGATTCGCGGTCCTGACTTCCCGGTGCTGCAGGGCCTGTTCCTGCTGTTCAGTGCCGCCCTGATCGTCGCCAACCTCGCCGTCGATCTGCTCTACGGCTACCTCGATCCGCGGGTGGCGGGCCGATGAACGACGTGCCGGACGACCTGAAGGACGTCGTGGAGGACTTCGTGAAGGACGACGCGCCGATCGAGATCAAGGATCAAGTCGCTGACATCTCACCGGGCAGCATCGTGTGGGCGCGTCGCCGGCGGGCGCTCGCCGATCTGGCGCACCGGTTCTCACGCGACCGGCTGGCGGTCGCCGGGCTGATCGTGCTGGTCGTGTTCGTGGCGATGGCGCTGCTCGCGCCGCTGCTCAGCGACCGGTCGGGATTGAGCGCTGTCGCTTCGGTCGACAATCCGACGTGGGCCCACCCGAGTGGCGACTTCCCACTCGGCACCGACAACCTCGGACGCAGCGTCGCCGCCCAATTCGTCTGGGGCTCGCGCATCAGCCTGTTCGTCGGGCTCATGGCAACCCTGCTCACGATCGCCATCGGCTCGGTCGTCGGGATCGTGTCGGGTTTCTTCGGGCGCTGGACCGATGCCGTACTGATGCGCATCACCGACTGGTTCCTCGTCATCCCGTTCCTGCCGCTGGCGATCGTGCTCGCGGCAGTGCTCGGCCGATCGGTGTGGAACATCATCTTCGTGATCGGGATCACATCATGGCCGTCGACGGCGCGACTCGTGCGGGCCCAGGTGCTGACCATCAAGGAGCGGTTGTACGTCGACCGGGCGCGGGCGCTCGGCGCCGGTCGGACGCACGTGATCAGCAAGCACGTGCTGCCGAACGTCGCACCGCTGATCCTCGCCAACACCACGCTCGCGGTTCCGATCTCGATCCTCACCGAGACCACGCTGTCGTTCCTCGGCCTCGGCGATCCGTCGCAGGCGTCGTGGGGCAAGACGCTCGAAGAGGCGTTTCACGCCGGTGCGATCAACCGCGAGGCCTGGTGGTACTACCTGCCCGCCGGCCTCGGCATCGTCGCCGTGGTGCTGGCGTTCACGATGTTCGGGCGGGCGCTCGAAGAGATCCTCGACCCGCGACTGCGAGAACGATGAGCGAACCGCGCGACCCCCCCGTCGCCAACGGCAGCCTGCTCGAGCTGCGCGACCTGAGCGTCACGTACCAGACCGAGGGCGGTCCGGTCCCTGCGGTGCGTGGCGTGAATCTGTCGATCGACGCCGGCGACACGCTGGGTCTGGCGGGCGAGTCGGGATGTGGCAAGTCGACCATCGCCAGCGCCGTGCTGCGCTTGCTGCCGAGGGGCACCGAGGTCGGCGGCGAAGTGCTGCTCGACGGCGAGGACGTCAACAAGATGCGGCCCGGGCGCCTGCGCGCCGTCCGCTGGACCAGTGCCGCGATCGTGTTCCAGGGCGCGCTGCACTCGCTCAACCCGGTGCACCGCGTGGGCAGCCAGATCGAAGAAGCGATCCTCGTGCACTCGACGTCGGGACGGTCGCGCCCCAAGGCACGCGTCGGCGAACTGCTCGAGCGCGTCGGCATCCCGCCGGTGCGGGCCCGCGAATATCCGCACCAGCTGTCGGGTGGGCAGCGCCAACGCGTGCTGATCGCGCTGGCGCTGGCCTGCGAGCCCAAGCTCCTCATCGCCGACGAGCCGACGACCGCGCTCGACGTGATGGTGCAGGCGCAGGTGCTGGCACTGCTCGCGGAGCTGCAACGCGACCAGGGCTTGGCGATGCTGTTCATCACCCACGACCTGTCGGTGCTGACCTACGCCTGCCGGCGGCTGGCGGTGATGTACGCCGGGCGGATCGTCGAAGAGGGCCTCAGCTCGGAGGTGTTCGTCGACCCGCAGCATCCGTACAGCCGGGCGCTGGCGCAGGCGTTCCCGACGATCGGTGATGAGGCGTCGCGCATGAACCCGACCGGCCTCGCCGGAGACCCGCCGGATCCGACCGACCTGCCGTTGGGCTGCCCGTTCCATCCGCGCTGCGACCGGGCGATCGACATCTGCCCGATCGAAGACGTCCAGTTGATGCCGGCCGGTGCCGGGCGTCGTGCCGCGTGCGTGCACGTGAGGGCGTTCCACGACTCGAGCGCGCCATGACTGCGGTGTCGACCGAGATGTTGCTCGAAGTCCGCAACGTGCAGGTCACGTTCGACTCCAGCCGCGGGCTGGTGCGCGCCGTCGACAGCGTCGATCTCGACGTCCGTCGCGGCGAGGTGTTGGCCCTCGTTGGCGAGTCGGGGTGCGGCAAGACGACCCTGATCCGTTCGATCCTCGGCCTCGAGCGGATGTCGGCCGGCTCGCTCGCGTTCGACGGTGCGCCCGTCTCGCCGCGAGCGTCGTCGTTGCGCAAGCTCCGGCGCCGAGTGCAGATGATCTTCCAGGACCCGTCCGGCGCCTTGAACCCGCGACACACCATCTACGAGGCCGTCGCCGAGGGGATCCGTATCCACAAGATCGCCGGCGACGAGCCGACTCTCGTGGCCGAGGCGCTGGCGCGTGCCGGCCTGCGTCCACCCGCGCGGTACCTGCAGCGCTACCCGCACGAGTTGTCGGGCGGGCAGCGTCAGCGCGTGCTCATCGCCGGGGCGATGGCGCTCGGGCCACAGTTGCTGCTCGCCGACGAGCCCGTCGCCTCGCTCGACGCATCGATTCGTGGCGAGATCCTGGCGCTGATGCGTTCGCTCGTCGACGAGAACGGCATCTCGATCATCGCCGTCACCCACGACCTCGGTCTGGCGTGGAACATCGCCGACCGGGTCGCGGTCATGTACCTCGGCCGGATCGTCGAGCTCGGTGCGACCGAGCAGGTGCTGTCGGACCCGCAGCACCCGTACACGCAGGCCTTGCTGTCGGTCGTCCCCGAGAAGGAACGGATGGACCAGCAGATCCTCACCGGCGAGACCCCCGACCCGAGCCGCATCCCGGCGGGCTGTCGCTTCCACCCGCGGTGCCCGTTGGTCGCGAGCGGTCAAGCGGCCCGGCTCGGCATCGAGCAGGCGTGCCGCGGCGTCGACCTCGACCTCGTCGAGCTCGACCCCGGCCACTTCGTCGCCTGCCACGCCCGCGCCTGACCCCAACCCCCGTTCTGTCTGCTTCAGACGTGGCCACGCGCCGTATGAAGCAGACAGGTCGCCCGGTTGGAGATCAGAACGTGCGCGGGAACGTTTCGTGCCAGGCGCGGGTGGCGAGCACGGTGCCGTCGCGGAGGGCGGTGACGTGGAGGCTGATGTGGACCGTCTCGGCGTTCGACTGGACGTCGATGGTGCCGACGGTCGAGCACGTCGCCTCCGGCCACGCGATCGTGAACACGGTGCGGCCCCGGGCCCACGCCTGACCCGGGTCGACGGTCGACACACCGAGCTCGCCCTCGTACACGTCGTCGATCGTCGATCCGTGGCAGCCCTCGTAGTGGCCGCCGTACCGAGTCCGGACCCGTGTCTCGCGCCCGAGCACGTCGTGCGCCACCTCCCACACGACACCGTCGGCCTCGTCAGCCGGCGGGCCGTCGCCCGGCAAGAACACGTGCGTCGACTCGGTGAGCCCGTCGACGTGCGGGACGCGGAGCACGAGCGACGATCGGTCGACACCGAGCGTCGACGATGCGGGCGGCGGCCAACAGTTGGGCCAGTCGCTCCCGGCGATGGCGAGACGCAACGTGTGGCCGGGCACCAACGTCCACGTCGTGGCCTCGAGCTCGACGCGCGCGTCGACCCAGGCATCCGGTGTCACCGGTGATGGTGTGCGGCCGACGTCACCCGCCGGGTCGACCGGCCAGCAGCCGATGTGGCTGAGGTTCAGGATCCCGCGCGTGATCAGCGCCGATGTGCCGTCGGGGAACACGTCGCACAACCGCACCGCGAGGTGGGCCACCGGAACCGACGACCTGACCCGAAGCGACAGCGATGCGCTGCCGAGCACCTCCGCCTGCTCGGTGATCGGCCAGTCGTACGTCATGGAGCGGGCGTCGTCGGGGCGTTGGTCGAGTGGCTGGCCCCACGGCAACCCTCCGGCACACGAGATCCACGCCGCCACGCCGACGTCGCCACGCACTGCGAGCTCATCGATGGGGTCGACGTCGTCGCCGGTGACCGGTGTGTACTCGACCCAGCGCAGTTCGGCGGGCGGCCAGGCGGCGAGGTCGCGCCAGATTCCGTCGTGCGTCACGAGGTCGGGTTCGGGATGGGTCGGCCGGCGCACGAACACCTGGGCCGGCACGTCGGTCGACGGTGGCCCGTCGCGGAGATGCTCGTCGAAGAAGGCGATGATCTCGGCGTCGGCGTCGATGTTGGGTCCGGGGCGCGCCCGCGCCGGATCCTTGTGGCTCCACGGGCCGGCGAGCAGGCGCCACGGCACACGCAGCTGCTCGATCGTACGGAACGTGTTGTTGCGGTAGCCGTCGGCCCATCCGGCGACGAGCATCGTGGGGCAGGTCAGCCGCTCGTAACCCGCGGCGCCGGGTCCGAGCCGGATCGACCCGCGCCGCCACATCGCCGAGTCGGCCTGCTCACGCAGCCAGTCGAGCACCCACGCCGGCGTCTCGTCGACGCGCCGCCGCCACTCGTCGTCCCATCCGTCGCCCCACAGCGCCGGAACCGGCGGGAGGGCGTTCATCGGCACCATGTAGTGGACGTAGTCGATCAGGTCGATCCCGCGCAGCACGCCGCCGTGGTAGTGGACGTCGTCGGTGTAGCGGTCGTCGGTGGCGTACATGGCGACGACCGCCCCGAGCTCGGGCACACCCTCGGCGGCCATGTGCAACGAGTTGAAACCCGAGTACGACGTTCCGAACATCCCAACCCGCCCACTCGACCACTCCTGCGTCGCGAGCCATTCGATGACGGTGCGCAGGTCCGTCCGTTCGACATCGGGGTACTCGTCGGTCGCGGTGCCGCCCGACGAGCCCGTGCCCCGCAAGTCGAGCCGGCAGACGGCGAAGCCGGCCTTGTCGGCGAATCGCACGTACGAATCGCGGTACGACGCGGTGAGGTCGTCCTTGCGGTAGGGCAGCGCCTCGAGCAGGGCGGCGAACGGTCCGTCACCATCTGGGAGGTACAGCGTGGCCGCCAAGCGGACACCGTCGGCCATCGCGATCGAGATGTCGGTCTCGTTCACGCCCACGCTCCCGCAGTGCTCTGTATCAGTGTCATTCGCACGGTCCTGACTCGGGCGGCCATCGCTCACTCTCACGCTTGGTCCGCCGGACAGTAGCGTTGCATCGTGGCTCCCACGTCGCCCGCGAACCCGCTCAGCACGACCGTGCGCGGTGGACATCCGACGCCCGTCGGTGAGCGGTGAACGGCGCCCTCGTCCCGACCCTTCCCCGCTCCGCCTACGTCGACGAGGGGGCCTGGCAGGTCGAGCGCGAGCGCATCTTCGCCCGCCAGTGGGTGCTGGCCGGCCGGGAATCCGACATCGCCACGGCGGGCGACTTCCTGCGCACCGACGTCGCCGGTGAGTCGGTGATCGTCGTCCGCCGGGACGACGGCCAGCTCGGCGCGTTCTACAACGTGTGCCGGCATCGTGGCGCCGAGATCGTCGACACCTGCGGTGCGAGCAACGGTTCGTTCGGTGCGCTGATCCGCTGTCCGTACCACTCGTGGACCTACGGGTTCGACGGGGCGCTGCGCCGCACCCCGTTCATGGACGTCCCCGTCCTGGACAACCGACTCATCGACGAAACGGTGCCGATCGCGCTCCACCCGGTCGGCGTCGACACGTGGGGCGGGTTCGTGTTCGTCCACCTCACGCCGGCGCAGGCGCGCCCGCTGCTCGATCAGCTCGGCGCGATGGTCGAGCGCGTCCAGCGCTATCCGCTCACCGAGCTGCGGTCCGGCGCGACGTTCGAGTACGACGTCGCGTGCAACTGGAAGGTCATCGCCGAGAACTACAACGAGTGCTACCACTGCGCGCCGGTGCACCCTGAGCTGTGCGACCTCGTCCCGGCGTTCCGGCGCGGCGGCGCCGAGCTGGGATGGGTCGATGGCATCCCGTTGCGCGAGGGTGCGTGGACGTTCACGTCGAACGGCACATCGGAGCGGGAACCGTTCGAGGGACTCGACGCCGCCGAACGCCAACGCCACAAGGGTGAGCTGGTCTACCCCAATCTTCTGCTGAGCCTGTCGGCCGAACACGTCGCGGCGTACAACCTGCAGCCGCGCGGACCGGCCACCACGCATGTGGTGTGCGACCTTCTGTTCCACCCCGACGAGATCGTCCGGACGACGTTCGACCCATCCGATGCTGGCGACCTGTGGGACATCGTCAACCGCCAGGACTGGCGGATCTGCGAGAGCGTGCAGCGCGGCATGTCGTCACGGGCATGGACGGGCGGGTGGTTCGCGCCGATGGAGGACGAGTCGGCCGACATCTCGCGGTGGTACGCGGCGTCGATGGCCGCCGTAGCCGGCTCGGTGGACGATCACGATCGGGGAGACGCCGGCGGCTTCGGTGACGGGCCCGACGATGGCTGACCGCGCCGTCGGGGTGATCGGGCTCGGTGGGCTCGGCTCGGCAGCCGCCTATTGGCTGGCGCGCCGGGGTGTCGACGTGGTCGGGTTCGAGCAGTTCGAGCTCGGGCACGTGCGCGGGGCATCGCACGACCACTCGCGGATCATCCGACGCTCGTATCACACGCCCGGCTACGCCGAGCTGAGCGCTGGTGCGTACGACGCCTGGACCGACGTCGAGCGCGAGTCCGGCGATTCGATCATCACCCGCACCGGTGGCATCGACCTGTTCCCGGACGGCGGCACGATCGACCCGTCGGCGTACACATCGAGCCTCTCCGCCGTCGGCGCGCCATACGAGTGGATCGGCGGTGCCGAGGTGCGCCGCCGTTGGCCTGCGTTCGCAGGCGGCGACCTCGTCGACGACTCGGTGATGGCGATCTACTCACCCGACACCGGCATCGTGCCGGCCGGTCGGGGCACCGCCATCCTGCAACGACTGGCGCGGGAGCGCGGTGCCGAGCTGCGCCCGAACACCCCGGTGCGTTCGATCCAGCCCGTCGGTGACGAGGTCGACGTCGTCACCGACACGGACGTGGTGCGGTGCAGCAGTGTCGTCGTCACCGCGGATGCCTGGACCAACACCTTGCTCGCGCCGATCGGTCACGCCCTGCCGCTCGTCGTCCTGCGCGAGCAGGTGTCGTACTTCCCGACCGCCGACCTGGCACCGTTCGCACCCGGCCGCTTCCCGGTCTGGATCTGGATGGACGACCCGAGCTACTACGGCTTCCCGGTGTACGGCGACACGACCGCGGTCAAGGCGGCCGAGGACTGCGGCGGACCAGAGGTCGACGCCGACTCCCGCACGTTCGATCCCGACCCCGACATGGAATCGCGGCTCGGCGAGTTCATGCGCCGGTTCGTCGGCAATCACTTCGGTCGGCCGCGTTCGACGACATGCCTGTACACGATGACGTCCGACCGCGATTTCGTCCTTGATCGCCTCCCCGACGTCCCCCAGGTGCTCGTCGCGCTCGGGGCCGCGCACGGTTTCAAGTTCGCCGCCTGGTTCGGCCGCACGCTCGCGGGCTTGGCGTGCGGCGACACGTCCGGATCCGAGCTGGCGCCGTTCTCGTTCACCCGGCCATCGCTGCACGTCCCGGTGACGCGCGAGGCCTGGCTGGTGTGAGTGTGATGATGTGAACGGCTCGACGGCGCCCGACGATCTCTTGGTGGACGACCTCGACCGGCTCGAACAGGCGCTTCTCGACAACATCGCCGCGCTCGAACCGCCCGCCTCGCTCGGCGACCGCGAGCAACCGGTTCGTGCCGGCTCGGAGCTGACGGGAGCGATGGCCATCGGACTGTTCGAAGCCCAGCTGCTCAGCCGCCATGTCGACCACACGGCGCGCTGGCTGCGCAAGCGGGGCGTCGGCTTCTACACGATCGGATCGGCGGGCCACGAGGGGAACGCGGCCGTCGCCGCCGCTCTGCGACCGACCGACCCGGCGTTGCTGCACTACCGATCCGGTGGCTTCTATCTGGCGCGTACCCGACAGGTCCCCGGCCACGACGGGGTCCGCGACATGCTCGCCGGGATGCTGGCGCTCGCCGACGAGCCGATCGCGGGGGGTCGCCACAAGGTGTTCGGCCACCCCGACCTCGCCGTCATCCCCCAGACGTCGACGATCGCGTCGCACCTGCCGCGGGCGGTCGGTGTGGCGTTCGCGATCGGGCGCGCCAAGCGTCTCGGGGTACCGACGGCGTGGCCCGTCGACGCGCTCGCGATCTGCTCGTTCGGTGACGCGAGCGCCAACCACTCGACGTCGCAGGGCGCGATCAACGCCGCCAGGTACACCGCCCATCAAGGCCTGCCGCTGCCGCTGCTGTTCGTGTGCGAGGACAACGGGTGGGGCATCAGCGTGCCGACACCCTCGCGATGGATCGAGAGTGCGTTCGGCGACATCGCCGAGCTGCGTTACGAGTTCGCCGACGGCAGCGACCTCGCCGACACGTACGACGTCGTCCGTGATCTCGCGGCGTGGGTCCGGTCCAACCGCCGCCCGGCGTTCCTGCACCTGCGCACGGTTCGCTTCATGGGGCACGCCGGCACCGATGTCGAGTCGGGCTACCGGTCGATCACGTCGATCCGCGACGACGAGTTGCGCGATCCGATCCTGGGCACCGCCCGCCTCCTCGTGAGCGCCGGGTTGCGGACGCCTGACGAGCTGCGCGCCACGGTGTTGTCGACGCGTGCAGCGGTTCGTGAGCTCGCCACGTCGATGATCGGCGGACCCACACTGACGAACGCCGAGGCGGTGATGGCGCCGTTGTCGCCGCGCTGTCCCGATGCCGTCCTCGAACACGTCCGGGCCACTACCGAGATCGACCGGCGCGCCACGTTCTTCGGCGACCGGCTGCCCGAGTCGGAGGGACCCCTCACGCTCGCCGAGACGATCAACCGCACGCTCGGCGACCTGTTGGCGGCGCGACCCGATGTGCTCGTGTTCGGCGAGGACGTCGGCGTCAAGGGCGGCGTCTACGGGGTGACCCGTGGCCTGCAGAAGCGGGCCGGCGCGGCGCGGGTGTTCGACAGCCTGCTCGACGAGCAGTCGATCCTCGGGATCGCGCTCGGCACCGCCGTGTCGGGCCTGCTCCCGATCCCCGAGATCCAGTACCTCGCCTACCTCCACAACGCGGAGGACCAGTTGCGTGGTGAGGCCGCCAGCCTGTCGTTCTTCTCGCAGGGGCGCTATCGCAACCCGATCGTCGTGCGGGTCGCCGGGCTCGCCTACCAGAAGGGCTTCGGCGGGCACTTCCACAACGACAACGCGGTCGGCGTGCTGCGCGACATCCCGGGGCTCGTGATCGCCTGTCCCGGCCACCCTGCCGACGCGGCGCCGATGCTGCGAACGTGCGCGGCGGCCGCCGTCACCGACGGCACGGTCGCGGTGTTCCTGGAACCGATCGCGCTCTACCACACCCGTGATCTGCACGACGTCGGTGACGAGGGCTGGATGGCGCCGTACGCGGCACCCGACGAGTGGGCCGCGGCGCACGTGCCGATCGGCGAGGGGCGGATCGCTCGTGACGGGAGCGACGTGCTCATCGTGACGTGGGCGAACGGGCTGTACCTGTCGCTCCGAGCCGCCGAGCGCCTCGCTGCCGACGGGATCTCGTGCCGGGTGCTCGACATGCGCTGGCTGGCGCCGCTGCCGATCGACCAGATCGTCCACTACGCCAACGAGGTCGGGCGCGTCGTGGTCGTCGACGAGACACGCCGCAGCGGAGGCGTCGGCGAGGCAGTGCTCGCCGCGCTCGTCGATCA
Source organism: Ilumatobacteraceae bacterium (assembly GCA_035557475.1). Classification (GTDB taxonomy): domain Bacteria; phylum Actinomycetota; class Acidimicrobiia; order Acidimicrobiales; family Ilumatobacteraceae; genus JALOLG01. The sequence goes on from DATMDV010000220.1 coordinate 12,055, forward strand.
TCGTGTCGATGTGACCGCGACCCGGCGCGTCACGGCCCGCGACACGTTCATCCCCCTCGGCGACGCCGCCCTGTGCGTGCTCGTCAGCGAGGACGACATCGTCGACGCCGTCCGCGAGGTCGCCGCCGGCCCCTGATCCCGAACTGTCTGCTCCAGACTCGGCCACGGGCCGTCTGAAGCAGACAGGTCGAGGTTTGGTCATACTTCCGGCATGAAGCGAACGATCACGGTCGTCGGCGTTGGCGCCGTCACAGCGGCGCCGGACATCGCGACCGTCAACGTCGGCGTGCAGGTGCAGGCGGCCAACGCGCAGGACGCGTTGCGCCGGGCCAACGAGCTCACGACCGCCGTGCTCGACGCCGTGCGAGACCTCGGTATGGCCGACAACGACCTGCGCACGAACGGGCCTCACCTGTGGCCGAACGACCGCGGCTACCAGTGCGGAAACGACGTCTCGGTCGTCGTGCGCGACGTGTCGCGCACCGGCTCGGTCATCGACGTCGCGGCAGGTGCCGGCGGGCCATCGTTCACGATCAGCGGCGTGTCGTTCGGTGTCGCCGACCCGGTCGCCATGCAGACCCGGGCACGACGGGCCGCGATGGAGAACGCGCTCGCGGTGGCGACCGAGCTGGCATCCGCTGCCGGCGCCGCGGTGGGCGAGGTGGTCACGATCGTCGAAGGCGCGGCCGGCGGGCCGCCGCGCCCGATGCCGATGGCCGAGATGCGCATGGCGCAGGTGGCGACGCCGGTCGCGACCGGCGAGCAGACGGTCAAGGTCGACGTCTCCGTGACGTATCGCCTCGTCGACGCGGTCGGCAAGGCCGCCGAACGTGGCTGACCGCGCCCGAACTGTCTGCTCGAAACGAAGCCCTGGGCAGTCTGAAGCAGACAGAACGGTGGATGCGGCGAGGTTTCGGCTGAACCTCGCGATCGTCGTCGCCGTCGGGTTCGTGTGGCGGCTCGGCCTGCTCGTCGTCGACAAGTGGAACCAGGAGTTGTTGTTCAACGACTCGATCTACTACTCGGCGTGGGCGAAGCAGCTGACCGAGGGCCGTTTCTTCCGCGAGGTCTTCAACAACCTGCCGACCGCCGAGCACGGCCCGCTGACGTCGGTGCTGATGGCCCCGGTCAGCTGGATGGGTGATCCGGTTCCGTTCCAGCGGTTGGTGACCGTGATCTGCGGCACCGTCACCATCGCCGTGATCGGGCTGCTCGGTCGAGCGCTCGGCGGCGCACGCCTCGGCATCGTCGCCGCCGCGATCGCCGCGGTGTACGCCAATCTGTGGATCAACGACGGTCTCGTGATGTCGGAGAGCGTGAGCGTGCTCGCCGTGAGCGCGGTGTTGTTGAGCGCCCACCGCGTGCTCGTCGACGAACACCGCGACGTGCGATCGCTGGCGATCCTCGGTGGCTTGTGCGGGCTGGCGACGCTGGCGCGCAGCGAGCTGGCGCTGTTCGTCCCGATCCTGGCGATGATGGTGATCGTGATGGCCCCGCGACCGGATGGCGATGCCGCATCGTCGGTCCAGGAGCGAATGGTTGGCGGGGGAGTGCTCGTCGCGACCGCGATCGCCGTGCTCCTGCCCTGGGTCGTCCCCAACCTCGTCCGCTTCGAGCGTCCGGCCCTGCTGTCGACGAACGACGGGACGACGCTGCTCGGTTCGTATTGCGATGCCTCGTTCTTCGGACCCAACAAGGGTGGTTGGACGATCGAGTGCGTGTTCGAGCACCCGACGTACGACGTCGACGTCGACGCCACCGTGCGCGGTCCCCGCCAGCGCGAAGCGGCGTTCGACTATGCGCGGGACCATCTCGGTGACCTGCCGAAGGTCGTGGCCGCCCGCATCCTGCGGACCGTCGACCTGTACGGCTTCGACACGCTCCTCGAATCCGACGTCGGCGACGAGCGGCCGCGTTGGGCGGCGTGGACCGGCATCGTGAGCTGGTGGGCGCTCGCCCCGCTCGCCATCATCGGCTGGTTCCTGCTGCCCGGCCGGTCGAGATGGCTGTTCGCGATGCCGGTGGCCACGGTGTTCGTCGTCGCCGCCGTCTTCTACGGCGGACACCGGATCCGCTCGACCCTCGAACCGGTCGTCGTCGTGTGTGCCGCCGTGGCGGTCGTCGCAGCGACGGATCTGATCCGTCGCACCCGGCGCCCGGCGCCGAATGCACCGCCGGAGCCGGCGAAGTAGCGTCGTGTCAGTGACATCGATGGACGACAAGCTCGCCGATCTCCGGGAGCGTCGCGAGGCAGCACTCACCGCCGGGTCGCCCCGATCGATCGAACGCCAGCACGCCAAGGGCAAGATGCTCGCTCGCGAGCGCATCGACTACCTGCTCGACCCCGGCAGCTTCCACGAGCTCGACCAATTGGCCCGCCACCGGGCCCACGCGTCAGGGCTCGAGGAGCGGCCGTACACGGACGGGGTGATCACGGGGTGGGGGACCGTCGCCGGGCGCAAGGTGTTCCTGTTCTCCCAGGACTTCACGGTGTTCGGCGGGGCGCTCGGCGAGGTTTTCGCCGAGAAGATCCACAAGATGATGGACCTCGCGCTGAAGGTCGGGGCGCCGGTGATCGGGCTCAACGACGGCGCGGGTGCTCGCATCCAGGAGGGCGTCGTCAGCCTCGCCAGCTACGGCGGGATCTTCCACCGCAACGTCAAGTCATCGGGTGTGGTGCCGCAGATCTCGGTGATCCTCGGGCCATGTGCCGGTGGCGCCGTGTACTCGCCGGCGATGACCGATTTCATCTTCATGGTGCGCGAGTCGTCGCACATGTTCATCACCGGCCCGGACGTCGTGAAGACCGTCACGGGCGAGGAGGTGACGCTCGAAGAGCTCGGTGGAGCGATGAGCCACGCGTCGAAGTCCGGCGTCGCGACGTTCGTCGCGGCCGACGAGAAGGCCTGCCTCGACGACGTCCGTTACCTGCTGTCGTTCCTGCCGGCGAACAACATGGAGGAACCGCCGGTCGACGACACCGGTGACGATCCCGAGCGCCTGTGTCCCGAGCTGCGCGACCTGCTCCCGGCGAGCCCCAACCTGCCGTACGACATGCACAAGGTGATCAACGCCGTGGTCGACGACGGTGAGTTCTTCGAGTACTTCCCGCACTGGGCGAAGTCGATCCTCTGCGGGTTCGCCCGCGTCGACGGCCGTACGGTCGGTGTCGTCGCCAACCAGCCGATGGTGCTCGCCGGGGTGCTCGACATCGAGTCGTCGGAGAAGGCGGCCCGGTTCGTACGCACGTGCGACGCGTTCAACATCCCGCTCATCACGTTCGTCGACGTGCCCGGCTTCCTGCCCGGCGTCGACCAGGAGTACGGCGGCATCATCCGCCACGGCGCCAAG
>DATMDV010000221.1:0-4004 GCA_035557475.1 Ilumatobacteraceae bacterium
CCTGCACGTGACCGCCGACCGTCGCCACATCACCGTGATGCACAGCGTTCCCAACTCCCTGCCGGTCGGACCGGCCACGATCCGCGACCTACGCCGCCGCCTCGACGGCGTCGCCTTCGACGACCTGTACGGGTTCACGTGGGGGCTCAACGTCATCGGCGATGCCGACGCAGCGGTGGCCGCATCGTTCGACCGGTACCTCAGTGCGATCTCCGATCGAGACCTCATCGGGGGCCTCCCGCGCTGACCGGTACTGCGCGCATGCGGGTCAGCGTGCAGGCGGCACCTCGGCCCGGCGGCAGTCAGGCGGCCGGTGTGGTGCTGGCGATCGACTTCGTCATGCGGACGAGCGGAATGGGTGTGCCCGTCGAGGCGTCGTCGAGCTGTTCCACCGCCACGAATCCGCACGCGGTATAGAGCGGCTGCCCGGCCATGGTGGCCATCAACTCGAGGGTCGTGAAACCTTCGGCGGCCGCGGCGGCTTCGCACACGGCCAGCACGAGTCGGCCCACGCCGCGGCGGACGTAGCGCGGGTCGGTGTACATGGCTCGGATCCGTGCCGGGTCGACGGCCGGATCGAGGAGGGCATCGTCGCGACCGGAGGTGTGGTCACCGCCGTACAGGGTCGCTCGGCGGCTCCACCCGCCGCACCCGGCGAGCTCCCCGTCGTGCTCGACGACGTAGTAGGTCCCGTCGGCGACAAGCCGGGTGTCGATCCCCATGATGGCGCGGCTTGCGGCGACCTGGGCCGGGCTCAGGAAGCTGGCTTGTAGCTCGGCGATGGCAGCCTGCGCGAGCCGCTCGAGAGCCGGCACGTCGGCCGGCGTGGCGGGGCGATGCGTGAAGGTGACCGCCGTGGGCTCGGCTCGCAGCGCGCTCATGCGCATCTCCTCGTGGCCGGCAGCCGGCGTTCCATCACGACGATCCCCGGCATGCCCAGCGTGGCCGGGCGGGCGGGCGCGTCGGCGAAGCCGTTGCGCCGGTACAGCGCGATCGCCGGGTCCATCGCACCGCGCAGGGTCTCCAGCCACACGTCACGACAACAACGTTGCGCTGCGAAGTCGACCGCGACATCGACGAGACGGTCGGCGACGCCACGACCGCGCGCGACCGGGCGGACATACATGCGTTTGAGCTCCGCACTGCCGTCGTCGTGGCACCGGACGGCGACCGTTCCGACGCATGTCGACCGCCAGGAGGCGAGGAACATGGCCGCGTGTCCGCTGCGGTAGTGGCCATCGAGGTGCTCGAGCTCGTCGACGAGGGACGGCTGCTCGGCGATCGGATCGAAGTCGGTCCACGCCCGCATCCACTCGACGTGGTCGTGCAACAGCGCCACGGCCTCCTGCCAATCGACGTCGTTGACTGCACGCCGAATCGAAATCATCGCACCTCTCCTCTCGAAACTGAAACGCGCAGATAGTGAAACACATGTGTTGCATCGACGCAACTGCTATTGTCAGCTACGTGGGCCGTGAGATCGATGACGACGTGTTGGACGCCGTGACTCGGATCCTTGGACGCGACGGCGTGCGCGGCCTGACGATCACCGCCGTCGCCGACGAAGCAAAGCTGTCACGCGTCACGTTGCACCGCCGAGGGTCGAGCCTCGACGACTTCGTCATCGGCGTCCTCGCCCGTGCCAGCGACGACCTGCGGGCGTCGTTGTGGCCGGCGCTGACCGGCAACGGTGATGCCGCCTCGCGTTTGCAGATCGCGCTGCGGACCCTCTGCGACGTGGCCGAACGCCACGCCGCCGTCCTCACCGCCCTCTACGCCGAGCCGTCCCGGCCGATCCCCGGACGGCCGGGACGCACGACCAGCTTCGAGTTCATCGAACCGTTCGAACGACTCCTGCGCGACGGCATGATCGACGGATCACTCCGTGTCGAGGACCCCGAAAGCGAGGCCATCCTCGTCGCCAACACCGTGTGCTGGACCTACCTGCACATGCGACGAGCACACCGCTGGCCCGCTGGACGAACGGCCGACAAGATCATCACGCTCGCCACCGCCCACCTCATCTCCTCGAAAATCAGCACACCCTGAGCGCGGGCCGGCCTAGGCATCGACGGGCTCGAGCAGTTGATCGCACGACGGTGGCACCTCGCGCTGTTCGACGAGACCGAGCTCGACGAGGCCGGGCATGACGGCGTGACGCCTGAGCCACGCTGACGCTGCGAGCCGAGCCAGGGTGCTGAGGTTGAGCTCCGCGGTGGTCTCCGCGAGCACCGCATAGATGATGTGCGGCACTGCCGCGCTGCTGGCCGACTACGGGTGGTCCCAACCGGAGACGAACCATTGGACTGCTCCAGTCACCGGATCGTACGACGCCCGTTCGATGGTGCCGATGTTGCCACCGTAGACGTGGATCCCGACCGTGGGCTCGTCGCCTACTGCTTCAACAGCGTGGACGTCGTCGTCGGTTGTACAGCACACGGTGACTTGCCCGCGTTCCCACAGGTTCTCACCGGCCGACGTCAGGGCTCCGCCCACCGCAGAAGGAGCTGGCTTGACGTAGCGGATCTCGCGTTCGGCTCCCGAGTAGATACCGACGACACCCCAAGTCTCGTGTCCGTGCACCGGCGTGCGTTGACCGATGTTCCAGACCACGGACGCCATGCACCAGCTGTCGTCGGGAGCGATGTAGAGCGGGTACGTCACGTGGCGCTCCGGCGATGGACGGATGTACTCCGGCGGAAGTCGGTAGCCACCGGCCAGCAGAGCGGAGAGCAGCTGGGCAACACGCCGCGTGATCTCGTACTGGTCGTCGGTGCCGCTGACCACGAGCCCGACGTCGTCGATGAAGGTCTGCAGGTCATGAGGTTCCACGGGGATCACCTCTGAGCGTTCGGTCATGCCGCCACAGTACGGTGCGCCGGCTGCGGGGAGAGCACGAAGACGCCGTCGAAGCCTTCGTCCGCGGTGCAGGCTTCGGTCCGCCGCTGGAGGCGCTCCGGGTCTGGATGCTCAGTGCTCCAGCGGGCCATCGCGGAGCACGCCGCGCACATGGTCCGGCGACACCCGCTCCGGTTCGAAGTCCGGAAGCCACCACGTGGCACCCGCCTGCTGCCATGGCTGCGGATCGACGCCCACAGGGAGACAAACGACGAAGTCGTACGGTGCGCTCGAATCCTGTCGCAACTCGGTGACTGTGGCGACGACTTCGGCGAGTTGATCGGGATGCTCGAGGTTGACCGGGAAGAAGCCGTCGTACCGGGCGGCGCGACGCATCGGCTTGGCGCTGCCAGGGAAGCCAGCGATCCATACCGGGACGCCGGGTCGCTGCACCGGGCGGGGGAGGAACTGGATGTCGTCGACCGTGTAGTGGTCGCCGTGGTGGTGAACCGGCTCACCGCTCCAGGCCGTGGTGAGGATGTCGAGTGCCTCGTCGAGCATCTGGCCCCGGGCCCGGTCGTCGAGCTGCTCACCGGTCTTCGAGAACTCGCGAGCGAAGCGGTCTTCGCCGATCCCGACGCCGAGGGTGAGGCGGCCGCGGCTGAGCACGTCCAATGTCGCGGTCTCACGGGCGACCTTGACCGGTCGGCGTCGTGGGAGTGGTGTGACCATGGGGCCGAGCCGCAGCCGCTCGGTCGCAGTCGCGATCGCGGCGAGCGTGATCCACGAGTCGGCAACCTGGCGCACCGGCGGTTCCCAACGCAGCTGGTCCCACACGAAGAACCCATGCCAGCCCGCCGCCTCGGCCTCGGCCGCGAGACGGGCACAGACCGTCGGATCGGAGAGCTCATCGAACAGCGGCAGCCAGATACCCGAGCGGAGGGCGGGCCCCGGCCGTGTTGTGCCGGCTTCCACGTTCAACGCACCAGGTCCCGCGGTCGCTTCACTTCTCACCCACCCGCTCGAGAGCGACGATCCTGGTTGGCGCCACACGGACCAGCATCCCGAGGTCCTCGCGGGCGAACCGCACGAACTCCTCAATCGCCTCGCCGTCGTCGTAGCGCTGGTTGATCCGTCGAGCGGCTTGTTCGAGGTTCGCGACATCC
>DATMDV010000222.1:0-10091 GCA_035557475.1 Ilumatobacteraceae bacterium
AGATGTCGCCTCGCTTCACCCTTCGTCCAGGCTGATGGCGTCGATGAACGCCTGGTCGTCAGCGGCCACCGCGCTCGACGCGACGGCGCTGGATTGCAGGTGAGCCTGCGCGACGAACTGCGGTGAGCGCACGTCCGGCACCCAGATCTGGATCGGTCGAAGGCCTTGGGCCCGCAGTCGCTTGCGATGGTCGCGGACGCGTTCAACGACGGGGACGGCAGATCGGCGACGAACCAAATCGCCATGTTACATGTAACGCTCCAGCTCGCAACGCGGAAGCTGGGTGGCGGCTGGCGCCCGCGCTCAGGCGTCGGTGACGAAGGCCACCACGGCGTAGGCAGCGTGACGGTCGAAGTTCTATCGTCGCCGGTCGTAGATGGTGGTCGTTCGCCGGTCGGCGTGGCGGGCCGCGCGATCTGCTCGTCGCGCAGCGGGACGCCGGCGTCGAGGGTGACGAATCGAGCGAAGACATCATGAACCTCTCGTGGATTGGTGGGAGTCCACCGAACACCCCGAGTCAACACGGCCTGCCCTGACCGTCGCGCCGTCCTCCCGCGAACTCGGACGGCGTGCCGTCGCGAGATTCGGCGTCGTTAATGGGTTCACTCAAGACAGCCGCACGCTGGGTGTGCCGACGTTCGGTGTGACCTCATCCCGTGCGTGCTCGGCGGCGTCACGGCCGAACTCGTGGTCCTCGGTTGTAGGTCGTACCCGAGCGCCGTCCCGTCGATCGCGGGACGGCTTCTACTATCGGGGACGTGAAAGACAATGACCCGGCGCTGATCACCACAGGTTTCAATCACGTCGCGACGCTCACGACAGACCTCGAACGTCACGCCGACTTCTACGGCAAGGTCTTCGGTGCGGTGGTGACCTTTAGAATGGATGCCGAGCCCGGTCACCCACGCATGTTCATCCTCGATCTCGGAGCCGGTGCCAGCCTCAACGTGTTCGAGGCGACACCGGACGAAATCATCGGAGACCAGCGCCGACAAGGTGGCCGTGGCGCGATCGATCACTTCGCGCTCGCGGTGGATTCTCTTGAGACGCTCGAGCAGGTGAAGGGACGTCTGATCGACGCCGGAGCTGACATCGGTGAGATCCAGTCGCTCGGTGGCGAGTGGTCGCTGTTCTTCCGTGATGTTGACGGGATGGAACTCGAGGTCGTGGCACCATCTCAGGCGTGATAGGGGAGCCGCTGAGCTGTTGCGCTCTGTCTGGGACGCAGTCGATGTCGCTCGTTGGGTGGATGGCGCCGTGGGCTCGATGGTCCGATCAAGTCCGGCTCTTTGCCGACGGATCGGACCCAACGGTAGGCGGTACGGTCGGCGGCGGCCGGTACCGTCGGGTCACGTCATGGCGCGGCGATCGACAATCTGGATGACCGGGCTGATTCTGGCGACAACCGGCTGCACCAGCCGGGCGGCGAGCAGCGCCACGCCGTCGGATGCGGCGGCGGTGCCCGCGGCGACCACGACGCTCGTGGCCGAGTCGATCACCACGCCGCCGAACACCACGACGTCCACGACGTCGCCGGCCACCACCACAACGTCGACGACGACGACAACGACCGAGCCGCCGCTGGACGTCTACGACCCCGTGTGTGTCGTGGCGGTCGAGCTGGGGGACTCGTTGCAGGTGATCGCTGACCGCTTCGACGACGAGACCGTGTCGGGTCCGAGCGTCCAGGCGGAGAACGGGTTGTCCGACGAGACCATCTATCCCGGCCAGTTGCTCGATGTGTGTGTCGACAACGGTGTCAACGACGTCACGGGTGAGGCCATCACTGAACGCAACGCTGTCCTGCTCTCGCTCGACGTGCAAGAGCAGCAGGTGAAGTTGAACGAGCTGTTCGCGGGGCTGGGGATCCGGGAGTTGCAGGTCGACGGTGTCTCGGGACCGGTGACGCGTCAGCGACTGTGCGCCGCGCGGCTCGCGCTCGGTCTGCCCGTGAGCACCGCTGACATGGCGGCCGGCAGCGACGAGGAGCACACGCTGATGAGCGCGACGTCAATCTCCGTGCCGTTCACGACGGCGATGCTGTCAGAGCGGTGGATCCTCATCGACCGCACGTGTCAAATCATGTTCGTCGGCGCCGGCGTCGACCAACTCGTCTTCGTCTTCCCCACCTCGACCGGCGAACCGGGGTATGAGACCAGGGACCAGGACCGGCGGCCGGCTGGCCGCTTCAACCCTGCCCTCGACAACGGGGGTTGGCACAACAGCTCCGTCTATCCGGTGGCTGAGGACAACCCGCTCAACGGCAACATGTACAAGCCGCTGTACTTCGACCGTGGCCAGGCGATCCACGGTGCGAACAACGTGCCGACCACACCCCAAAGCAAGGGCTGCGCCCGGCTGCGGGTGGAGCACCACGACATGCTCATCAACTGGCTCGGACTCTCCGGCCCAACAACGAGTCGCGGCCAGATCAACGTGACGGTCAACGTCCAGGGCGCCTGGATCCCACTCTGACACGACAGACATCCGCGAACGGTGTGGTGCCACTCGACTCGCTGCACGAGCTGCTGCGGCACCCGCGGATCTGTTGGCACGAGGTGACTGCTACGCGTCCTACCGCCGGCTCACGCGTGCGGACATGCTGTTCGGACGTGAGACCTCCCGGTCGAGAGGATCTCGCCACTCCGAGATCGCGCCAACCCCAGACGGAGATGCCGTGTCTCGTGTCAGTCGTACTCCCTTCGTCTCAGAGATTCCACGACGCCCGGTGACTGGGCCGGCGGAGCCGGGAATCCGACGAGGCGGGTGTAGTCCGACTCATTCAGAAATGTTGTCGATCCGGTCCCCGAGCCACTCGAAGAAACTCACCTGGGCGATGACCTGGAAGAGGATCCAGGCCACCAGCAGCACGACCACGATCACCGCACCGATGCGGATCCACCGCAGGATCTTGCTCGTGTACTGGGTGATGAGCGGCTGGATCTCCTTGGTCGCCGTTCTGGCACGCTGGCTGAACAGGTCGGCCGCCCGCTCGGCCTCGAGTCGAGCCGCCTCACGCACCTGCGAGATGATCTCGGCGGTGTCCGCGCGGCTCAGGCCGCTGGCGCCCGGGGGCAGCCGCGGATCTGCGACGCGCCCGGCCGTCTGTGCCGCCTCCCATGCCTTCTCGGCCAGTAGCAACTGTCCGACGCTCGGTCGCGATCGATAGTCGTCGCTCCAGTCCGTTCCGTCCCACCAACGCAGGCGGACACCGCCGGCCGGATCCGGATACCAGCCAGGTCGTGGAGCGTCGGCGACGTTCACGGAGCGTCCAGCCTCGGCAGTTCGACGCGCTCATCGTCTTTCGGGATCGGCAACCCACCGCGGGGCTGCAACTCGTCGCGGTCCTCGGGTCGCCCAGTCTCGACGAATGCCGCGAGCGTGCCGAGCAGCCCGGAGAACTCGGCGGGGATCACGAGCTTGGTCGCTCTCCCGTCGCCGATCCTGGCCAGCGCGGTGAGGTACTCGATGGTCAGCACGTTCTGGTCGGCGCTCGCCGCCTTGATCCCGCCGAGGCGCTTGCGCGCGGCCTCGCCCTCACCCTCGCCGATCTTCTCGAGCCGCACCTGCTCGGCCGCGGCCCGCAACTCGGTTGCTCGGGCGTCGCCTTCGGCGTCGAGCACAGCGGCCTGCTTGCGACCCTCGGCGGCGAGGATCGACGACTGCTTCTCTCCATCGGCACGGGCGATCGCCGCCTCCTGGTAGCCCCGCGCCTCGGTGACCGTGGCCCGTCGATCGCGCTCGGCGCGCATCTGAGCGTGCATCGCCGATACGACCTCCGGTGGCGGGTCGATGCGCTGAATCTCGACGCGCACGACTTGCACGCCCCACTTGTCGGTCGCGTCGTCGAGCACCTCTCGGAGCTGCGTGTTGATCGTGTCGCGCGACGTGAGCGCCTTGTCGAGCTCGAGGTCGCCGATCAGGTTGCGCAGGTTCGTCTGCGCGAGCTTGGTGATGGCCGTGAAGAAGTCGGCCACGTTGTAGACGAGTCGCTGCGGGTCAGTGGCCTCGTAGTAGACGACGGCATCGACGGACACGACGACGTTGTCGGCCGTGATGACCTCCTGGGGTGGCACGTCGACGACCTGCTCGCGCATATCGACCAGCTGCATCGTCTCGATGAAGGGCATGATCAGGTTGAATCCCGGATCCTTGGTCGCCTTGTAGCGCCCCAGGCGTTCGACAAGGCCCCGCTGGTAGGGCCGGACGATCTTCACTGCACCGATGAGGAAGGCGATGCCGACAACGGTGAGTGCTGCGATGAACACGACGATCACGTTCACTGATTTGCTCCTCCTTCGACGCCTTGCTGCGGCGGAACGATCGGTTCGACGACGACGCGTGTGCCCTCCATGGCGGTGATACGAACCTTCATCCCCTCGCCGAGCGTCCGGTCGGAGGAGGCGATTGCCCCCCACACCTCCCCGGACACCGCCACCCGCCCACTGCGGCGAGGGTCGTCAGGCGAAATCCCCACGGTGACGATGCCGACCAGGCCGACGAGTCGGTCGGCGCCGACACCGGGCGGGAGCAGATGGTCGGCGAGGAATCGCCGCGACCAGCGGTACAGGACGAGGAACACGGCCGCCCCGCCGAGCGCGAACACCGACCACTGCACTTCGACCGCTACGTCGTAGAACGCGAGTATCGCAGCGGCGAATGCCGACACTGCGAACGGCAGCAGGATGAACGATCCTCCGATGAGGATCAGCTCGATCAACGCGAACACGACCGCGATGGTCAACCAGATCCACGGCCAGACGTCGAGATCGATTCCCAGGTCGAGCAAGCACCTACCTTACGTCGTAGGGATCCGGCACCTCGTCGGCGACCTCAAACGGTCGCGGCCGTTCATGGCTGGACCCGTCGCGTCGAGGATCGCCGGCCTGGTCGCGAGGTTGAGGCGCACGAACCGTGCCCTCGACGCAGAACTGCGGATCGGGGCTCGGCTCGATACCTCCCGGAACGTCGCCGCTGGGGTCGTCACAAGGTCGAGGTCAGACGCCAGCGGTGCTTGGGTTGGCGGGAACGGGTTTGTTGTGCGGTGCGACATGATGTGGTGATGATCGCTCCCCGGGGCCGAGAGTTCGTTTTGTCGTGTCCGCTGCCCGGCGGCCTTCGTCAGGGCCGGTACGTCCGAAGGTCATTGTTGACGCGGGTGGCTCTACGTCGTCGCGGGCAGGGCCGCGAGCGCGTGGCGGTGGCGCTGGGAGGGCTGGTGGTCGTGGCACTAGTTGGCTTTCTCGATTTCGTCACCCCGATGGTTCTTTCGCTGGCTGTCTTGTATGTGTTGGTCGTCGTGATGGTCACGCTCTTGTCCGGCCTTGTGTCCGGTATTGCGGCGGCGGCGGCAAGCTCGGCGGCGTGGGTGGTGGGAGATTCTGCTGTTCGGCAGGCAACCACCCCCTTGACGTTTGCGGTGAACGGGGCTTTGCGTTCGCTTGCGTTGGCGCTCGTGGCGCTGCTCGTCGAGCGTCTTGTGCGGGCGCTCACCAGGGCGCGGGAGTCGGATCGCCAGAGTCGTGAGTTCTTGGCCACTGCGGCTCATCAGTTACGCACGCCGATCGCCGGTCTTCGGGCGTCGGCGGACGCATTGCTGTGCGTCGAGGCGTCTCCGCGACAAGAGCAGCTGCTCGCGAACTTGGCCAACGAGGCTGCCCGCGCAGGACGCCTGATTGGTTCTCTGCTTCGAGTCGCCCGTCTCGACCAAGGCGAGTCCTTGAGCCGGGAGGTTGTCGATCTTCGCCATGTCGTGATCGCCGAACTCGACCGTGCGCGGCATCTGTGTTCGCTTGATCTTCGCTTCTCCGTCACCGCCGAGGACGGTCCTGTTGTGGCGATCGACGTTCAGGCCACTCGAGACGCTTTCGCGAACCTCCTGGACAACGCCCGTCGTCATGCTCTCCGGGTGATCGACGTCGTTGTCGAGCGAAACGACGACGAGCACCTCGACGTCGTTGTCCGCGACGACGGTCCGGGCTTGCCTGCAGGTCTCGAGGAGCGGGTCTTCGAAAGGTTTGTGAGCCTCGACGGATGCGGTGGCTCGGGCCTTGGGCTTCCGATCGCACGCGAGTTGGCGCGACGGCAAGGCGGTGAGCTCACGTATCGCGATGGCGCCTTCGTGCTCACGCTGCCGACGCTGAGAGGCGACGGTAGCGGTGAGTCGAGATGGGCACGGCGGTCGGCGGTCGACAGCCCCGGCGGCGACGTCGTTCACGTTGTGCGCTGATTGGTCGCGTTGCCGAGCCGGTATCCGGCGCCGCGTTCGGTGTGTATGAGGCGCGAGCCGTGGGCTTCCAGCTTGCGGCGTACCGCGCTGATGTGAACCTCGACGAGATTCGGGTCGTACTCGTCAAAGCCCCACACGAGCGACAAGAGCCGCACCTTGGAGTAGACGTGGCCGGGTGTCCGAGCGAGGGTCGCGAGCAGTTCGAACTCGGTTCCGGTCAGCTCGATCCGTGTTCCCGCACGGGTGACGACACGTTCCATCTCGTCGACCACGAGGTCGCGTATCTGGTGCACGGGTGAGACGAGACGTCCGCACCGCCGCAGCACTGCCCGGACCCGTGCCAGCAATTCCGCCATCGCGAACGGCTTGACGAGGTAGTCGTCCGCGCCGAGCTCGAACCCGCGAAGCCGGTCTTGCAACGCATCGGCCGCAGTCACGAAGAGGACGGGGACGTCGGATGTGGCGCGCAAACGCTGCGCGAGTTGGAATCCGTCATCTCCGACCGGCAGACCGATGTCCAAGATGGCGAGATCCGGACGAAAGCTCTCCGCAACCTCTTCGAAGTGTCGTCCGTCGGATTCGGCGCGAACATCGAATCCGTGCGCGATGAGCACGGCGGCGAGTCCTTCGCGCAGCGACCCATCGTCTTCCACGATCAGCAGTCGCGCCGGAGAGCTCATCCAACCCATGATCTCATGGCGCGATCGCACTCGGGATCCGTTGACTCTTCAGACATCTTCAGCGGAAGGGCCGCCGAGCACCACCACCTCAGGGCAAGCTGACGAGCGATCGGGCTTCGAGCGATCCCACCGATTGCGAAACCTGCGCGATGCGTTCGTCTGGGGCCACCCGAGGCGCTGCATCGGACAGATCGACACGCGACACCCACGGAGGCCTCATGACTTTGGTGCGACTCTTGCTCGTGGTCGAACCGCGCTCAACGCGGTCAGTGGTCCGCTCGAACGATTTGCTCGATGGCATTCACACCTCGGGCGGTGCGGTGGAGACAACCAACCGCGCCGAGCGCGATTCGTTCATCGCGATTGCTGCATGGTCGGACTGGGGCGGTCTCGACGAATGGTGGAGTTCGGCCAAGACGCGGGCACACGCCGCTGACCAGACCATCCGAGGTCTCATTCTCGATCCGACGCCACACGCGGACCAGCACGAATGGTGCGACCTTGCACGACAGGCCGCTGGACTTGGTCTGCACGAGGGCTAGCTGCGAGGAATCAGCCCTTGCCAGTGGCGGTCGCGTCGGCTCGTTCGGTGATGGTCGATGGTTAACCTGATGGCTCCGTCGCACCGCCGATCGTTCCGGCGGCCTCGTTTCGTTCAGGGTCCTGTTTGCTGCTTGTCCTGATGTTCCATGGGTTGGTCGGGGTGGGGGTGCTCGCGGCCGGTGATCGTGCGGGACGGCGATGGGGTGTTTGCCTGGGTGCGTTGCCGCTGGCTGCCACGTTGGTGTGGTTGCTGGTGCGCTTGCCCGATGTGGTCGCTGGGCGGGTGTTCGCCGAGCGTGTGGCGTGGATCTCGGATCTGTCGCTGGTGGTCGATTTGCGTCTCGACGGGTTCGCGGCGTTGATGGTGCTGTTGGTGTCGGGTGTCGGCGTGTTGGTTTTCGTTTATGCGGCGAGCTATCTGTCTGATGACACGCCGAACGTCGGCCGTCTGATGGGTTTGCTGACGTTGTTCAGCGGGGCGATGGTGGGACTCGTCGTCGCCGACAACTTGTTCGTGCTCTACCTGTTTTGGGAGCTGACGTCGGTGACGTCGTATCTGTTGATCGGCAACGATCACGAGAGCCGGCGGGCGCGGGCAGCGGCGTTGCAGGCGTTGCTCGTGACGAGTGCGGGTGCGTTGACGATGTTCGTCGGGTTCATCCTGATCGGTCAGGCCGCGGGCACGTACCGGCTGAGCGAGATCATCGAATCGCCGCCGTCTGGTGGTTCGGTGACGGTGGGTCTGGTGTTGGTGCTGGTCGGCGCGGCGTCGAAGTCGGCGCAGTACCCGTTCCACTCGTGGCTGCCGGGAGCAATGGTCGCTCCGACGCCGGTGAGCGCCTACCTGCATTCGGCGACGATGGTCAAAGCAGGTGTGTATGTCGTCGCCCGCTTCGCTCCGGCGTTCGCGACGGTTGGTCCGTGGCGTCCGATCGTGATCACGGTTGGACTGGTGACGATGGTGTGTGGCGGCCTGCGGGCGCTGCGCCAGCACGACTTGAAGTTGCTGTTGGCGTTCGGCACGGTCAGCCAACTGGGCTTGCTGTTCGTACTATTCGGCGTCGGCGTCGAATCGGCTGCCGCGGCCGGGTGCGTCATGCTGTTGGCGCACGCGATGTTCAAGGCCGCGCTGTTCATGGTCGTCGGAGTGATCGATCACCAGACCGGCACCCGCGATCTGCGCGCGTTGCGTGAACTCGGCTCCGGATGGAAGCCAGTCGTCGCCATCGGCGTGATCGGCGCGGCGTCCATGGCCGGTGCTCCCGTGATGTTCGGTTTCGTCTCGAAAGAGGCTGCGTTCGACGCGTTCGCGCACGGCGCGCCCACGGGTGCCGGACTTGTCTTGGCAGTGTTGGTCGCGGCGTCGTGCATCACGGTCGCCTACAGCATCCGCTGCGCGTGGGGCGCGTTCACCGCCGGAGGCACCGATTGGAGCGGATCACCCACTCCGGTGTCGAGCGCCGAGGCGCCGGCGAGGGCCTTGTGGCTACCTCCCGCAGTGCTCGCCGCGGCCACGGTGGTGCTGGGTGTCGCACCATTCCTGGCCGACGGGCTCGTCGACGCTGCGGCGTCGGCGCTCGACCCTGGATCGGAGCAGGGCCACCTGGCGGTGTGGCACGGCTTCAATCTGACGTTCGCGTTGTCCGTGTTGGTCATCGTGTGCGGTGTGGCGATGTTCGTGGCCCGCCGCCCGGTCGCCGACGTGCTCGCGCTGGGTCGCCGGTTGCCGAGCGGTGCCGACGTGTACTACGCGACCCTGCGTGGCCTCAACGCGTTCGCCGATCGGCTGACCGGTGCACTCCAGAACGGGTCGCTGCCGTTCTACCTGGCCGTCATTCTCGTGACCGCGACCCTTGCCCCCGGCCTCGTCCTGGCGACCTCGGCTGACTGGCCCGGATGGCCGGAGTTGGTGGACGCCCCGGCACACCTGCCGGTGGCAGCGGTCCTCGTCGGTGGTGCCATCGGGACCGCGCTTGTGCGTCGTCGACTCGGTGCTGTCGTGTTCCTCAGCGTCGTCGGCTACGGAATG
Source organism: Ilumatobacteraceae bacterium (assembly GCA_035557475.1). GTDB lineage: Bacteria > Actinomycetota > Acidimicrobiia > Acidimicrobiales > Ilumatobacteraceae > JALOLG01. The sequence continues at coordinate 9,482 of DATMDV010000222.1, forward strand.
GCCGGTCTGTTCGTCGTCGAGGGTGCACCCGACCTGGCGCTGACGCAGGTGACCGTAGAGACATTGTCGACCGTCGTGTTCGTGCTGGTCCTGCGGCGACTGCCGCCGCGATTCAGTGAACCCACCTCGGCCGGACGCGAGGTCCGTCTCGCCGTGTCCGCACTGGTCGGCGTCGTGGTCTTCGCTTTCGCACTCGTAGCGGCCGGCAACCGAACTGCTCGACCGGTGTCCGACGACATGGTCGCACGGGCGCTCCCCGATGGTGGCGGCAAGAACGTGGTGAACGTAATCCTCGTCGACTTCCGGGCCGTCGACACGCTCGGCGAAATCACCGTGCTCGCCGTCGCCGCGGTCGGCGCCGTGGCGCTCGCGCGGGCGACGCTCGGCAGGCGGCCGCCAGCGCCGCCGCCGGCAACCGGGGTCACCGTGACACAGACACGGACATCGGCAGGTCCGAATTGAAGCGGCTCGTCGTCGTCGACGTTTCGGCACGTGTGATCTTCCACACCACCCTGGTCGCATCGATCTACCTGGTGTTCGTCGGTCACAACCAGCCAGGAGGTGGATTCGTCGGCGGGCTCGTGGCGGGAGTCGCGATCGCACTTCGTTT
>DATMDV010000223.1:0-3349 GCA_035557475.1 Ilumatobacteraceae bacterium
TCCGGATCAACGCTTGCTCGCAACTCCCCGAAGCATTTCGCTGCCTGCCACGTCCTTCGTCGGCTCTTGGCGCCAAGGCATCCACCGCATGCTCTTAGTAGCTTGACCTACAGCGTTCACGCGGCTAGCACGGTGCTGGCCGTCGCAACGATGCGGTCGCGTCGGAATCTTCCTCGACGAAATCGATGCTTCCACTCTTCGATTTTTAAGGTCGCGCGCCCGCGTGGCGGACGCTCGCCGGTTCGGCTCGTGTGCCTGGGCCCTGACGGCCGGCCTCGATGGCCGCCCGTCGACGCCTCTGCGACGAATCCGTCACGGCGTCAGCGATAAGTCCGCTGACCGATGGGCGCCACATTTGTCGCGCGCATGGGTCAGGAGACACGGGGTCAGGAGACCAAATCTGGGGGCTTGTCACAACGAACGCGAGGAGAGCCGGAGTGGGTCTCCCCGCGAGAGCCGAGTTACTGTATCACTCGCTCCGAGGCCGGTCAAGGCGACCCAATCGGCCTTGGACGGCGGAGGTTAAACGGCGCGAAACCTCATCGCATATTTCCGTTCTGGCCGATGGCCATCGTGCCCGGCTGAGGCCAATAGGTGAGGCCATGCGGGTTCGCGCCCGTCGCGATGGTGATGATCACCTCGCCGCTCGTCGTGTCGATCACCGAGACCGAGCCGTGATAGCGGTTCGAGGCCCACAGCTGGCTGCCATCGGGATTGAGCACCATCTCGTCGGGTGACCCGCCGACCTGCCACGTCTCGACCACGTCGCGCGTCGCCACGTCGATCACCGAGATGGTGCCGGCGGCCCGGTTGGCAACGTACATGCGCGTCGCGTCACGGCTCACCTCGAGGCCATGGGCCCCGTCGCCAGTCGGGATGAACTCCAGCAGCTCCCAGGCCTCCGCGTCGACGATCTGCACGCCGTCGAGGCCCTCGTTGGTCACGTAGAACACGTCGCCGTCCGGGCCGAGCCGCACGTCGCGCGGCAGGCTGCCGATGTCGACCTGTCCGGCAAGGGTCATCTCCACCGTGTCGATGAAGACGAGGTAGCCGCTGTACTCGGCGCTGATCGCCAGGTACCGCCCATCCGCGGTGAGGTCGGCGTCGTCCGCCCCCGGCCACGGCACGTTCACGTAAGCCAGCAGCTCCCAGGTGTCCGGGTCGTAGAAGTGGACCCCGTTGTCGGCGACGTCTTCGAGGGCAATGTAGTTGGTGACCACCATCACCTTCTCGCCGTCGAGCGTGTAGTACAGCGCGTACGGGAAGATCGGCAGGTCGACCTCGCCGATCGGCTTGGAGGTCATCGGGTCGATCTCGGTCAGAAACCCCCCATTCATGTTCGAGACCCACAGGGACTCGAGACCCCAGTCGGGGTTCACGTGCTCGGGGGCGTCGCCGACCGGGAAGCGGTCGATGACCTCGAACGTGGCCGGATCGATGACGGCGACGTCGTCGGACTCCTCGTTTGGCACGTACACGCGCTCGGGGACGTCCGCGACGCGCGGGTCGAGCTCGCCGCTCGTCGTCGCGCCATAGACGCCCTCGACGGGCTCGAGGGTCGGTGACGGCTCCGCGGCGGCCGACGGCGCCGTCGAGGCGCTCGGCTCGGCGGTCGCGCTCGGAGAGCTCTCGGGGGGCGGGACGTTCGACGGGGAGACGGTCGGTGTCGCGCAGCCGGCGACGAGCGCGCCGGCGACGATCACCGCCGCGGGCCATCGGGAACCGCCCCTCAACGCATGTTGCCGTTGTGGCCGAGGCTGATTGAGCCGGGCTGCGGCCAGTACGTGAGGCCGTGCGGGTTGCCGCCGGTCGGGATGGTCGCCAGGATCTCACCGGTCTCCGGATCGAACACGTTCACGGTGCCGTGGAATCGGTTCGAGACCCACAGCTGGCTGCCGTCCGGTGAGACGGTGGCCATGTCGGGTGATCCGCCGGCCGGCCAGGAGTCGACGATCGTGCGGCTGTCGAGGTCGATGACGTCGATCGAGTTGCCGAGGCGGTTCGTAAGGAAGAGGCGGCTGACATCACGGCTGAAGGCGAACGCGTGCGCGCCATTCCCCGCCGGGATGAAGCCGACCGCGGTCATCGTCTCGTGGTCGATCACGTCGACGCCATGGGTCCCCTGGTTGGCGACGTAGAAGACGTCGCCGTCGGGGTCGAGGCGGATGTCGAGCGGTGAGCCGCCGACCTCGACCACCCCGGCGATCTCCATCGCCACGGTGTCGATCTTGACGACCGCGCCGGCACTCTCGCAGGTCACCAGCAGGAACCGTCCATCGGGCGTGAAGTCGAGGTGGTTGACCCCGGGCCACGGAACCTGCACGAACTTCAGAAGCGCCCATGTCTCGCGGTCGTAGAAGTAGAGGCCGTTGTCGGCGACCATGTCCGCGCCGAGGTAGTCCGCGACGACGATCGCCTTCGAGCCGTCTGGCGTGAAGAACAGGTTGTACGGGAACGGAACCTCCATCGTTTCGGTCGCCTGCTGGGTCATCGGGTCGATGACCGTGAGGGACGCCCCGTTCATGTTGCTGACGTACAGCTTCGAGAAGTCCCAATCGGGCGAGATGTGCTCGGGGGCGAAGCCGGCGGTGATGCGCCCGACCACCTCGAAGGTCTGCGGATCGATGACTGCGACGTCGTTCGAGGTCTCGTTCGGCACGTAGACGCGATGCGGGAGATCCGCGACGCGCGGGTCGAGCTCGCCGCTGACCGGCCCGGCGTAGATCCCACCGGGCGGTGGCTCCGAGGGCGTCGCCTCAGCGGTGGCTGCGGGCGACCCAGCGGGGCTCTCGGCAGGTGCCTCGGAGGCCGACGGATCGCTCGATGCGCCGGCTGCAACCGTCGCTGACGGCTCGCCCGACGCGGAGTCTTCGGGGGTCGAGCACGCTGCGAGCAGCGCAGCGGCAAATAGGACGGCGAGGAATCGGTGGATCACCGGGGCATTCTACGGGACGGCCGAGTGCCGTGCAGACATGGTGGAGATGAGGGGACTCGAACCCCTGACCCCCTCCTTGCAAAGGAGGTGCTCTCCCAGCTGAGCTACATCCCCACGCCGCCGATGCATCCTAGCAAAGTCACCGGAAGACGACGGTACGGTCGCCGTGGAGCAGGACGCGGTGCTCGACGTGCCAGCGGACGGCGCGCGCGAGGGCCACGCACTCCACGTCGCGCCCGACGCGCGAAAGCTCGGCAACGCTGTGAGCATGGTCGACCCGCGCCACCTCCTGCTCGATGATCGGTCCCTCGTCGAGCTGCTCGGTCACGTAGTGCGCGGTTGCGCCGATCAGCTTCACGCCGCGTGCGTGCGCCTGTGCGTAGGGCCGCGCCCTTGAACGACGGCAGGAACGAG
>DATMDV010000224.1:0-30062 GCA_035557475.1 Ilumatobacteraceae bacterium
CGGCATGCCGGGCATGCACGGCAACGCGACCGCGGTGACGGCGATGCAGAAGGCCGACCTGCTGATCGCGCTCGGGGCTCGCTTCGACGACCGCATCACCGGCCGGGTGTCGGCGTTCGCGCCCGAAGCCAAGATCATCCATGTCGACGTCGATCCGGCCGAGCAGGGCAAGGTGCGCCGACCTGACGTCCCGATCGTCGGCGACTGCAAGTACGTGATCGAGGAGATCGTGAAGGCGATCAACGATCTTCAGCAGGGCGGCGTCGCACAGGCCGACACGTCGGTGTGGAAGAGCCGGGTGTCCGGATGGCGCGAGCAGTACCCGCTGACGTACGACCAGAGCGAAGCCGGTGAAGCGTTGAAGCCGCAGTACTGCCTCGAGAAGGTCCGCGACGCGGCCCCCGAGGGGACGATCGTCGCGTCCGGCGTCGGGCAGCACCAGATGTGGGCCTCGCAGTACTGGAAGTTCAACGAGCCGTACACGTGGGTCAACTCGGGCGGCCTCGGCACGATGGGCTTCTGCGTGCCCGCCGCGATCGGCGCCAAGGTCGGGCGTCCCGACCGGACGGTGTGGGCGATCGACGGCGATGGGTGCTTCCAGATGACCGCCCAGGAGCTCGTCACCTCCACGATCGAACGGATCCCGATCAAGGTCGCGATCCTCAACAACAGTCACCTCGGCATGGTTCGCCAGTGGCAGGAGATGTTCTACGACGAGCGCTACAGCGAGGTGAACCTCACCCAGACCTGCCCCGACTACGTCCGTTGGGCGGAGGCGATGGGGTGTGTGGGGATCCGTGTCGAGTCACCCGAAGAGGTCGAGCCGGCGCTCGAGAAGGCCAACTCGATCAACGACAAGACCGTCGTCGTGGAGTTCCGCGTCGACGCCGGCGAGAAGGTGTTCCCGATGGTTCCCGCCGGGCAGAGCAACGACGACCTGATCCTGCATCCCAACCAACTCGAGCGAAGGGCGAACCTGAGATGACGGCGATCAACCCGCACGGCACGTCGCTCAACCACCACATCCTGTCGGTGCTCGTGCAGAACCGGCCGGGCGTCCTCGCCCGCGTCGCGAGCCTGTTCGCGCGGCGCGGCTACAACATCTACTCGCTCGCGGTCGCGCCTGCCGAGGACGAGGGCATGAGCCGCATCACGATCGTCGTCGACGTCGACACGTCGCCGCTCGAACAGATCGTGAAGCAGCTGTTCAAGCTGATCGACGTCGTGAAGATCCAAGAGCTCGACCCGCGCCGGTCGGTCGAACGCGAGTTGCTGCTGGCGACGATCCGGGTCGCGTCCGAGAACCGGGCCCAGATCGTCGAGCTGACGAACATCTTCGAAGGCAAGATCCTGGCGGTGGCCCTCGAGGCGATCACCGTGAGCCTCGAAGGCCATCCCGACAAGATCGACGACTTTGAAGAGTTGCTCGGCGGCTATGGCATCGTTGAGCTCCAGCGCACGGGTCGGGTCGCGCTCCCCAAACTCGACCGCGAGGCGCGTCTGCGCGCCGTGAACTCACCGAAAGGAAAGGTGGGCTGAGATGGCCGCCAACGTCTACTACGAGGCTGATGCCGACGGCTCGCTCGTCCGCGATCGCAAAGTCGCGGTCATCGGATACGGATCGCAAGGGCACGCCCACGCGCTCAACCTGAAGGAGTCGGGCGTCGACGTCGTCGTCGGACTGCGCGAGGGCTCGTCGTCGGCGGCCAAGGCCGAGTCGCAGGGTCTGACCGTGAAGTCGATCGCCGACGCCGCCGAATGGGCCGACATCGTGATGATCCTCGCCCCCGACACCGAGCAGAAGACGATCTACGACGAGCACATCGCCAGCCACATGACACCGGGCAAGGCGCTCGCGTTCGCGCACGGCTTCAACGTCCGCTTCGGCCGCATCACGCCGCCGGATGGTGTCGACGTGATCATGGTCGCCCCCAAAGGTCCCGGTCACCTCGTCCGGCGCACGTACACCGAGGGCGGGGGTGTGCCGTGCCTGATCGCCGTCGAGCAGGACGCGACCGGCAACGCCAAGGCCGTCGCGTTGTCGTACGCCGACGCGATCGGTGGCAGTCGCGCGGGTGTGATCGAGACGACGTTCCCTGAGGAGACCGAGACCGACCTGTTCGGTGAGCAGGTGGTGCTGTGCGGCGGCCTCACGAGCCTCGTGCAGGCCGGGTTCGAGACGCTCACCGAGGCCGGCTACGCGCCGGAGATGGCGTACTTCGAGTGCCTCCACGAGGTGAAGCTCATCGTCGACCTGATGTACGAAGAGGGCATCGCCGGGATGCGGTACTCGATCTCCGACACCGCCGAGTACGGCGATCTCACCCGCGGTTCGCGCATCGTCACCGACGAGACGAAGGCCGAGATGCGCCGCATCCTCGACGAGATCGTCTCGGGCAAGTTCGCCGACGAGTGGATCGCCGAGAGCGAGGCCGGGCGCCCGAACTACAAGCGGCTGCAGGGCGAGGGCAAGGCCCACCCGATCGAAGACGTCGGCAGTCGCCTGCGGGCGATGATGCCCTGGATCTCGGCGGGCAAGACCAAGGTCGCCGAAGCCTCCTCTGGATAGCGCCCGTCGAAGCGGCTGGCGCCGCCGACGGGCGAACCGGGTGTTCGCCTCTGAACGACGCGATCCGGTCCGTGCGAACGCTTGTCGCGCTGTTTGAGGGACGGCTGGCGCCGCCGACGGGCGAATCGGGTGTTCGCCTCTGAACGACGCGATCCGGTCCGTGGCGGACGGCTGTCCGCCGCACGTGTCCGAACGAGTCGGCTCGCCGGTCGTGACCTGCCGCCGACCGGTTCACATCAGCAACTAGCTTCGGCGCCGATGGTCGAATGAAGCTCGCCCTGCTGACGTGTGTCGCGATCGCCGCGATCGTCGCCGGTTGCGGCGACGACGACACCGCATCGCCGGGTGCGTCGATGCGGGTCGGCGCCACCGCGGTCGAGGCCTCGATCACCGTGCCGCGGAGCGTGCCGGGCGCCTCGGTCGACGCGGACGACATCGAAACCGGCGCGGCGACGCACGCGACTGACCACCCGCATTACCCCGACACGACGACGGCCCCTGCGTACGTCGACGTCGAGGTCGGCCCTGGTCTCGGCACCGACGATTTCGTCGGCGCCAGTGAGGACGTCCAGCTCGATCGGTGCGAGCTCGAGGGCGACCACTGGGTCGCAGCGGGACTCGTGACGAACTCGTCGGGCGCCGGCGCCGGGTACAGGATCTACGTCGCGTTCAACCCACCCGATTCACCTGAGCCGCGGGGGCTCGTGCAGGTCGACTTCATCCTCCCCGACGGTGAGAGCCAGGCGTGGCAGGCGGTGGCGTGGATCAACGATCCCGATCTCGAGTGCGTCCTGCGCGTCGAGCGCGTCTCCGGCTGACGTTCCCTCCGAACTGTCTGCTCCATTCGCACGTCTCGGCCGTCTGACGCAGACAGAACGGCTATTCGTCGGTCGGGTCGGCGTCGTCGTCGCGTTGCGTGCGCAGGAAGCGCTCGAACTCGGCGCCGAGGTCGTCGGCGGACGGGATCGCTTCCTCGGCGCGGCGGTCGTACTCCTGCTCGAGCATGCGCACGTAGAGGCCGAGCTGCGGATCGCCCTCGACGACCTCGTCGTGGAGCTGTCGCCACCGATCGATGTCGTCGCGGTGGTCGGTGGCGACCGTCATGCCGACGACGTGGCCGATGTGGGTCTGGAGCACGGCGACTGCGGTCGGGTGCTCGGCGTTGACGAGGTAGTGCGGGATGCCGACCCGCAGCGAGATCGACGGGATGCCGGCCTGCTCGAGCTCGGCGTGCAGCACACCGACCAGCCCGGTCACACCCTGATACGACGGCGCGGCGAGGCCGAGCCGTCGCGCCAGGTCGCCGTTCGTCGTGCTGCCGGTCACCGTCGGGAGGCGCGTGTGGGGCATCGCCTCGGCGGTCGATCCGACGGTCAGCACGGCCTCGCACCCGAGGCGCCGGCTCACGGCGATCACACACTGCGCGTAGGTGGCCCAGTGCAGGTGTGGTTCGGTGCCGACGACGAGCACGAGGTCGTGGGCGCCGTCACCTCGGACGACGTCGAACCGGCTGTCGGGCCAGCGGATGAGACGCAACTCGCCGTCGTCGATCTCGACCATCGGACGTTCCTGCGTGAAGTCGAAGAACGGGTCGGGGTCGATCTCACCGACCGTGATCGCGTCGCCGGAGATGAGACCGGCGACGGCGTTCGTCGCCGCCGACGACATGTCGAAGAGCCCGTGGAGGGCGACGATCATCACCGGCGCCCGCAGCGGCGCCAGTCCTTCGGTCTGCAAGGTGAGCACGTCGTCGACGACCACGATCGCCCCTGTCAGGGTCCGTTCGTCCCGACGACACGATCGACGAGACGATCGATGACAAAGTCGACGCATGCCGTGAGGGCGGCGACGTCGGCCGGGTCGACCGCCGGGAACATGCCGATGCGCAGCTGGTTGCGCCCCAGCTTGCGGTAGCTGTCGGTGTCGAGGATGCCGTTGGCGCGGAGCGCGGCGTTGACGGCGCTGACATCGATCGACGGGTCGAGATCGATGGTGCCCACGACCGCCGATCGCTTCGCCGGGTCGGCGACGAACGGGGTCGCCCACTCGCGGGCCTCGGCCCACGAGTACAGCGTGGCGGCCGACATCCGACTGCGTTCGACACACCAGTCGAGTCCTCCGTTGGCCAGCATCCAACGGATCTGATCGTCGACGAGGATCAGCGTGGCGACGGCCGGCGTGTTGTAGGTCTGGTCGGCGCGGCTGTTGGTCAATGCGATGCCGAGGTCGAGCGAGGCCGGCCGCCACCGGTCGCTCGCCGCCAGGCGTTCGATCCGTTCGATGGCGGTAGGGGAGCACGCCGCGATCCACAACCCGCCGTCGGCCGCGAAGCACTTCTGGGGAGCGAAGTAGTACACGTCGACGTCGTCGGTGTTCCACGCCAGCCCGCCGGCCGCCGACGTCGCATCGACGGCGACGAGCGCACCGGTCGTGCCCGGCGGCCTCCGCAGCGTCATCGCCACGCCCGTCGACGTCTCGTTGTGGGTCAGCGCGTAGAGATCGACCTCGGCGTCGGCGATCGGCTGCGGATGGTCGCCCGGTGCGCAGTCGACGACCACCGGCTCCTTGAGATGCGGCGCGGCGGCCGACGCCTCGGCGAACTTCGAGGAGAACTCGCCGAACACGAGGTGCTCGCTGCGCTGGTCGATCAGCCCGAACGTGGCGACGTCCCAGAACACAGTTGTACCGCCGTTGCCGAGCACGATCTCCCACCCGTCCGGCAGCGTGAACAGGTCGGTGAGACCGGCGCGGATCTGTCCGACGAGGCGCTTGACCGGCGCTTGGCGATGCGAGGTCCCCATCAGCTGCCGCCCGCCGGCGACGATCGCGTCGATCTGCTCCGCCCGGATCTTCGACGGGCCGCAGCCGAACCGGCCGTCGCCCGGCAAGAGGTCGGGCGGGATGACGATGGCGGTCGGCTCCACCCCGCCAGCATGCCATCGGATCTCCGAAGTGTCTGCTCCATACGGCCCGTGGCTTCGTTTCGAGCAGACAAGTCGCTGGAACCTCTGGCGTACCGGGCGCCGGTTTCTGGCACGATTGATGGACGTGAACCGAACTTCCCATCGACTCGCCGCGATCGCTCCGTCCGCCACCCTCGCCGTCGACTCCAAGGCGAAGGCGCTGCAGGCCGCCGGCGAGAACGTGATCGGCTTCGGCGCCGGTGAGCCCGACTTCCCGACACCGGCCCACATCGTCGAGGCCGCGGTGGCCGCTTGCCACGATCCGAAGAACCACAAGTACACCCCGGCCGGCGGCCTGCCCGACCTCAAAGAGGCGATCGCCGCCAAGACCCTTCGCGACAGCGGTTACCAGGTCAACGCCAGCCAGGTGCTGGTCACCAACGGCGGCAAGCACGCGGTGTTCACCGCCTTCGCCGTGTTGTGCGATCCGGGCGACGAGGTGATCTGCCCGGCCCCGTACTGGACGACCTACCCGGAAGCGATCACGCTCGCCGGTGGCACACCGGTGGTCATCGATACCTCCGACGAGACCGGCTTCAAGGTCACCGTCGAGCAACTCGAAGCTGCGCGCACCGATCGCACCAAGGTGCTGCTGTTCGTGAGCCCCGACAACCCTTCGGGCGCGGTCTACACACCGGCCGAGGTGACGGCGATCGGGCAATGGGCGGTCGAGCGCGGCGTGTGGGTGGTCACCGACGAGATCTACGAGCACCTCACGTACGGCCCGCACGAGTTCAGCTCGATGCCGACGTTGGTGCCCGACATCGCCGAGCAGTGCATCGTCGTCAACGGCGTCGCCAAGACGTACGCGATGACCGGATGGCGGGTCGGCTGGATGATCGGCCCCGACGACGTGATGAAGGCGGCCAACAACTTCCAGAGCCACGCCACGTCGAACGTCGCCAACGTCGCCCAACGCGCCGCGCTCGCGGCGGTGTCCGGCGGTCTCGACGACGTCGCCATGATGCGTGCCGCGTTCGAACGGCGCGGGGCGATCATGCACAAGATGCTCTCGGAGATCCCGGGCGTCACGTGCATCGAGCCGCAGGGTGCGTTCTACTGCTTCCCCAACGTTTCGGGTCTGCTCGGCCGCGACCTCGGCGGAGCCACCGCGGGGTCGACGCTCGAACTGGCCGACCTCGTGCTCGAGCAGATCAAGGTCGCGTTCGTGCCCGGCGAGGCGTTCGGCGCGCCCGGCTACGCGCGCTTGTCGTTCGCACTCGGCGACGACGACTTGGTCGAAGGCATCACCCGCCTCGCCGACCTCGTCTCTGCTTGATTGAGTCGGCTCACCCAACGTCGCGTCGCTGAACGTCTGGTCGCCGACTCGGCCTGATTGAGTCGGTTCAGGCGTGTTCAGTCGTCTCCGAGGAGGCGCTCGTAGTAGACGACGGGGTCATCCAGGAACCGCCGCCAGAGCGCGACGGCCGGGAGGTCGTCGAACGCGGTCCGTTCGATGCCGGTCGCGGTCAGGTCGTAGATCGCCGCCTGCGGATAGGCCATCAGGAACGGTGAGTGCGTGGCGATGACGAACTGGGCGCCGGCCGTTGTCGACTCCGAGATCAGGCGGGCGAGGATCATCTGCCCCTGCATCGACAGCGCGGCCTCGGGTTCGTCGAGCACGTAGAACCCCGGTTGCTGGAAGCGCTCGTGGGCGAGGTCGAGGAACGACTCGCCGTGTGACTCCTCGTGGAGATCGGGGAAGACCTCGCCCAACTCGTTGTCGCGGGCGATGTGGCTGGCCATCCCGTAGAACGTCTCGGCCCGGAGGAACCAGCCCCAAGCGGGACGCTTCTTCCATCGCGGCACCAAGTGCTCGTGGAGCGCGCTGTGCGTCGAACGGGTCGCAAAGCGAAGGTTGCGCCCGCCGCCTTCGGCGTTGAACTCGGCGACGATGGCGAGGGCTTCGACGATCGTCGACTTGCCGGTGCCGTTGTCGCCGACGAGCACCGTGACGGGTGCGAACTCGATCGTTTCGATCTGGCGCACGGCCTCCAACTCGAACGGAAACTCGTCCGACGGCGCGTCGGCACTGAGCGCCACGCCTCGCAGATAGTTGGGCGACGTCGAACTGACCACACGACCAGCTTGCCCGTTCTGTCTGCTTCATCCGACCTGTCTGCTTCGGATGAAGCAGACAGGTCCAGGGGTTGAGGTCAGGCGCGCCACCAGAGTTCGTGGCGGGCGGCCAGAGCGGTGACGACGACGAGGACGAGACACTCGGTGACCTGTTCGACGGCGCCCAACACGTCGCCGGTGATCCCCCCGATCTTGCGGAGCCCGAGCACACCGACGGCAAGGGCAGCTGCGACGCCGGCTGCGGCGAGCGGTCCGGCCCACCAGCCGGTCGCGAGCGCGGCGATCGCCGCGCCGCTGACGGTGCCGACCACCGCTCGCCGACGCGACAACCCGGCCGCGTAGCCGGCACCGAGCCCGTCGGCGGTCGCCAACGGGAGTGTGGCCATCGCCCCGACGGCAGCCGATCGACCGATCGTGTGAGCGGCGACGAGGCCCGCGAACGCTGTCGCCGGTGCCAGGGAAGCGACGCACACGATCCGCACGACGATCGTGCTGCACATCGCTGCCACGCCGTAGCTGCCGTGCAACGGGTCGCGCAGGATCTGCAGGCGCTGTTCGCGTGTCCAACCGCCGCCGAACGCGTCGGCGGTGTCGGCGAGTCCGTCCTCGTGGAACGCGCCGGTGATCAACACACCCGCGACGATGGCGACCGCCGCGGCCACCGTCATCGGGACGAGCTCGGCGAGCCCAGCGGTGGCGCCGCCGACGGCGACGCCGATCAAGCCGCCCACGAACGGGAACCACGGCACGCAGCGGGTCAGCTCGGGCGGATCTGAGAGTCGGATCGGCACGCGGGTGAGGAACTGCAGCGCGCCGAGCAAGCCGTTCACGGCAACCCGGTCACTGGCCGAACCACTCCCCGAACGTCGGGACCTCGGTGATCCCCGCGCACGCCATCGCCACGAGCGGGACAGCGGCCATCGCCCCGCTGCCCTCGCCGAGGCGCATGTCGAGGTCGAGCAACGGTCGCTTGCCGAGCCTCTCCAGCAACTTGCGATGGCCGGGTTCGGCCGAGCAATGGCCGACGGTGCAGTGATCGAGCGCCTCGGGATTGACGAAGCTGAGCGGGAGCACGGCCGTCGTGACGACATACCCGTCGAGCACGATCGGGATCGAACGCAGCCGGGCCGCGACCGTCGCCGCCGCGATCGCAACGAGTTCGGCGCCACCGACCTCGCGCAGCACCTCGAGCGGATCGGTGATCCCGGCGATGCGGCGCACCGCCTCCTGGACGGCGACCCGCTTGCGCGCCAGCGCCTCGTCGTCGATGCCGGTGCCTCGGCCGACCCACGCCGCGGTCTCGCCGCCGGCGAGCGCGGCAGCGACGGCGGCCGACGGCGTGGTGTTGCCGATGCCCATCTCACCGAGCACGAGCAAGTCGGTGTCGAGAGCGTCGACGGCAGCAACAGCCACGGCGACGACCTCGTCGAAGCGTTCCGGCGACAGGGCCGCTTCGTAGCGGATGTCGGCGGTCGGTTTACCGACACCGACGTCGATCGCTTCGACCGTGGCGCCGGCGTGGCGAGCGAAGGCGCTGATCGTCGATCGACCCTCGCGGAACGCGGCGAGCATCGCCTCCGTGACACCGGTCGGGTACGCACTGACCACGGTCGCGGCGGCGATGCCGTGATCGGCGGCGAAGATCAGCCCGGCCGGTCGGGTCACCTGCGGGAGCGGGTTGCGATGCCAGCCGGCGACCCATTCGGCGATCTCGTCGAGCCATCGCAACGCGCCGCTCGGGCGCAAGATGTTGGCCGCCCGCTCGTGCACCGCGGCGCCTGCCGCGGCGTCGGGACGCGGGAGTACGGCGAGCGCATCGTGCAGCCAGCTCGAGCGGCCGCCACTGCCCGCCGGCGGCATTCTCATGCGAGCACCTCCCAGGGGTCGTGGAGCGCGAGCGCGCGCCCGGCGACGAGCAGCAGCGCCCGGTCGGCGGCCGCGGCCCAGACCTGGTTGACCCGCCCGAGCACATCGCGGTAGTGCCTCCCGACGTCGGTCTCGGGGTGGACACCGAGGCCGACCTCGTTGGAGATGACGACCGTCGGCGCAGCGCGTGCCGCGGCGGTCGTGGCCGCTGCTCGAGCGGCGGCCATCACTGCGTCGTCGGCATCGCCGCGCCACAGCAGGTTGCTCACCCAGAGCGTGATGCAGTCGACGATCACGATCGAGTCGGCGGCGAGCTCGAACGCGGCGCCGAGGTCGTGCGGTTCCTCGATCGTCGTCCATGCCGCAGGACGTTCGGCGCGGTGCGCATCGATGCGGCGATCGAGATCGGTGTCGCCGGCGATCCGCGGGCTCGTGGCCACATAGGTGACGGCGCCGGCGTGCTGGGTCGCCAACTCGACTGCGAGGGCGCTCTTGCCGCTGCGCGCCCCTCCGAGCAAGAACGTCAACATCAGCGGTGCGTCCGCATCAGCATCACGTCAGCATCAGTAGTCGATGCCGCGCTTGGCGCGGATTCCCTGCTGGTACGCATGCTTGACCTCGCGCATCTCGGTGACGGTGTCGGCGACGTCGATGAGCCCGGCCGGGGCGTCGCGACCGGTGATGACGATGTTGACGTGCGCCGGCCGGTCCGCGATCGCGGCCACGACATCCGCGGTCTCGATCCAACCCCACGTGCACAGGTAGGTGAGCTCGTCGAGCACGATGAGCTCGTGCGCGCCGTCGGCGATCAGGCGTGCCGCCTGAGCCCATCCTTGCGCCGCGTGCGCCTTGTCGAGCTCGAGGTTCTCGGAGTCCCACGTGAACCCATCACCGAACGCGTACCAGTCGACGCCGAGCTGCCGGCCGACCTTCTCCTCGCCGACCTTCCAGTCGCCGCTCTTCACGAACTGGACCACCGCCACCTTCCAATCGCGCGCGACGGCGCGCAACATCACGCCGAACGCCGCCGAGCTCTTTCCCTTGCCGTCGCCGGTGTTGACGATCACCAGCGAGGGTGCGGAACGCAACTTGTCGGGACGCGGATCGTCGGCAAGTGGGTCAGTCGTCATGGCTTTCGGAGCATACGCACGTGCGTGTAGCGTGTCGCCTTGTCGTAGGACCCAGCGAAGTCCGGTGAGATTCCGGCGCTGTCCCGCAACGGTGGTCCCATCCCCAGATGGGCGAGCCCGGTCGCCTGGTCAGACGCGCGAAAACCAGACCCTCGAGGCAAGGGCGGTACGCAGGTCGATCCGGCCGCAGACCCATCTTGTCCTCCAATCAACGCGGAGGAACCGATGGTTCCTCCCATCGAAGCGGAGGAACTTTTCATGCGCATCAAGGCGCTGGTCGGCATCGTCGCCGGCCTCTCACTGCTCGCCACGGCATGTGGCGACGACGACACCACTGGCGACCCGGCAGACACCGGCGACGCGGCCGACGAGACGGTCGGTTCGGCCACGACGGCGACGAGTCCCGACATCGGGGCGACGACACCTGCCACCGAACTGGTCGGTGCGGCCACGACGGAGCCGGCGACCGGGCCGGTCCCGGCGAGGATCATCTCGCTGTCGCCCACGGCGACCGAGATGCTGTTTGCGATCGGAGCGGGTGACCAGGTGATCGCCGTCGACAACTTCTCGAACTTCCCGCCCGAGGCAGCCGCCAAGATGACCGAGCTCTCGGGATACGAGCCCAACGTCGAGGCGATCGCAGGATACGAGCCCGACCTCGTCGCAACCGATGGCACGAACCCGGCGTTGCTGGAGCAGCTCGACTCGCTCGGCATCCCTCATTGGGAGGGTGCCGTCGCGATCACGCTCGACGACACGTACGCCCAGATCGAACAGCTCGGAGCAGCGACCGGTCATGTCGCCGAGGCGGCCGAGCTCGTCGCCAACATGCAGGCCGACATCGCCGAGGTGATCGCCGGGATCCCGGCGATCGACGAGCCCCTGACGTACTACCACGAGCTCGATTCGAGCTACTTCAGCGCGACCAGCGACACGTTCATCGGGTTCGTGTACTCGCAGCTCGGGCTCCGCAACATCGCCGACCAGGTCGAGACCAGCGCCGGGCCGTACCCGCAGCTCAACGCCGAGTTCATCATCTCCGCCGACCCCGATCTGATCTTCCTCGCCTGCACGAAGTACTGCGGTGAGACGGCCGAGTCCGTGGCCGGCCGCGACGGCTGGGGTGAGCTCTCGGCCGTGACAACAGGTGGCGTCGTCGAGATGGACGATGACATCGCCTCGCGCTGGGGTCCCCGCGTGGTCGACTACCTCCAGCAGGCGAGCGAAGCGGTCAACCTCGTCGTCGCCACCCAGCCGGCCGGCTGACCGTGGACCTCACGGCTCCGAGCCTGACCGTCGACGGCGCCGCGGCGCGCAGCGCCGGGCGCATCGGCTGGTACCCAGCGGCCGTGGGTGTGGTCATCGTGGCCGTGCTGCTCGGCGTCATGATCGGCCCCGCCGGACCGGCGTCGTGGCGCGTGCCGTTGGCGGTGCTCGACCATCTGCCGTTGATCTCGATCGACAGCGGTGTGACCGCGGCCGAGTGGAACATCATCTGGGAGGTCCGGATGCCACGCGTCGTGCTCGCCGGGATCGTGGGGTCGATGCTGTCGCTCGCCGGGGCCAGTTACCAGGGCGTGTTCCGCAACCCGCTCGTCGATCCGTATCTGCTCGGCGCCGCCGCCGGCGCCGGACTGGGGGCGACGATCGTGTTCACCGTCGCCCGCTCGTCGACCGCCGACTGGCCGGTCGATCCGGCGCCGGCGATGGCATTCGTGTTTGCTCTGGGAACCGTCGCCCTGACGTACGTCGTCGGGGCGGCGTTCGGTGGCACGAAGTCGGGCGTGACCCTCGTGCTCGCTGGTGTGGCGATGGTTTCGCTGACGACCGCGATCCAGACGTTCCTCCTGCAGCGCCACTCCGAGGTCGTCCGCGAGGTGTACAGCTGGATTCTCGGGCGGCTGTCGTCGGCGTCGTGGGCCGACGTACGGATGGTGTCGCCCTACGTCATCGGCAGTTCGATCGTCCTGCTGCTCCATCGGCGCCACCTCGACCTACTGCGGATCGGCGACGACGAGGCGGCGGCGCTCGGCGCCCCGGTCGCCCGCGTGCGACTCGTCGTCGTGACGGCGGCGACGCTCGGCACGGCCGCGGTCGTGGCCGTGAGCGGGTTGATCGGCTTCGTCGGCATCGTCGTTCCGCACATGGTGCGGCTAATCGCCGGCTCCAGCTACCGGCAGTTGCTGCCGTTGACGATCGCCTTCGGCGCCGCCTTCTTGATCCTCGCTGACATCCCGGGCCGGGTCCTGACCGATCCGGCCGAGACCCCGATCGGTGTCGTCACCGCGTTGTTGGGCGCGCCGTTCTTCATCGTGCTCCTCCGCACGCGGCAGGTCGCCAGATGAGCTCGATCGAACTGCGCGATGTGAGCGTGCGGTACGGGCGGCGCGAGGTGGTGCATGCGTTCACGGAGTCGGTGCGCTCCGGCGAATGGCTCGGGTTGATCGGGCCGAACGGAGCCGGAAAATCGTCGCTGCTGCGGGCGATCGTGGGGATCGTGGAGTTCGGTGGCGAGATCGCCGTCGACGGCACCTCGCTCGCGTTGCGGTCGCGTTCTCGTCGCGCCGCGCTCGTCGCCTACGTCCCGCAGGAACCGCTGATGCCCGACGACATGACGGGGTTCGAGTACGTCTTGTTGGGCCGGGCGCCGTACGTCGGGTACTTCGGCTCCGAGACCAAGCACGACCGTTCGATGGCCGCCGCGGTGCTCGAACGGCTGGACTTGGAGACGTTCGCTGACCGGCGGCTGGCGACGCTCAGCGGCGGCGAGCGTCAGCGGTTCGTGATCGCCCGGGCTCTCGCCACCGAGGCGCCGGTGCTGCTGCTCGACGAGCCCACGAGTGCGCTCGACATCGGGCACCAGCAGCAAGCGCTCGAACTGGTGTCGCGCCTGCAGAACGACCACGGGCTGACGGTGATCTCGGCGATGCACGACCTGACCCTGGCCGGCATGTACAGCGACCGGCTGGCATTGCTGCACGAGGGATCAGTCGTGGCGCGCGGCACGGCGGCCGACGTGCTGCGGGCCGAGACGTTGGCCGAGTTCTATGGCGTGCGCGTCTCGGTGCACCACGAACCGGATGGCACGGTGATCGTGGTGCCACGGCGCGAGGGCGCGATCACCTGAATCCCGGTTCTGTCTGCTTCAGATTGCCCGTGGCCTCATCTGACGCAGACAGAACGGGGTTTTTCGGTGCCGAGGGGCGCCTCAGCTCGACGGGGCGAACCAGTGGTCGCCAGGGTCGAGCAGGCGGTCGGCCTCGGCCGGCCCCCACGACCCGCGGAAGTAGGGGTGCACCGGGCACTCGAAGTCGAGGATCGGCTGCACGATTCGCCACGTCTGCTCGACGACGTCCTGGCGGGCGAAGCGGCGCTGCGACCCGGCGATCGCATCCCCCAACAGCCGCTCGTACGCCTCGCGCCGCTCGCCGAGCGCGGCCGCGAAGTCGACGGCGATGTCGACCGGTTGGCTGTCGAGGTGCGGGCCGGGCGTCTTGGCCTGCAACGTGAACGTGACGCCGTCGCGCTTGCCGAGCCGGAGGCGAACGAGGTTGCGGCCCGGCTCGGGTCCGCCGGCCTCGTCGAACAGCAGGCGCGGTGGCGACTGGAACTCGACGACGGCCTCGGTGGCCGTTTCCGCGAGCGCCTTGCCGACGCGGACGAACCACGGCACACCGGCCCACCGCCACGAGTCGATCTCGAGCCGCGCGGCGATGTACGTCTCGACCGTCGAGCCCGGCGCGACACCCGGCTCGTCGCGGTACCCGACATACTGCCCGCGCACGATCTGGCGCGGATCGATCGGCCGCATCGCCGCGCACACCTTGGCCTTCTCGTCCTGCAGATAGTGCGACTCCGGGCCGACCGGCGGCTCCATCGCCAGCAGCGACACCACCTGCAGGATGTGGTTCTGCAGGACATCGCGTGTGGCACCGACGCCGTCGTAGAACGCGCCGCGGCCCTCGACCCCGATCGTCTCCGACATCGTGACCTGCACGCTGCGCACGTAGCGCCGGTTCCAGATCGGTTCGAGCAGGGCGTTCGAGAAGCGGAACACGAGCAGGTCCTCGACGCTCTCCTTGCCGAGGTAGTGGTCGATGCGGAAGATGCGTTCCTCGGGGAACACCTTGTGCAGCGTGATGTTGAGCTCGCGGGCCGACATCAGGTCGCGCCCGAAGGGCTTCTCGACGACGATCCGCCCGCGCTCGTTGAGTCCGACCGAGGCCAGCGACTCCGCCACCGTCGGGAACATCGTCGGAGGGATCGCCATGTAGAAGACGGCTTGCTTGGACCCGTGCCGATCGAGCGTGTCGGCGAGCTCCTGCCAGGTGGCACGATCGGAGTAGTCGCCCTGGATCAGGTCGAGATGCTCCATCAACCGGTCGATCACAGCTGCGTCGGCATCCTCGACGGCCTCCGTGATCGACGTGCGGGCGTTCTCGCAGAACGCCTCGTCGGTCCAATCGCTGCGGGCCACGCCGATCACCGGGAGCTCGAGCTCACCGTGGCGCTCGAGGTGGTAGAGCGCGGGGAACAGCTTGCGCTTGGCGAGATCGCCGGTGGCACCGAACAGCACCAGCGCGTCGGCCGGAGGTTGATCCGATGTCGAGCGCATCGTGGCGTCGTCGGAGTGAACGGTGGCGACGGGTTCGCGGCTCATCGCGAGGACTCCTTGCGTTCTGTGTGGCCGCCGAAGCCGGCCCGCATCGCCGAGAGCACCTTGTCGGCGACGTCGGAGCGTCCGCGCGAGCTGAAGCGCTCGAACAGCGCGGACGTCAGGACCGGGACGGGCACGCCCTCGTCGATCGCGGCGTGGATCGTCCAGCGGCCCTCGCCGGAGTCGCTGACGTGGCCGCCGTACTGTGCGAGCTCGGGATCGTCGTGGAGCGCCTCGGCGGTGAGGTCGAGCAGCCAACTGGCGACGACACTGCCCCGCCGCCAGACCTCCGTCACCGCCGCCAGATCGATGTCGTACTGGTAGTACTCGGGGTGGTCGAGCGGCGCTGTCTCGGCATCCGCGGCGTGCGTCGCCGACCCGATGCCGGCCTTGGCCAGCACGTTGAGCCCCTCGGCGTAGGCGGCCATCAGTCCGTACTCGATCCCGTTGTGGACCATCTTCACGAAGTGCCCGGCGCCGGACGGCCCGCAATGCAGCCACCCGTGCTCGGCGGGGTCGGGATCGCCGCTGCGTCCCGGCGTGCGTTCGGCGGCGTCGACACCGGGAGCCAACGTGTCGAAGATCGGGGCCATGGCGGCCACGGCGCCGGCGTCGCCGCCCACCATCAAGCAGTAGCCACGTTCGAAACCGTGGATCCCGCCACTGGTACCGACGTCGAGGTAGTGGATGCCGTGGTCGCGAAGCAGTGGGCCGCTGCGGTCGACGTCGTCGCGATACCAGCTGTTGCCGCCGTCGATGATCGTGTCGCCGGCTTCGAGCAGGGCGGAGAGGCGGTCGACGGTCTCGCCGACGAAGGCGGCCGGCACCATGATCCAGACGCGGCGTGGCGTGCTCAACCCGGCGACGAACTCTTCGAGTGTCCCGGCGCCATGGGCGCCCTCTCGTTCGAGCTCGGCGATCGCGTCGGCGCTCACGTCGTGGGCGACGCACTCGTGCCCACCCGCCATCAGCCGCCGGACCATGTTGGCGCCCATCCGTCCGAGGCCGATCATGCCGAGCTGCATTGCGCCAGGTTGCCACGTCGACGGTTACCGTCGCGGCGCGATGGACGAGCGTGAGCTGGATCAGGGCATCGCCGGAGCGGCGGGCGCCCATCAGCGCCTCCTCGCCCGCCTCGACGCACATCCGGACTTCGATCAGCAGCAGCCGTCGTTGCTCCCCGACTGGACCGTCGGACACGTGCTCACCCACATCGCCCGCAACGCCGACAGCATGATCCGGATGCTCGACGGGCTCGATCAGTACGAAGGCGGGCTCGAGGGCCGACGGGCCGACATCGAGGCCGGCGCCGGCCGCCCGTCGGGCGAGCTGATCGCCGACGTCCGCAGTTCGATCTGGCGGTTGGAGCAGCGTTGGGCGCAGGAGACGGCGTGGGACGGACCGCCGGCGAGGGCGACGGTCGGCGATGTGCCGCGCCACGCCCTTCCGTCGCGACGGTGGCGCGAGACCGAGGTGCACCATGCCGACCTCGGATTCGGCTACACGTTCGCCGACATGCCGGACGACTTCGTGCGCCAGGAGCTCCGACGCATGGAGATGCAGTGGAAGGCTCGCCAGCCGATGGGGCTCACCACGCTGCCCGACGCGGTGCTGCATCTGCCGCCGCCTGAGCGCCTGGCGTGGTTCATGGGTCGCATCTCGATCGACGGCGTGGCTCCGGCCGGCGTGATCTGACGTCCGTCGACGACGAACTGGCCGTGGCTCGGTTCACGATCGGGTCGACCCGTACGGTCAGGAGCAGGAGGCAGGCGGTTGTGGACCGGCGTTGGCGGCGTCACCGCCGAGCGTCTCGAGCTGGGTCACGAACAGGTCGAGATCGGGGTCGGCGGCGGCGATGGCCACGATCGTGCTGTGGATCGCGAGTCGTCGCTCGTGGTCGTCGGTGTCGGCGAGCTCCTCGAGCAGGTCGTCGAGGCGCTGCCACGTGGCGGCCGGCACCGAACCGAGGCCGAGTGCACCCCGGATGCGCGGTGTGCTGGTGGGGAGTCCGACCACCGTCACCGTGAAGCCGATCGCCGATGCCGCGTCGGCACCGAGGTTGCGCACCTGCGCCGGTCGGGTGAGGTCGAGGGCGGTGGTGACGACCTCGGATGCGATCGGGATCGCCGCGCGCGCCGACGGCACGACGGCCGAACCGATCGCGGCCGCCCACGAGATCACCGATTTCGCGCGTCCGACGACGAGGCCGTGCTCGTATGCGGCCAGTGACGTTCGTGCGGCGCGCGATCGGAGCACCAGCGCGCCGATCGCGCTCACGTCGGCCAGCGCGGCGGCGATGCGTGCCCGCTGCTCGCCGGCTTCGTCGCCCAGGTGGGCGGCGATCGTCGTCGCCAGCCCGGCGGTCTCGGCGACGCGGTAGCGCTCGGTCATCGCGCCGAGCACGAGTTGTGCCGCGTCGTCGGCGAGGAGCTGGCCGAACAGCCGCTGCAGGTCGCAGTAGTCGCCGATCTCCACCGTGTGGTCGGAGTCCGTGCCGTAGGGCACGACGACCGGGATCCGCACGTCGAGCTGGGGGGCGAGCACGGGGAAGAACGTGAGCATCGCCGCCGCGAGCCCGCGCTTGGTGCCGTCGTTGAGCAGGTCGTCGTCGCTGATGACGACGAGGCGCGACAGGGCGTCGAGGCCGTCGCGCATGGCCGCCCCGCCAGCACGCGGTGCGTTCAGGAGCCCGGCGGTGATCACGGCCTCGACGCTGGGCGCAGCGAGGTAGATGTTGGTGGCGATGTAGTCGAGCGCGACGTCGTCGCCGAGCACCGCGAGCGAGGCGGCGGGATCGTGCGCGAGGGCGCGCGACAAGGCGTCGACGTTGCCGGCCAGTTCGATGGGCGTCACCATCGTCATCAGGTAGTGGCGCTCGTCGATGGCGCGGATCAGGCCGGTCGTCAACCCGACCAGCACGGTGGGGTCCCAGGCCTGAGATGTCGCGGTGATCAGCGGGGCGAGCGAGGTGGACGATCGCAGATGGGCGCCGATCAGCTCGACGACCGACGCAACGGCGCCCAGTGGCGCCAGCAGTTCGGCGAGATCGAGCGCGGCCGGTGGGATGCCGTGACGTCGCGGGTCACGTCGAGACGAGGCGTCGAGGGCGTCGATCGCGCCGAGGATCGCGATCGCGCCGCGGTCGCCGAGATGCTGCTGCATCAGGGACGCGAACTGTCCGCGATCATGCCGCGCCCGCCGGACGGCCTCGTCGGCGAACACCGCGAGCCGACGTTCGGCGTGATCGAGGTCGTCGCCTCCCGCGACGGCGGCTCGGAACCGTTCGATCGAGTCGTCGAGGCGGTCGACGACCTCGGTGTCGGTCAGGTCGTCGAGTCCGTTGGTCACGATCCACGACGTGGCGGGTGATCCTCGTGACGGGATGTTCGCGATCACCCTGTTCGAGACGAGACCACGTGATGCATCCGCGCCGAGCGCGGTGCGCCATGCCGTCATCGCGGTACTGGTGCGGATCGCGCCGATGAACGGGAGCCAACCGCGCTCGAGGGTGTCGCGAGCCAGCGCGATCGCACGCATGGCGTCGGCCGCGGCGGGATCTTCGGAACGGATCGCGTCGAGGGCCACGAGCGCCTCGCGGGTGCGGCGGTGCAAGATCTCGACGCGGGCGGGGTCGTACCCGTACACGCTCACGATGCCTCCAACGCGCGAAGCCGCGCCAGTTCGCACTCGAGATCAGTGGCGCACCGCTCGAGCCGCAGCGCCGTCCACCGCAGGTCGTCGGCAGCGTGGAGGATCCGCGTCTGGTCCGCGATCAGTTCGTGGGCGCAGACGTCGGCACGCGGGCTGCGCCACGTGTCGGTTCCGGCGAATCGCTCGAGCGCCATCGCCGGGGTCCGCTCGAGCTCGACGGCCAGCGCGCGCAGTTGCGTTGCTCGCGCCCGCAACGTCGACGCGTGCTGGTTGGTGGTCATCGTCACGATCACCTCATCGTCGTTCTCGTGGCCTCGTCGTCCCTGTGGGCGGCGGGGACGCCCGTCCGGAAGCCCGAACGACGGACGTCAGCCCGTGCGGACGATGTCGTGATGGGGGATCAACGTGACCACATCGACGTAGCCGGGTCCGCGCCGAACGAAGTCGTGCCGTTCGTAGAATCCCAGCGCCGTGTCGCGCGCACGGGCCCAGACCAGGTCGTGTCCGGACGCGAACATCCGCGCGACGCCGGTCTCGAGGAGCGCCGCGCCGATGCCGTGACCCTGGAGGTGGGGCGCGGTCGCCATGCCGCGCAGTTGGGCACCCCGGCTGGCCGGTAGGTCGGGATACGGGTTGTCGATCCAGGTCGACACGCCGACCACCACACCATCGAGCTCGACACCGAGATGCAGTGTGCTCGCCAGCTCGTCCTCCGGGAAGTCGACGTCACGGTGCGGCGTGCCACGACGCAACACGTCGAGGCGCAGTGGATGCGTCTGCACGGCCGTCAGCTCGATCACCCGATGGTCGCCCACGCACCTGCAACGTAACCCCACGGCCTCCCCGCCCCCACACCCCATGTTTGTGTCACCGATATCGGCGACCCTCGCCGGCAACGGTGACACAAACAGGCGGTGGGAGGGTTTGCGCAGTCAGCTCAGGGTGATGATCCGATCGGCGACGGCGTCGGCTTCGTCCCGATCGTGCGTGACCCACACGGCCGTGATGCCCGTCGAGCGCAGGACCGCCGCGACCTCTCCCTCCAGCCGGTCGTGGAGCTCTCGATCGAGGCCGGTCAGCGGCTCGTCGAGGAGCAGCACCAACGGTTCCGGAGCGAGCGAACGCGCCAGGGCGACGCGCTTGGCTTCTCCTCCCGACAGTTCGGTCACCCGCCGGTGCCCGAACCCGGCGAGGCCGACGAGGTCGAGCAGCTCGGCGACACGCCGGGCCCTGGCGGGTGCGGCCGTCCCCGCCATCTTCAACCCGAAGCCGATGTTCGCCGCCACGTCGCGGTGGGGAAACAGCTGCTCGTCCTGGAACACCATCCCGACCCGGCGGAGATGCGTCGCCAACGCGCTGACGTCGGTGCCGTCGACGGCGACGGTGCCGGCGTCGGGCACGAGGAGCCCGGCGATCACCCGCAGCAGTGTGCTCTTGCCGCTCCCCGACGGACCGAGCAGGGCGACGACCTCACGTTCGGCGACCGAGATCGACACGTGATCGAGCACCGTCGTGCCGTCGAACGCGACCGTGACCTCACCGACCTCGAGCATGCGCCGCCTTCGACTTCTGTCTGCGCCGGCCGCGCCGGCCACTGACATCTCCGGTGATGTCGCCCGTGACATCGACCGCGAGCACGATCGCGATCGTGGCGGCGGCGAGCATCACGGCCAGCGCGTACCCCTGGGCCTGGATCACGGTTCCGGTTCGTCCGAGGAGTCGCTCGATGGCGATCGGCATCGTTTCCTGCCCGCTGCGGCTGAGGAAGCTGGTCGCGCCGAACTCGCCGAGCGAGATCGCGGCCGCCAGTCCGGCGCCCACGACGAGCGGTCGCCAGAGATTGGGCAGCGTGATCTCACGCCACGCGCGTGTGGGCGAGGCTCCGAGTGTCGCCGCGGCATCGATGAGCTCGGGGTCGAGGGCGCGCAGCACACCGAGCGTCACGCGGACGACGAACGGCACCGCGACGAGCGCGTGACCGACCGGCACGATCCACCACTCGGCGCGCCAGTCGATGGGCGGCGTGTCGAACGTGATGAGCATCCCGAACCCGATCGTCACCGCCGACGTGCCGATCGGCAGCATGAGCCCGGTGTCGAGGGCCCGACCGAGGCGCCCGGCAGCGGCGATCGCCAGCGCCGCCACGGCGCCGATCCCGACCGCGAGCGCGGTCGCCCATGCCGCGGTCTGGATCGAACGCACGAGACTCCCGAGCGGGTCGACGCTGACGCTGATCCCCCGGCGGACCTCGGCGTCGCCCAGGGTCCGCCACGCCCGCAACGAGTAACCGTCGTCGGACCGCATCGAACGCTCGACGAGGGCCAGCAGTGGGACGGTGACGACCGCGGCCGTGGCCGTCGCGGTGAGACCGACGAGGATGCGCTCACGACGCCGACGAGCACGTCGTGCCGCCCTGAGTGTCACGGTCGCTGGCCGCATCGCGATCGCCAGGCTGTGGCGACGCTGGCTGTACGTCGACCAGCCCACGACGACGCCGAGGGCGACGAGCTGGATGATGGCGAGCACGGCCGCCGGGCCGATCTCGCCGAGCTGCGTCGCCCGCCGCCAGATCTCGACCTCCAACGTCGGCCGGGCCGCGGTCCCGAGAATGCGGATGACGCCGAACGACGTGAACGTGAACAGGAACACGATGGCGCCGGCCGCGGTGAGCGCCGGTCGCAGCAGCGGCAGCGTGACCTCTCGGAGGACCCGCCACGGCGACGCTCCGAGCGTCGCCGCCGCCGCCTCGAGGTCGGGTGGGAGGCGCTCCCAGACCGCCCCGACGGTGCGGACGACGACGGCCAGGTTGAACACCACATGGGCGGCCAGGATCGCCCAGATGCTGCGGTCGAGCGATGCGGGCAGCAGCGCCGAGAACGCGGCGCCCATCACGACGGTCGGCAACACGAACACCGCCGTGAGCAGGCCCAGCAACAGCCGGCGTCCGACGAACCGAAACCTGGCGACCACGTACGCCGGCGCGATGCCGACGACGAGCGTCAACACCGTGCTGGCCGTGGCCTGCCACGTGGTGAACCATGCCACCTCCCACGTTCGGCGCCGACCCAGCACGTCGCCGACCTCATCGACGACGACGCCTCGGGCGAGCAGCGTCAGGAACGGCGCCGCATAGAACACGACGAGGAACACGGCCGGCGGGGCGGCGAGGACGGCGACGAACCATCGCGGCAACCGGTTCGGCCGGCGCCCTGGCCGGGTCAGCCGAGGACGATCTCGGTCCACTCGTCGATCCAGGTCGAGCGGTTCGCCTCGATGTCGTCGGGATCGAGCGTCAGCGGGGACTCCGGCACGCTGGTGAACTCGACGAACTCGGGTGGGAGCTCGACCGACGCGTCGGCGGGGTACACGAACAGTGTCAGTGGGAGCTCCCGTTGAAACCGCTCGGACGCGAGGAAGTCGACGAGTGCTCGGGCCTCGTCCGGTGAGTCCGTCCCGTCGAGGACGCCGGCGAACTCGACCTGGCGGAAGCACGTCGACGTCACCACCGACGTCGGCGCATCGGTGCGCGGGGGATCGGCGAAGATCACCTCGGCCGGTGGGCTCGACGCGTAGCTGACCACCAACGGTCGGGGCCCACCCGCCCACGAGAAGCGCTCGTAGTACGCCTCGGTCCAGCCGTCGATCACCTCGACGCCGTTGTCGGTCAACGACGTCCAGTAGTCCCGCCATCCGTCGCCGTAGGTGGCGATCGTCGCCAGCAGGAACGCCAGACCCGGCGATGACGTCGCCGGGTTCTCGACGACGAGCAGGTCGGCGTAGACGGGATCGAGCAGATCGTCGAAATCGGCGGGTGGGTCGAGCTGGTGCTCCTCGAACCATCCGATGTCGTAGTTGACGCACACGTCGCCGTAGTCGACCGGCGTCGCCTCGAAGCCGGGCACCAGATCACGGAGGTCGGCGGGCGTCTCGCCGAGCATCGGCGACTCGTACGGCGCGAACACGCCCGCGTCGACGGCGCGCGACAGGTACGTGTTGTCGACGCCCCACATCACGTCGCCTTCCGGGTTCCCGGCCGTGAGCGCCGCCTTCGAGAGCATCGCCCCGGTGTCACCGGCGATCAGCAGCTCGACCGCGATGCCGGTGTCGGAGGTGAACTCGGCGAGCGCGTCGTTCAACGGAGTCCCCTCGGTGGGGAACGAGTCGTACGCCACGAGCGTCACCGCGTCCGAGGTCGGGGCGCCGGTGGTCGCGGCCGGGGCGTCGGTGGTGGCAGGCGTTGAGTCGGAGTCGTCGGAACAGGCGACGAGCACCGATGCGAACGTCACACCGACGGCGATCGAGCGTGTCGTGACGCGCCTCATGATCGGCTCCTCGGCGGGGGCGGGGGATCGACGAAGACGGTGACGATGCCGGTCGAGATCGCGAGCATGACGTCGGGTTCGATCGCGACGTTGCTCAGACCGTGGCCGACGAGCGGCCCCAGCTCGGCCCGTTCGAGCGGCCATCGGGTCCCCGACAACGTCACGCCGGTACACAGGCCGTGCATCGCGATCAGCGAGATCCGCGTGCCAGATGTCGACGACGCCGCTTCGGACGTCCCGGTTCGGATCGACACCCGGGCCGGCCCGTGGACGACCTGGAGGTACTGGCCACCCCACCAACACTCGATGAGCGGGACGCTCGTCAACCCCGGCGCTCCGAGGGCGCCGATCGCGGCGAGCGTGTGGTCGAGCCGGTCGCCGTCGCCGGCGACCATCACGATCCTCGACGGGTTCATCCGGGCGGCGAACGCGACCGCCAACTCGGTGTCGGTGGCGTCCTTGTCGATCGGGTGGCGTTGGATGGTCGCGTGCTGCTCGGCCCACGCCAACCCCTCCTCCGACACGGAGTCGAGATCGCCGATCAGGCCGGCCGGCGTGAGGCCCGCCGCCCGAGCGTGGTCGAGGCCTCCGTCCGCGGCGATGACGATCGCGTCGCTCGGGATGGCCGCGACAGCGCTGGCATCGAGGGGCGCCGCTCCGGTGACGATGACGACCGTGTCGTTCATGGATTCCTCCGCCGGCATTACCCGGATCAGGTTCGCGGGTCGGTGGCGGCGGCCACCCTCTCAGCCCGCCGTTCCAGCGAGCTCCCCGTGCGTTCGTTCGCGCAACAGGATACCGTCGTCACCCCTGCCGCGTCACGGCGGACCCGAATGCGCCGCCGGACAGCGTTGTGGTGTGATGGTGGGCTGAGTGGGTGAGTGGATCGAGATCGAACTGGTCGAAGAGCCGACCAGGCCGCGCCGCGTCGCGGTCGAACCATCGGCTCCGAAGCCACCGCGCGAACCATCACGTCTCGAGGGACGCAATCGCCGCCGCGCCGCCATCGGGACAGGTGTGGCGGTCTTGGTCGCGATCGTCTGGGCCGTCACCCGGTCCGGCGACGACCTGTCGACTGCGACGACGCCATCGACACTCGATGAATCGGCGCGCAGCTCCGTCGAGCCACGCGACGTCGACACCACCCAACCTGGTCCGTCGACGACGACCCGGCCGCGCGCGACGACCACGACCGGTCCGCCGCTCGTAGTCGCGGAGCTCGGCCGACCGTTGTTGCCGTCACCGTCCGGGATGCAGCTCGTCGGTCTGACGGCGCAGGGCGATCTGCTCGACATCGACCTCGACACCGGCCAGAGGACGACCACCGACATCCCTGGCGGTGCGAGTGGAGCGTTGGCGACAATCGTCGCCGGCGCCAACTGGACGTACGTCCAGCGGTGGGACGTGAACGCATCGTTCATCGTTCCCCGTGGCCAGGTGCCGTCCGACGTCTCGCCACCGCCCGAGCTGTCGGGCGGTGCCTACCGCGGCCCCGATCCGGACACCGTTTGGGTGCCGGACTACGACCCGTACGCGGGTGGGATCCATGGTTTGAACCTGTACCGGCTCGACGGTGAACCGCTCGGACGGTCGATCGACGTGCAGGGCTGGTATCCGATGCAGTCCGACCTCCAAGGCGGTGTGGTCGTGCAAGCCGGCGGCGGCGTGTACGTGGTAACGGAAGCCGGCGCGAGGCGGGTGGCCGACGGCGAGCTGGTGGGTGTCGGCGTGAACCACTTCCTGGTGCGGGCGTGTGACGAGGCGATGGCCTGTGGCCTGTTCGTCATCGATCGCCAGAGTGGTGAGCGCCGGCAGGTCCCGGTGATCCGTGTCGACGGACTGGCGCAGTTCTCCGGATGGACCGGTACCGACTCGGCCTCGGTCTCGCCCGACGGCACGGCGGCGATCCTGTTCGGGCTCGACGGCGACGGTTCGAACGCTGCCATCCTGGGCACCGACACCGGCGCCTATCGCACACTCGCGAGGATGACCGACGGGGGTCTCTCGATCGCGTGGAGTGACGATTCGCGCTATGTCGCGTTCGTCAACACCCGCCGGTTCCAGGTGTACGACCGCGTCACCGGCGACACGATCGACCTCGCCGACGACGTGCCGCTGGTGGCCAACTTCGCCACTCGCCCGTGAACGGCGGGGCGATCGGCCGCGGCGCCGATCAGCCCTTGACGAACTTGTCGAGCGCCGCTTCGGTCGACCACAGGTCCGGGCGGCGGTCGGCGACGAGGCGGCTGAGGTAGGTCACTGCGATCCGGTCGTCGCGGATGACCGCGCCGTCGGAATCGGGCGGCAGGTCGGCCTCCTCGCCCCACGCCATGCGGACGTTGTACGCGTCCTCATGGCCGACGATCGGCTCGAGCACCGCGGTCGACACCGCGCGAGGCGGGACGAGCCCGACCTCCGCCTCGGACCACCCCGCGATCCGGTCGAGCGGCAGGTTCGGCACGTTGACGTTGACGACGACCGGCTCGGCCGGCATGTCGGCGACGAGTGCACCGACCACCACCTCGGCGACGGCCGCCGCCGAGTCCCACTGCTGATCGGCGATCATCTCGTCCCATCCCTGGCCTTCGACGCCGAACCCGGTGACCGCCTGGCTCACGGCGACACCGCTGATGCCGCCGATGCGCGCCGTGAGACAGGCGCCGACCGTGCCCGAGTGATACACCGCGCGCCCGACATTGGCGCCGGGGTTGATTCCCGACACGACGAGGTCGAATTTCGGCCCGAACGCGCCGAGGCGGGCGAACATCACGCACAAGGCGGGTGGCCCGTTCAACGTCCACGTCTCGGGAACGTCGCTCATCGTCACCA
The DNA here is from genome assembly GCA_035557475.1 of Ilumatobacteraceae bacterium. Lineage (GTDB taxonomy): Bacteria > Actinomycetota > Acidimicrobiia > Acidimicrobiales > Ilumatobacteraceae > JALOLG01. Next base: position 26,067 of record DATMDV010000224.1, read on the forward strand.
GGTGGACCTCCGGTCGCATCAGGTGCAGCGCACCGACCGAGGAACTCGATCCCGAGTACTCACGGTCGGGGGCGACGACAACGACGTCACCGTGGTTGCACATTGCCCGCGCCAGCAGGTGGAGACCGACCGAGTCGATGCCGTCGTCATTCGTCACGAGGATTCGCACGCACATTCACTACCACCGACGACCGCGTTCAACACCTCCATCACAGATCAGACATCAGAAATCAGACATCAGAAATCGGGATACCGGGGGTCAATGGGCGCTCATGTCGGGCATCGGCGGTGTGGTGCCGGCTGCTGGCCCGATCCGTCGCTGGCTGGTGACGACGAACAGCGCCTGGCCGATGATGACGAGCGCCATCCCGGGCACCTGGGCGATCGAGATCCGCTCGTCGACGATCAGCCACGCCCACGTCACCGACAACGCCGGCTGACCGACCTGCAGCACGCCGACCGTCGCCAGCGGAACGGTGCGATGCGCGTACGCCAGGAGTCCGTGGGCCACCATGCCCGTCAGCACCGTCAGCACCGCGATGACGAACCACCCGCGACCACTGATCGGCCACAACTCGTCGCCGTCGATCGCAAGCGTGATGGGCACCGTCGTGATCAGACCGAGCGGCATCAGGCACGCCATGAAGTCCAACGTGTCGACACCGGCTGCGCGGACCTGCTTCGACGTGAGGAGGTAGCCGACCCATACCGCGAGGACGACGATCATCAGGAGATCGCCGCCGACGGTGGCGGTGCCCTTCGCAGGCCCGAAGAACAGGACGATCACGATCCCGAAGAGGGACAGCACCCCCCATCGCATCGCGGTCCAGTCCGGCCGCTCCTTGAACAGCAGCGCGCCGGCGGGTACGAGGAGCAGCGGCGACAGTGACGTGATGAACTCGGAATGGGCGACGCTCGTCTTCGTGACCGCCGTGAACAGCAGCGTGATGTTGGCCCCGAAGAAGATCGCCGGGACGAGCACCCGCTTCCATGTCGCGGCGGTGGGGTATGGAGCGCCGGTGCGGGCGCGCCAGGCGACGAGCACGACCCACCACAACACGGCGGCCCCCACCATCCGCCAGAACGCGATGACCGATCCTGAGGTGTGGGCCCACTTGACGAGTGCGTAGCTGATCGAGAACGAGACGATCGCGCCGACGACGGCCAACAGGCCGAGCGGACGCGTCGTACCGGCAGGAGCCGTCGCGCCGCTTGCATGGGCGGCACTCACCCCGTGGACGGGGCGCGGTGGACGTCGGGTTCGAGGTAGAGCAGGCGGGCCATCGGCACGGCGTCGCGGATACGGGTCTCGGTGCGGTTGATGGCATCGGCGAGATCGGCGAACGCGAGGTCGGCGTCGAACTCGATCTTGGCGGCGACGAGGATCTCGTCCGGTCCGAGGTGTTGAGTGCGGACGTGGATCAGGCGCTTGACGTGTTCGGCTCCCTCGATCGCGCCGACGATCGCTTCACGTTCGACGGTTCCAGCGGCCTCGCCGATCAGCAGGCCCTTGGTCTCGATCGCCAGCACGATGGCGATCACGATGAGCAGCACACCGATCGAGATCGATCCGACGGCATCCCACCGCGGGTCGCCAGTCCATTCAGCGGTCAGCACGCCGCCCAGGGCGAGGAACAGACCGACCTCGGCGCCGATGTCCTCGAGCAGCACGACGGGCAACTCGGGCTGCTTGGCGGTGCGGATGAACTTCCACCATCCCATCGACTTCGGCTTGTGGTGCTGGGACTCCTTGACCGCCGTTCGCAGCGAGAACGTCTCGAGCACGATCGCGAACACCAGGATCCCGACGGCGACGTAGAGGTTCTCGGTCTCGTGCGGGTGGCGGACCTTCGAGATGCCTTCGTAGAGCGCGAACAGCCCACCCATCGAGAACAGCACCATGGCGACGACGAACGCCCAGAAGTACCGCTCCCGCCCGTACCCGAATGGGTGCTCGACGTCGGCCTCGCGGCGTGCTCGTTTGCCGCCCAACAGGAGCAGTCCCTGGTTCCCCGTATCGGCGAGCGAGTGACCGGCCTCGGCGAGCAGACCCGCCGACGACGTCAGGAGAAAGCCGACGAACTTGGCGATGGAGATGCCGAGGTTGGCGAAGAAGGCGGCGATGATCGCCTTGCGGCTGCCGTCGGTCACACGCCAAGGTTGGCACATGGGGAGACTCGACGACCGGGTTGCGCTGGTGACCGGTGGCGGACGCGGGATCGGCCGGGGCATTTGCGAGCTGTTGGCGGCCGAGGGTGCGACCGTCGCGGTCAACTACCGGCGCGACGCGGAAGCCGCCGCCGAGACAGTTGCGGCGATCACTGCGGCCGGTGGGTCGGGGCAGGCGTATTCAGCTTCGGTCGAGGATGAATCAGCGGTGGCGGCGATGGTCGACGCGGTCGTGGCCGACTTCGGCTACGTCGATCTGCTCGTGTGCAACGCCGGAATCGCGTCGCGTGGACGACCCGTCGCCGACACCGATCCCGAAGAGATGGAGCGAGTCGTGCGCGTGCATGCCTTCGGCGCCCACCACGCCGCTCGGCTCGTACTGCCGTCGATGCGCCAACGCCCGCGCGGCGACATCGTGATGATCTCGTCGGTGGCGACAACGCACATGGCGGCCAACGGCGCGCCCTACAACATGGGCAAGGCTGCGTTGGAGGCCCTGGCGCGAACGCTCGCCCACGAAGAGCGCGAACACGGGATCCACGTCAACGTCGTGGCGCCGGGGCTGGTCGAGACCGAGATGGGCGTGCGCCTCGCTCGCGCGTTCACCGGCAACCGCGAGCTCGTCGACCTGCGGTCGCTCGACGCCGCGGCGCCGTTCGGTCGCGTGTGCCAGCCGGCCGACGTGGCCGAGGTCGTGCTGTGGCTGTGCACCGATGCCGCCGGCTACGTCACCGGCCAACGCATCGAAGTCGACGGCGGCGGCACCACCCGCTGAACCGGCGATTCCGTCACATACCGGGGATGGCGAGCCAGGCGGCGGCGACGGCCGGATCGCCGACGTGGTCGAGCTCGCCGGCTCGCGGGGTGTCGCGGTTCCACAATCGGAGCAGGATCGCCTCGGCCGGGCCACGCAGTGCGGCATCGCCCTTGGCGTGCTCGCGTACCACCCTCAGGCCGTCGCCATCGCGCTCGACGAGCCACTCGCCGGCGACGTCGGTGCAGTGCACATGGAAGCTCCCGGCTGGAAGATCGAGTTGCTCGCGCACACCGAGCCGCGGCACGGCGATCTCGAAGTACTCGTCGATCCCGTCGCTCGCCAGCTCCGGATCGATCGGGGAGGGCGAGCCGACCGCCGCTTCGGCGTCCCACCGGTGGACGACCGTCTCGTGAGCCTGGCGCCGCGGCCAGACGCGCCCGACCTGGGCGACAGGGAACGGGTGCCACGTCGGGGCGTCGAGGTCGACCGACGCGAGCACCTCGACGAGCGCCTCGCCGCCCTCTCGGATCCACGCGGCCCAGTCGGTATCGGGTTCCGGGCGAGGTGTCGCTTCGGGTGGCGCGCCATCGAGCACGGCCCGCCGCGCCCAGCGGTGCACCACGCCCAGATGGGCGGCGAGACGGGCGAGATCCCAGCCGGGACACGCCGCCACTGGTGCATCGACGGGACCACGTTCGAGCGCCGCAGCGAACCGGTCGACGTCGGCCCGGATGTGGTCGAGGTACGCCTCGGTGATCACGAAGAGCGACGGTAGCCTGAAGGCGATGAGTCCGCTCGAAGCCCTCACCAGCGGGAAGTCGTCAAGCGCCAACGCCGGCGCGAGCGAGCCGATCGTCACGATCACTCCGGCCGCGCTCGAGGAATTGGTCAAGCTGCGCGACGAGGAGCCCGACGCCGACACGCTGGGCCTGCGCCTCGCCATCGCCTCGGCGCCCGGCGAGGATTTCCGCTACGACCTCAGCTTCGACGAGTACCTCACGGCCGCGTTCACCGACGAGGTGCGCACCCACGACGGCCTCAAGGTCGTCATCCCCCAGCGTGACCTCGAC